>JBGSWU010000296.1:0-41489 GCA_041751795.1 Thermomicrobiales bacterium
TTTTTCCCTTCGGGTGTGTGCGTGGCCGAGAGCGCCATGGAACCACCCAGCTCCATCCCGAACCTGGTCGTGCCCCATGGCAGCGCCGGAGAGTACTGCACGGGCAACTGTGTGGGAGGCGAGGCCGCTGCGCACACTCCCGAAGGGACAAGCATCAAGACGCTCTCTCGTATTCTCACCACCGCGGGGTGGAGCAGTGGCAGCTCGTTGGGCTCATAACCCAAAGGTCGTGGGTTCGAATCCCGCCCCCGCTACCAAATAACCCTTCGGCGCATTGCGCCGGAGGGTTCGTGTTTGTCTGGGATCGCGCCTACGGTTTCGTCTAATTATCTCCGAACATGTCGAGTTGAACTGCCTGGCGCGTTTCTCGCAACGCCTCCATATCAGTGCGCGATGAGACGACTGGGAACGTGTGCTCAAACTCTGCTTGAGTTGGATATAACGGTCTAAAGCGTTCGGCCATGTCTCGCAGCCTCTTTAGGAGGTAGTTGCGGTCTTCGTCGTCGTTATATGTTGAGATCAACGCGAGATTCCCGTCGTTCCGTTGGTAAATCTGGACTCGCTCTCCAACCCGTTGCTCACCAATCGCGTTGGCCAGACGGCGATTCGAGTCACTCGTGTGCGTCTGGTCCGTCACCGTCTCCGAACGCCCGATTTCATCAGATCCCAGTTGACCTGTCACGATTCGTTCGGCGACGTCGAGATAATAGTCGCGAACCGGCCCGTAGAGCTCGGGTTGGAGCAGGCGAGATACAGCATCCCGAACGAATCTTCGAAGTACGAGCTCTTCACGTCGGCTGCGTAAACTGCTCCCTTTAAGAATCACCCGCCCATCGTACTCGAGCAACGCATAGTTCTTGAGTTTCAGCGATAGCATGCCCTGGTAGCGACCATCATGCGCGAGGCGAATCCCAGTGCCCAGCGCCGCGGAAACGTCGTCGATCAGCGCTAGTTCGTCTTGATGCGTCGAATCGTTGTTTACAGGCTGAAAGAATACTCCGTCGGTGTCGATCTCGATCGGCAGAGCGCCTCGTGCCTCGAGCTCGTCGACGATTTGCTGCACGATGGCTTGGCCCCGGAGCGTCACTCTCCGAGCGGCATCGTAATCGCTAAAGTACGCTCTACCGTAGCCGAGATATCCGTAGAACGAGTTGATTAGAACTTTATAGCTCGACTGGATTCCGTTCCAACGTGCCTGGTCGACGCCTGTCGTTCGTTGCTGTGCTCGTTTTGCATGTAGCCTCTGTTCGGTCAAGGAGCGAAGCATTGGAAGGAACACCAGCAGCGAATCCGAAGCCGGTGAAATTTGATCAGTGAGCATGATGGATGGATAGAGACTCTCTACGTCGCATTTGACGATTGGCGAGAACCGACCGATTGCTCGTATCTCTGTGTAACCGCCAGGGTACTCTCGTGGGGAAGCGGGACCGGGAATGCTGTGTCCAACCGTTAGATAGGCACGGACAAGCATATCGTTGATTTTTTCGCCAGGGCCGCCAGTGGCACTCGATTGCAGGCTCCGCGGCAGAATTCTCGTCTGATACAACTCGGTCGGGAGGATAAGTTCGCTGAGCGCATTGACGTCAAGTACATCGTCAATCGCGTAGCGAATCAACGCCTGACGGTCGTGTTCCCAGACGTCTGCGATCCGTTCTCCCGCGACAAAGGTTCTGTCGGTACGACCCAGTCCCAGCGCAGAGATGACTGGCTTCAACGCGTACGAATCTAGTTGACCAGCCGTGTCATAGCGTTGCACCTGCTGATAGGTATCAATGATATGACGCCCGTACACGTACGCTGATCGAAACGGAATTGTCCGGGCTCCGGCTTTGAATCGTTGCTCATTGCCGAAGCGAATCGGCGAACGATCTCTTCCCCATCGTAGCGACACGTTAAACCGTCTTGCTCGCTCGGCAAGATACGACAAGTCGAAATTGAAGATGTTGTGCCCCTCGATGATGTCTGGATCCTGCAACTGTATCCAGGACGTTAGCGAATCGATCATTTCGGCCTCAGACAGGTGATCGCCTCGGAAAACGACCGGTTCTCGACCGTTGATCGACGCTGTGATCAAGACGATTCGCGCCTCATCAATCGTTGGATCGAGACCTAGTGTCTCAATGTCAATCTGTGCTCGATGAAGTTCATCAAACTGAATATCGCGGAAACAACCACGGCCAGTATCTATCAGATACTGCTCTGCCGGAGACGAGAACGCAATGAGAGGGATATTCGCATCTCGTAACGCTCGGTTCGCGGCTTGCCAAGCGGACCACGAATCAAATCGGACTCGATGTGAAAACAGCGACGATCCCTGGAGAACCTCTATATCAATCACACCCTCGCGCATTGTTCGCGCGGTATCGGCAGAGATCACGAGCCAGGGGGACAACGTATCGGTCGTCTCATCGACACCGGATAGCGTGCGTCTGAACAGCCGGACACTGCGATCTCCAGAACGCTCGATCGACACAATTCTTGACAACGGATCAGTTCCAAAAAAACTGGTAGTGCCGTCATTGTGCACAGATGTCACATCGCGCACGCCACGAATCCCCTGAACTTTAGGCCGTAATCGATCAATTGCTTTTCGCCCGATCTGAATAAGCAAAACGCTCTCGTTACCATCGTACTATTGTTCGCCAATTTGCCAATTCCTATCATCAATAGTACGCAGCCGGGTGGAGTTCCATCGTAGCTGTCCGTGCGCTGGTGAGCTTGCGATCTGAGATCGTAGGGAGATGTTAATGCGACGAAGCGGTCGGCTGCTCATAATCGTGGGCGTAGTAATGGGACTTGCAGCTGTGCTGCTGGCGTTGTTTGCACTATCGGGTGGAGACGATGATTCGGAATCCTCTGGCGACAGGGAACCTACCGCCCAGGACATCACAATCGTGCAGGCCAAACGTGATATCGATCCGCATGTGAAGCTAAAGGCTGATGATCTCGAAGAGGTGATCGTCAAAGATTCAGATATTCTCAACCCCGACGATCATCCGCGACGCATCAACGAGGTTATTGGATTTGCGTACAGCGAGGAACTCGTTGAAGGTCAGCAGATTCTTCGGTCACGCCTTGAAGTCTCTGGAATCGCCGAAGAATTGGAAGCAGGATCACGCGCGATCTCTCTGATCGTTGATCAGAACAATCTCGTCGCTGGCTTGATCCGGCAGGACGACAGCATCGACATCGTCTACGAGATCAATGCCGAACTCATTCGTGTCACACCAACGACACCGCTCGAATTGCTGGACGAGCTCACCCTCCAGACGGAAGTCATTATTCCGCCGTTTGGAGAGACACCCGATCCAGCACCGTACCCGTATCCGGGTGAGCCGGGTTCCCGGTTCATCATCAGGGACGAAGATAGCGGCAACCCAATCGCCAAGACCGTGCTCCAGAACATTAGAGTGCTTCGCGTTATCACGCCAAGTGCACTGACTGGAGGTGGTGACAGTGCTGCGAGTGGATCCAATGGGACTAACTTCCTCGTGATTGAAGTCACTCCAGACCAGGCTGAGCTCGTGCATATGATGACCACCGTCGGGACGTATCGCGTCATCCTCCGAGGGGCTGAAGATGAGGAAATTGCTCAGACGATAGGCGCAAACATGGAACTGCTCGTGACCCAGTACCAGTTGCCAGTCCCGAAGACGGTGCGACTGCCTGAGACTGGAGCGCAGTAAGCGTGGCCAACAAGATTCGCGTTCTCATTGTCGACGATGTCCAGGAAAGTCGAGATAACGTCGAGCGACTGCTGAAGTTTGAATCAGACATCGAGATCATGGGGACTGCCTCTCGCGGTCAGGAAGCAATCGATTTCGCCCTGGCGAAGCGCCCAGACATCATTCTGATGGACGTTAACATGCCGGATATGGACGGCATCACGGCCACTCGAACGATCATGTCGCAGCTACCCAGCATCGGTGTCATCATGATGTCGGTGCTCAATGAGCCGGATGTGCTTCGTCGCTCGATGACGGCCGGAGCGCGAGAGTATCTTGTCAAGCCCTTCGGCCTCGACGAACTACTAGACGGCATTCGTACCGTGCATGCCAATGCTCCGAAAATACAAATGCAGCAGGTTATAAGCCAAGAGCCGAATTCGGTCGCAGCTCCCTCGACGCGCAGCTCCGATAAAGGAGTCGTCATTTGTATCGCTGGCGTAAAGGGAGGAACTGGGCGATCAACGATAGCGGCGAATCTCGCGGTCGCGATTCGACAGCAAAGTCAGCTACGTGTTGCACTGGTCGATGCAAACATCGCGTTTGGCGACATCGGTGTGATGATGAACGTCAGCGATTCAAAAACGATGCTCGACGCCGTTCCTTACGCTCGTCAAGTGGACACGGAGCTGATCAACAACATTATCGTTGAACATGGAAGCGGCGTTCAGTTGCTGCTCGCTCCACCATCTCCTCAGGAAGCTGAAGTCGTCACCGCCGATCTCGTGAAGAGTCTGATCTCCGTGATGACGACGATGTTCGACGTGATCATTGTTGATACACGGCCGAGTTTCGATGATCTCAATCTAGGAGTGTTCGACGCTGCTGACATGCTAATGCTTGTCGTGACGATGGACATGGCTTCGATTAAAGATGCCCGTCAGTTTCTGGAAGTCACTGAACTCCTCGGATATCCGGAGGATCGTCTCCGCCTCGTCTTGAACCGATCTAACACCTATTCCGGAATCCCGGCATCTGAGATTGGTGAGAGCCTGCGACGGCAAATCTGGGCACGGATTCCGGACGAGCCGGGACCAGTCCTTCGAAGTGTCAACGAGGGTGTCCCGGTGGTTTCGACGGCGAACGACAGCAAAGTGACTGAGGAAATTAATCGGATGGCGCGAGAAGTTCTTGCCTTCCTGAACCCCGAAATGTCGATCGTCGGTGTAGATCCTCGAGCGCAGCGAACCGGTCTCGTTCGAAAACTGCTTGGTAGCCGTGTTGCTAGTTAGGCTGACGTGTTGCCAGCTCTCGACTGGCCAGTAGGGAAGGTTCCAGAATGTCGCTATTGAGAAGAATCGGTACTACCGGGACTGCGGACGGTTCCGCTCCGGCGTCGGTAGACGGCGCACCAGAAGCTACCGAATCACAAGTGACCGGATCACTTGGCACCAGATCGCTTAGCTCTAGTGGTCAATCGGGTACGTCCGGACTGGCCCGCCCTTCATTGGGCGGTCAACCGTCGGCTGCAGGCGCGGGCGGGAGTAGCAGTCTACGTCGTCCATCGCTCGGACAAAATGGTGGGCAGCGGACCGACTCGTTCAACGACTTGAAGAGCCGCGTTCAAAATCGCTTGATCGCAGAACTTGATCCAAGGATGGACCTTTCAAACGCTGACGAGGTTCGTCGAACTGTCGAAGATACATTCACGTCAGTTCTAGAGTCCGAATCGATCGTTCTGACCCGCGTCGAGCGCCTTCGGCTGTTTGAAGCGATCGCTGCGGAAATTCTCGGCTATGGTCCAATCGAACCGCTCCTGAACGATGACTCCGTTTCTGAAGTCATGGTAAACGGCCCGAAGCAGGTGTATGTCGAACGAAATGGTCGACTCGAATTGACGGATGTTCAATTCCAGGACGACGATCATGTAATGCGTGTCATCGATCGCATTGTCAGCCCCCTCGGACGTCGCATTGACGAGAGCTCGCCAATGGTCGACGCCCGGCTCCCTGACGGTTCTCGTATCAACGCCATCATTCCCCCGATTTCGCTTGTCGGACCAGTATTAACGATTCGGAAGTTCGCTCGAGATCCGCTGACAACCGACGACATGATTCGGTTCGGAACAATGTCACCTGAAATGGTGATGTTTCTCGAAGCGTGCGTGAAGGCCCGGCTCAATATCGTCGTCTCCGGTGGTACCGGTTCTGGGAAAACGACAACCCTCAACATCCTCTCGTCGTTCATTCCCGACGACGAACGAATCGTCACGATTGAGAATGCTGCTGAACTCCAGTTGCGCCAGGAACACGTCGTAACGTTGGAGTCTCGTCCAGCAAACATTGAAGGGCGTGGCGAAGTCGCTATTCGAGACCTGGTTATCAACTCGCTGCGTATGCGCCCAGAAAGGATCGTCGTCGGAGAGTGTCGCGGCGGTGAGTCGCTCGACATGCTTCAGGCGATGAACACTGGTCACGACGGTTCAATGACGACGGCACACTCAAACAGCCCACGTGACACACTCTCACGTCTTGAAACGATGGTCTTGATGGCTGGCGTCGATCTGCCCGTCCGTGCCATCCGTGAACAGATCGCAGCCGCCGTTGACTTGATCGTGCACCAGTCTCGTATGAAGGACGGAAGCCGCCGGATCACTGCGGTAACGGAAGTCCAGGGCATGGAGGGTGACGTTATCGTTCTCCAGGATGTGTTCGTGTTCGAGCAATCAGGAGTCGAGAACGGAAAGATAGTTGGTCGTATCAAGCCAACCGGTATCCGACCGAAATTTGTCGCGCAACTCGAACAGTACAACGTATTTCTGCCGCCAAACATCTTCGGTGCGCATGAGCGTCTCTTCGGCTAAATCGTTCACGATCGTCCAGAACTGAGGGGCAGATGGAATCGTCACAACTCATTACAATCGCCGCCGCGTTGTTTGTATTTCTCTCAGTCGGACTGATTTCCTTTGGTGTTCAGGCGTCTCGTCGACGAGCGTCGACGCCGGAAATGGAAGATCGACTCGATCGATACGGAAGTATCGTCGAGGGCATTACTTCCGAAGAGTCGAATGCCGGAACGGCATCGATGGTAAGCGAGCGCCTTGAACGAGCCGCAAAGGGAACCTCCTTTGGTGAGAATACCAGTGCTGCACTGACACGAGCCGACCTCAAGATGACCGTTGGGGAGTTCATCGCTGTTCGCGGTGGTGCGGCAGGTTTTGGCTTCCTATTGGGCCTGTTCATGGGCCGGGCACAGATTGGCCTGGCAGTATTGTTCGGAATCGCAATCGCAATTCTTGGCTGGATGGTGCCCCCAATCTACTTGAAGCAACGAGCCAGCCGACGTCAAAAGAAGTTCGTGAACCAGCTCGGCGACACGATCGGCTTGATGGCGAATTCGCTGCGCGCAGGTTACAGTCTTCTCCAGACGATGGAACTCGTGTCGCGAGAATCTCCGGCACCGATGTGTGATGAGTTTCGTCGTGTGGTTCGGGAAGTCGGTCTAGGTATATCAACGCAACAAGCCCTAAGCAATCTGCTCCGCCGCGTGCCGAGCGAAGATCTGGACCTCATGATCAGCGCTATTGGCATCCAGCAGGAAATTGGCGGAAATCTCGGACAGATCCTGGACATCATCGGTGAAACGATCCGAGAGCGCGTTCGAATAAAGGGCGAAATTGGCGTACTGGTGGCGCAGCAGCAGCTCGCAGGAAATGTTATCGCCGTTATGCCTCTTGGATTGTCAGCGATTCTTTTCTTCATAAATCCTGAATACATGATGGGTATTTTTGTTTGGCCATGGGTGTGTATACCAATTGGTGCGGCGATATTGCTCGTCATGGGCTACTTCGTAATGCGGAAGATTGTCGCAATCAAGATCTAGCCAACGTTCGGTACGTCAAAAGATATGGAGCACCAAGTTGGAAACGTCGATAATGCTACCACTGGCGTTGGGTATGGCTGGCGTCGCATGCTTTATCCTATATTTTGGCATGCGTCGACCTGTCGCAGATATATCAATTGAAGAGAGACTTGCCCAGTTCTCCGACCGGCAGTTCACATTGGAGGAATTAGAGTTAGCTCTTCCTTTTTCGCAGCGCGTTCTGGCGCCATTCTTCCTAAAATTCGCTCGTTCGGTGTCTCGTTTCACGCCCCGTTCGAGCACTGAAAAGATTCGTACGCAACTTATCGAGGCAGGCAGTCCGTCAAAACTCGGAGTTGCTGAATTCCTTGGATTGAAATTGGTTCTAGCGGGTATCGGCGGTGGACTGATATTTCTGCTCATGGCATTTAGTGGGCAGTCGTTGGTGCAACTTGTTCTGTTTCCGATTGTCGTGGCCGGTATCTGCTATATGATGCCCGGCATTTGGTTAGGTCGGAAAATCAAGGAACGCAGAAACAACATCCAAATGTCCCTGGCAGATGCGATCGATCTTCTGACGATCTCGGTCGAAGCCGGCCTTGGCTTTGACCCTGCCCTCCAACGTGTGGCAGTGAAATGGGATAACGAACTAACGTGGGAGTTTCGACGAATGCTGCATGAGATGCGCATTGGAAAGAGCCGCCGGGAAGCAATGCGTGAGCTATCAACTCGTTGTAACGTCGAAGATCTGAACGTGTTTGTTGCGTCGATCATTCAAGCCGATCAACTCGGTGTGAGCATCACCCAGGTGCTTCGGACCCAGTCTCGCCAACTTCGCATCCGTCGGCGGCAACGAGCCCAGGAGAAGGCGCAGAAGGCTCCGATCAAGATGTTGTTTCCGATGGCACTATTGATCTTTCCAGCGCTGTACGCCGTAATTCTGGGTCCAGCAATCCCGAAGCTGATATCCGGTTTCTAAGGCATACGAATCTTCGAATCGACGATACAAGTTTTTGGCGCGTGTTCACAGCGAGGACACTCTAGGAAGTGGTCTCGCTGTCGAACTTGTATCGAGGCAATCGACGAACTGCGGAGCCAACCGTTTCAGTGTCTTCGGTCTTCGGCTGTCCAGGCCGATTCAGGTTCCATCTGTCGTGCTATATCGATTGTCTTGGCTAGTCTCTCGATCTTTTGTTAAATGCCGTATTGCTATGGATCGTTCTCGGTTTCCGGTGAGAATGTGACCAATGAACTCCGATGCCTTTTACGATGAGCTAACACGTCGCAATCGCGGTTTCATCAGTGACGATCAACAGGATGCATTGCGACGAGCGACAGTTCTTGTTGCAGGATGTGGAGCTATCGGCGGTGCCGCGATTGAACCTCTGGTGCGGGCTGGTGCCGGATCGTTGGTGTTGGTCGATTACGCACAGTACGCAACTGAGGATGCCGGTCGGGAGTCGGTTCGTGTCCAGGATATCGGTAGAAACAAAGTATCAGTCATAGCGGAGCGCATGCTGGAGATCAATCCGTTCGTGGGTATTCGAGCGTGTATCGATGGCGTCACAGCCGACAACGTTTCGTCGTTCGTTTCGACTTCGGATCTCATCATCGACGGTATCAGTGCGGCAGAGACATCCGCTCTCCGGGCAAAAGTCGCGTTGCATCAGGCCGGTCTCCGTCTACGAAAACCGGTCATCAGTGGATACGATGTCGCGGGTACCTTATGGAGCGCCGTCTACGATTATCGCAATCCAGATGTGAAGCTGTTCGACGGCAAGTGTTTGGACGTAGAAGTTGGCGACCTGACACCCGCCGAATTTCTATCGAGACTCTTCGCCTCGGTCAAGCTTCCGATTGAAATGCTGCCGGCGTTTGAACGCCAGATGACCGGACAGTCAAACGTCACTCCGGCATTAGGGTACACGCCAGCAGTATTCGGCGCGATTGCAGTGCATCTCACGTTTGAGTTGCTGACGAGCCGTCCAGTTCGTCGAAGTATCCACTTAGATATTCCATCTCTTGTTCGCCCACGGCGGGAACGACTGAAAGTAGCTGGCCGCCGGCTAGCAATGCTCTACACGATGAACCAACGGTTGAAAGATCTACAGAAGTCTGGTCGCCTTGGAGTCTATTCGCCGCTTGACGACGAAGTATTTGCTGACTTGAGGGCGTACATGGAAGAGCGAGTATGGGAAAGCGGATCGGTCATTGTCCGACAAGGTGATCCGGGTCGTGACTTCTTCGTTGTCGTTGACGGAGAAGTACAAGTCGAGCGTGAGTTTGACGACGAAGAACGAGAGCCTGAGATTATTGCGAGACTCGGCATCGGACAATTCTTCGGAGAACTTTCACTGCTGACGGATCAGCCACGCAATGCAAGTGTCGTTGCATCCACCCGGTGTGCGGTGCTGTCTCTCTCGAGAGACGCTTTTGAAACGTATCTCGAAGAAAGTTCGGCGGCCAAGCAGCGCCTGCTTGAGATAGCGAAAGGCCGCATCCGAAGTCCGATGGACGATTCCACGCTGCCTTCGCCTGTGAATGACTCCAATGCCTAGACGTTGATGCAAATGATAACCATCGGTTCACCCAATGCACAGGTCAACCTCGCAGGATTAGCCAAGCCGTATTACTATGTAATGGATACGACGTACCAGGCTGATCCCCATCTGCGGGAAAGCATGACTTTTAGGAGCGTTATCATGCGAGAAAAAGAGCTTGCCGATCTGCTCATCCAGCTAGCTGCAGATCGTGGCGTCGATACAGAAGCAGCCGCAGAGGAGTTGGCAACGACAGCGCTCCCATCATTCGTTGATGGGCGAGCATTCAGGCGAGCAGTCATTGAAGCTCTCGAGGCACAGATGCGCGCGCAAATGGAGCAGCGCCTGCAGTCGATTCGCCAGCGGTTCGATGTCGATTCACGACAGTACGTTGCTCCGCCACCGCGCCGTATTGAGGAGCGTCCTGTCGAGCCAGTCCGACCAGAACCGATTCGCAATGCTCCGATTGTGACTGCAGCACCAGATTTCGCTGACGCCACGATGACGGATCTTGCTCCATCTACCTCTGAAGAAAAGCCAGACGAGGTAGAAATCGTCGAAGAAGAGATGCCAAGTGATGCGACGATGGTTTGGACGACTCGTCACGGTTGACTTCGAATGAGAGACGCCGAATCGTCACCGTCGAACGGGAGCTGGGGATGCTTCCCGCATCCCCAGCAGTTTGTACGTCGTAACTGGCACTGACCGCCCTTTAACATAAATGTCGGACAATTCCTCGAAGTTGACCTGATCTCTGACACGTTCTAGCACTGCCTGGCTAATCAGGATTTCCCCCGACCGCGCTTCTGACTGAAGCCTTGCCGCGACATTGACAACATCCCCGATCGCTGTGTAGTTCATCAGCTGAGATGTGCCGATGTTGCCCACGATCGCTGGGCCGGCGTTCAGTCCGATGCCGAAACCGACACGCACGCCGGTGTCGCTTCGAAGCCGATCAAGGCTGGCACGCATCGCCAGGGCCGCCTTAACCGCGGCCATTTCGTGGCTCGGCACGGGAACTGGCGCTCCAAAGATCGCCATGACACCGTCACCGAGGAACTTATCCAACGTACCAAGCTCGTTAAATATTTCTTGCGTTGCCAGTGCGAGGTAGTGGTTTAGCATCGCGACGACTTCTTCAGGAGTATGGCGCTCCGAAAATCCGGAAAAACCTCGAACATCGGCAAAGAGGATGGTGACATCCTGGCGAGATCCGCCGAGTTGAACTGCCTCTGGCGAATTCAACAGTCGCTCTGCCACGGAAGGGGCAAGGTATCGGCGGAACAGTTCGCGCATCTTGTCGCGCTCTGCGCCTTCGGTGCGGCGTGCTTCCTCGAGGAGGACAACGTCGGTTCGGTCATTCAAAATGAATACAGTGCCCTCTGCTTGACCATCAATGTCTCTGATGCGCGCCACGCGGCCAGCTATGATCGCGCGGTCCCGATTTCCGACATTCCCTTCCCATTCATGCGACATCATGAACGTCTGGGAGTCCAATTCTGCCTGGATTGCCAGGTTACTGATCCACGACGCCAGCGCCTTCGGCAACACACCATTGAGTTTCGATCCCAGCGCCTTTTCTGCCTGAACACCAATCATCTCCGCAGCTGCTGGATTCCAATGCGTGATCGTACCGTCGATATCAATCGCGATGAGTCCGCTGCTCAGGGAACGGAACAGAGACTCCTGCCGAGCTCGGCTATTTTCGAGTTCTCTGGAGCGGACTAGCAGTGTTTCGTGGAGGCGAGCGTTTTCAATAGCCGTTGCGGCGAGCGATGCAAACGATACGAGCAGATCAAGATCGGTCTGGTCGAAAACGTTGGAACGAGCGGCAGAATCGACGTAAAGAACACCGATTGCCGTTTCCTTCACAATCAATGGCACGCAGACAATCGACCTGAGGGACAAGCCGACGATGCTCATCGAGTTATTCAGCGATGGATCGTCAAGCGCGTTCGCGATAACGACGGGCTTTTTATCAGCGAGAGCCTGCGTAGCAACGGTTCGTGAATAGTCTTCAAACGTACCTGGTCCGATGTTGTGTGCCGCTCGGGGAACGAGCGTTCCGTTCTCGTCGCGAAGCAGGACTGCGCCTCGTTCGCCGCCAGTCATCGCGATCAGTTGACGCATGACTGACCCAAGCGTCGAGTTGACATCGAGGCTCATGGCAAGTTCTCGTCCGATTCGGTTGACGACCGCGAGCCGATCGACGGTGGAGTCGTGTTGCTGGGTTACCGTACTGATCTGGACGACGACCGTCGTAATGTTGTCCTCGCCGCCACGCCGCTTGGCTTCGTCAACCAACCGGTTAGCTGCACCGGAGCGGTAGTTCTGGCATATCTGTTGGATGTCGCTGTCGGGCACTTGTCGATGCAATCCATCGGAGCAGAAGAGGATGATGTCCTCCGGGAGGAGGTCGGTGTCGTGCATATCGATCTGGATCGTGTCTTTGATACCAAGACAACGCGTGATGACGTTTCTGCGCGGGTGCTTTGCCGCCGCGTCTGCTGGAATCTCGCCGGATCGGACGCGTTCTGCGACCCAGGTGTGATCCTCAGTCAGCTGTCGCATCTCGCCGTTTCGGATGAGATAGGCTCGTGATCGTCCCACGTGTGCGACGTAGAGTCGATCTTCGACGATTACGCCAGCTAACATCGTTGCGCCGGTGATCTCTTGTGCTGAGGCTCGAGGGTCGTTCTGGGCAAAGAGAAGCCCATTCGTGCGCTCGACAGCGCTGCGGAGCCGATCGACAGTTTCGGGGATGGCGGATGTCCAGTACGCGTCGATAATCGAGTGCGCCGCCAGACGGCTCGCCTGCTGTCCACGTCCACTTGCGCCAACTCCGTCCGCGATCACCCACAAGGATCCCTTTTGGACGCGTTCAAGCGGCCCTGATGGCTCGCGGACGCCCAATGAGTCCTCGTTCAGCTTTCGGACTACGCCGGCATCTGTAGCATTCGTAGACTCAAGTATGAGCGTCGCTTTCATCCTCGTTTCCTGCCATATAGAAGCATGACCGTCTTGATCGACGATCAATATCGCTGGGATTGGTGCGAAGAATCGCTATTTTGTCTTCGCAGTGTACAACGTCTCCGCTATTTGGTCTGCCAAAGACGGTCATCGTGTCGTAGCCAGCATCCATGCTGCGTGAACTCGTAGTAGTATGCCTTGCTGTCAGTAGAGCGTTGCGTGGCTCGTCGATAACGGGATGGGAAAGGCGTCGGTCCGTGCAAACTCCGTCAAATGGATCCATCGTTGAAATCTTCAACGTCACCAAAGGGACAACAATTGCCCGCAATGTGACGATCGCCCGTTCGATGCTCTCACGAGCTCGCGGGTTGATGTTTCGAACGAGCCTAGCGCCGGACTCGGGTATGCTGATCGATCCGTGCAGTTCGATTCACATGTTCTTCATGCGATTCGCAATTGACGTTCTCTATGTTGACCGTGATGACCGCGTCGTCAGAGCCCAGCGCGCGATAAAGCCATGGCGTATCGGCCCAATACACACCCGAGGCGCGAAGTACGTCGTTGAATTGCCGGTAGGAACAATAGAGTCAAGCAAAAGTCAGGCCGGTGATCAACTTCGCGCTTCCCCGCGATGATCTGAAACACCATGAACGTGCTAAACGATCCTAACGCTCGTCTTAATGTTGACCTCGGAGAGCAGTCTGAGTCGCTGTTACGACGTATTCGGTCGTCGCGCTTTGCGGCGAGAGCGGTTGGAATTGTCATCCAGACGCTGTTGCCTCCGGTTTGTGCTGGATGCGGCGTCAGCGGCCACTGGATGTGTCCGGCATGCGATGCCAACACACGACAGATTGTCCTGACATCAGTTTGCATTCGCTGCGGTCACCCTGACGGTACGGGATCGGTTTGCTCGCGGTGTGAGGACTGGAACTCCGCACTCATGCAGTGCCGGTCCACATATGTTTTTAACGGAGCGGTTCGGCAGATGATTTACAAACTAAAGTACCAGGGGGAGTTTGCCCGATCCGAGTGGTGCGGACGGGAACTTGCGCGACTTGTTACTGAACTTAAATGGCGTCCGGATGTATTCGTTCCAGTTCCATTGCATTCGTCCCGCGTGCGAACCCGCGGCTACAACCAGAGCGCGAAGGTCGCTGAAGTCGTGTCGTCTATGCTCTCGATACCCAACACTGATGCGCTGACACGGACGCGGGCCACCGTCTCGCAAGTGGGCCTGGATGTCGAGCAACGACGAGAAAACGTCCTCGACGCGTTTTCATGTGACCATAACGTCGCCGGCCGGTCGGTCGTGTTGATCGACGATGTT
Source organism: Thermomicrobiales bacterium (assembly GCA_041751795.1). Classification (GTDB taxonomy): domain Bacteria; phylum Chloroflexota; class Chloroflexia; order Thermomicrobiales; family CFX8; genus JBBECJ01. The sequence goes on from JBGSWU010000296.1 coordinate 14,364, forward strand.
GTGACGACGGGTGCTACGCTGGACGCATGCGCGTATGCGTGCTGGCTTGCCGGTGCCACTTCCGTTCGCGCGGTGACAGTTGCGACTGCGACGAACGTGCAGCACGTGCAGCCTGGCTAGCTAACGTTCTCTGGTGGTACGTAGCCGTTTGTTAGATCAATATGTGCGCTTACATCGACTTGCGGGTAAACATTCGGTTTGCTATGCGTCCGTAGTTCCCTCCGATATCGACACACGGGAGCATGTATCATGTCTCCGAGTGTCAACACGGTAATGTTCTGGGTCGCGGACTGCCCATTGCATGCATATGGGCGCTATGAACAATACCCAGCATGAAGATGTCCGGATAACCGATCACGGCGATTCCTAAGGCTGAATGCCTCCTCATGCGGTCGCGGTAACGTCACGAAGTCACCAATGGGCGTATGACGCGTCATGCATGAACAACGTGAATGATCGATGTGGGCTTCTGCTACGTCACCGACAGTTCGGGTATGCTCGATTCACAATCAAGCGGATGTGCTTCAGGCCACCTCACTCAATTGGGACAGCTTCGACCGCTACGTTCCGCTCAATCTGGAAGAGGATAACCATGAAAACATCGGCGTTCCTTCTTGTTGTGATGATGCTAGTGGCTGGGTGCGGTGGAACAGAGTCGACTGCAACATCAACCGACAGTGCTACAGAGCGTGTTACATCGTCATCGGTGGGTGGTCTCGACATAGACCTGTTTTTCGAAGGCGCGCTGGCGGAGGAAGTTACAACTGAAGACTGTGCTCTGTCAGACGGGACGGAAACGACTTGCTATTCGATCACGGTGACGGGGTATCCGGCGAACCATGAGGTGGGGCCGTTCTGCCCTGAGACAACGTCTGCCACTGCCGAACAAGGGGGAATCTGGTTTGATGGCAACGCAGTCTATGACATCGATGGTGAGTTCATTCTTCGTCTGCCCGAAATCTACAACGATAGCAACTGGAAACTGCATGACGACGACGGCAATGTGAATATCACGGACTCGCTTGAAGCGTTCGAGGCTGCTGCACGTCCGGATGTTGACCCTGCCTACCAAAATCATTGCGTTGAAGGCCGGATTGAATGGCTTCCGAGTGGAGAACCTGTTCCTTCAACCGTCTTGATACCGACAACACCCATTGCAAGCGAGAGTGTGACACCAGCGAATGGGAGCCTAGGTATCACGCTCAACGGTGTCATCATCGATGCGCCGGCACCCGTTGATGCCATCCTCGGCGCATACACGATTGCAGCGTTTGACGATTGTGGAGGCCACATCAACCCCGTTGCTGGTTATCATCTCCACGGTGCAGTCGGTTGCTCAGAATCCGGCGAGGCCATCGATGGCGAAACCCCAATCTTCGCCTATGCGATGGACGGATACGCGATCCACAGTCCGCTGGATGATGCGGCTGAAGCGGACGCTGGGCTCGATGAGTGTCACGGCCACACCACCGATGCTGATGGATATCATTACCATGCCGCCTCCGTTGCAGAAAATGCCGTTCTCAGTTGCTTTACTGGAGTGACGGTCGAAGGTACCGGGGCGGGCCCCGGTCGGTGAGACGACTGACAGAATCTAATCGTGAGACGCCATGACGTTTAACGCCGTTAGGGTCGCCTGCTCAGCCCACGATTCGGCGTCTGCAATCGCGTCGAGGGTCACCGGGCCGGGTGCTGGCTTGTGCGCGTCCAGAACGCCTCGGACGACATGAGCGATGCCATTGAAAGGAATACGTCCATCGAGGAATCGTTCGACAGCCAACGAATCGGCAGTTGAAAGCACCGTAGGGAAGGTGGACCCGGCTGATCCAGCCTGGCGTGCCAGATTCAGCAGCGGAAACGCTTCCAGGTCGGGCGGCTCGAAGTCCAGTTGAACGAGATCGGTCGCCCTCAGGTGCTTTGCCGGTCCTTGAAGTCGTTCCGGATAGGTCAGTGCGTACTGGATTGGGATCCGCATATCGTGTGATGCCAGCTGAGCGAGCGTCGATCCATCGACGTACTCAACCAGCGAATGGACGATTGACTGGGGGTGAACCACAATATCGATTCGGTCAATCGGGCAGTCGAAGAGCCACTTTGCCTCGATCATTTCGAGGCCCTTGTTCATCAGGGTCGCAGAATCAATCGTGATTTTCGCGCCCATGTTCCACGTCGGATGATTCAACGCAGATTCAGGTGTGACGGTAGCGAGCCGATCACGGCTCCAGCCGCGGAATGGCCCTCCAGATGCCGTCAGAATCAGTCGGCTGACCTCACGAAGGTTTGTCTTATCGTTGCCGAGACACTGCCAGAGGGCAGAGTGTTCACTGTCGACTGGTCTGAGTACCCCGGGCGCGTCACGCGCGACGGCACTCACGATTTCGCCTGCGGCGACGATGACCTCTTTGTTTGCCAGCGCGACGATCTTGCCGCTCATGAGCGCTGCAATCGTCGGAACGATTGCAGCATGTCCCGTCGTCGCAACAACGACGATGTCAGCATTGGGAAGTGTCGCCAGCGTCGTCAGCGCATCGTGGCTATCAACAATCGTGCATCTGTTCAGGAGGCTGGAGGATTCACCGCACGATGCATAGGTCGGACGAAATCGATCAATCTGCGACTGCAGAACGGCGTGACTTCGTGATGCAGCAAGCGCGAGGATGTTGAAGCGATCGGGAAACGCTGCGACAACGTCCAGCGTACTTTTTCCGATCGAACCGGTTGATCCCAGCACGACGACGTTTTGGCGAGCTGCATCTGTCATGGATATCCCAACCAGTCGAGGAAGATCGCGATGTAGAACGTCAGTGGCACGGTGACGAGTAGGGCATCAACCCGATCGAGCAAACCACCGTGACCCGGGATAAATGATCCCATATCTTTGATCCCGATATTGCGTTTGATGAGTGATTCACCGAGATCTCCGATCATCGCTCCAGCAGCAACGACGCCTCCGACAATCAACATGATTGGTAAGGGGACAGGGACCCCGAACGCGTATGCCGCAATTCCGCCAGTCAGCATGCCTCCGATGAGTCCTGCGACGGCTCCCTCTCGGGTCTTACCCGGGCTGATCCGCGGGATCAGTTTCGTTTTCCCCCAGGTCCTGCCGACGAGATAGGCGAAGACATCGGTCATCCAGGTCGTTACGAGGACGAACAGCAGCCATGCGAGTCCGAGAGCGGCACCCTTGTCGCCAATGAGGTTGTCGAACTCTGCGATCCACTCCATGTTCACCGGACCCTGAAACCGCCTGATGAGCACGAAATGCATCATCGTGACGCCAACGTACATAACTCCGCAAAGGCTGAATGCCCAGTCGAGCAAGGCGCCGGTGATGTCGGTCTTCATCAGGTGCTGAGCGAGCGCAATGAGTGTGTAGCCGACCATGGCTCCGGTCAGCGCCCGGAATGGAGCATCAGATCCCGCGATGATGAACAGCGCGACTACCGCTGCAGATCCAGTCCAGGTCGACGGCTGGGCGCCAACGCGCTGGAACGCTCGGTACAGTTCGTAGAGAGCGCCGATGGCGATGACGGCGATTGTGATCGAGAAGACCGGGCTACCGAGGAGTGCCGGGATGATGGCAACGAGGACGACACCGACGGACGATATCGAGCGTTGACGCATGGCGGGCTATAGCTGGACGGCCGGTGCGGACACCGGTTCGACCAGGCCACCGAAACGGCGTTCACGGCCGAGATAATCGTCGACAGCGCGGTCGAGATCGTCGGGACCGAACGCGGGCCAGTAGACCGGAGTGAAGTAATATTCAGAGTATGCGGCCTGCCAGATGAGGAAATTACTCGTACGCATTTCACCGGACGTTCTCACGATAAGATCAGGATCAGGCTTGCCGGTTGTGTAAAGGAAGCGATTGATTGTCGCTTCGTCAATGTCATCCGGTTGAACACCAGCGGCGATGATCCTTTGCACAGCCGTCACGATCTCAGCGCGGCCACCATAATTGAACGCGAGCGTCAGGCATATACGTGTGTTGTCACGGGTAAGATGGATCGCATCACGCACAGATTGTGCGAGTTGTGGGGAGAGTCCGTCGAGGCTGCCAATATGTTCCAGCCGCGCTCCCTGACTGTGCAGTTCGCTCGTTTCGGTCTCAATGGCGTTTGCGAGCAACTGGAGGATTCCGTCGACTTCGTCTTTTGGACGGCGCCAATTCTCAGTTGAGAACGCCCAAAGCGTCAGGAACTCGATGCCGAGTTCAGCCGCACGTGTCGTGATTCTTCGGATGTTTTCCGTACCTGCTTGATGACCTGCGATGCGCGGAAGCCCACGTTCCCGAGCCCATCGACCGTTGCCGTCCATAATAAGGGCGACGTGTCGAGGAACTAAGCGCTGTGGCTCTTTGTCATCGCTGGTCATCCCGTGCTGACGCCCTGCTGTCACTCTCAGACTTCCAGAATTTCCGCTTCCTTGGAGTTACCGATCTGTTCGGCCTCGTCGGTGTAGCGTTTTGTGATCGTGTCGATCTCCTGCTGACCCCTGCGTTCATCGTCTTCGCCGATCAGTTTCTCTTTCATCAGTTCCTTGACCTGATCGACCGCGTCGCGACGGACGTTTCGGATCGCAACCTTGCCGTCTTCAACCTTCGCTCGCGTCATTTTCACGAGTGACTTGCGGCGGTCTTCGGTGAGTTGCGGAATCGCCAGACGTATGAGTTGTCCGTCGTTGTTAGGAGTGAGTCCGAGTTCCGATTTCTGAATCGCCTTCTCGATAGCCGACATCGATCCGCGGTCCCACGGCTGGATAACCAGCATTCGCGGTTCAGGTGCCGAGATACTGGCGAGTTGATTCAGCGGGGTCGATGCTCCGTAATAGTCAACGTGGAGCCGCTCGACGAGCGCTGGGGATGCTCGACCCGTGCGAATACTTCCGAGATCTCGTTGCAGCGCCTCAATAGCACTCTGCATCCGATGCTCTGCGTCCTGTTTGATATCGTCAATCACGGGCACCTCCGACTGTGGTGATGCGACGTTCCGTTGGCGCGATGTCGCTCTCAGTCCGCCTGTGGGTTTGAACAGATCAGCGTGCCAACGTCATCGCCGCGTGCGGCTCTTTGGATGTTACCATCCTCCTGTACATTGAAGACGATGATCGGGACATCGTTATCACGGCACAGAGCAATTGCCGAGGCGTCCATGACGCGAAGGTTCCTTTCGAGAACCTCCTGGAATGAAAGAACGCTGTAGCGTGTCGCATTCGCGTTGGTATGCGGATCATCGTCGTAAACGCCATCGACGCGGTTCTTTGCCGCCAGGATGACGTCTGCACCGAGTTCTGCCGCCCGGAGCGCTGCGGCTGTATCCGTCGTGAAGAACGGATTACCGGTTCCAGCCGCGAGAATCACGACACGACCTTTTTCCATGTGGCGGATCGCGCGACGACGGATGAACGGTTCAGCAATCTGGTTCATCTCAATTGCCGTTTGAACGCGCGTGAAGGTCCCGATGTGTTCGAGTGCGTCCTGCAGGGCAAGAGCGTTCTGGACCGTTGCAAGCATGCCCATGTAATCAGCCGTCGCGCGATCCATGCCGGTTGTGCTCGCTTCAAGGCCCCGCCAGATGTTTCCACCACCGATGACGATGGCCACCTCGGTTCCGCTTTCGCGCACATCCCGGATGTCGCTGGCGAGTTGCTTAACAATGGCCGGGTCGATACCGTAGCCGAGTTCGCCCTCCAGCGCTTCACCGGAAAGTTTAAGAATGACGCGTCCATAGCGGCGACGTGAGCAACTCGCGCTCGCCATTAGTCGGCTGCTACTGACTCAGCCGGTGTGGACTCACCGACTTCGAACCGAGCAATGCGGCGAACGACAATGTTCTCGCCAAGCTTACCGATAGCCTCACGAACCATGTCGTCCATCGTCCGGCGGGAATCCTTGATGTAGGCCTGCGAAAGCAGCGCAACTTCCTGGAGATATCGCTTCTCATCGCCATACTCCCGAGCACCAGCGGCGAGAGAGTCGGCGGGCACGTCGTTCGGATCGATGTAGCTCGGTCGCATCGCGGCGACCTGCATGGCGAGTTCGCGCGCAAGTTGTTTGAAGTCGTCGGTTCGAGCGACGAAGTCAGTCTCGCAGTTCAATTCCACCATGGCGGCGATTCGGCCACCGGTGTGAATGTAGGTATCAACGATACCCTGGCGCGCGTCACGACCTGACTTCTTTTCTGCCTTCGACAGGCCCTGCTGCCGGAGGAGAGCTACAGACTTCTCGATATCGCCGCCGGTTTCTTCGAGTGCGCGTTTGCACTCCATAATTCCAGCGCCAGTTCGCTCGCGAAGCTGCTTGACCAGTTCAGTTGATGACATTTGATTCCCTTCCTGCTTCCATTCTTACACTCGTGACGACGGTCAACGTCAATTCATGGCACGGCCCGCGCTGGCTGCAATCGCAGCGTGCACGGGCCAAATGCCACGATGTCTAACCTAGCGCCGTCGGGATGAAATCTGCTTGCGGTCCTTGTTATCGTCGTTCGAAGAGCTATCATCGGATTCGTCGGGATATCCGTAATCCGCCGCGGTCGGTGCAGCGTCCATCTGCTCCGATATCGACACTTCGTGGCGGGTGCGACCTTCGATAATCGCATCGGACAGTCGCGACATGATGAGTCGCACTGATCGAATTGCATCGTCGTTGGCGGGAATGACGTAATCGATGGGATCCGGATCGCAGTTGGTGTCTACGAGTGCAACGATGGGGATTCCGAGACGACTCGCCTCTTTGATCGCGAGGTCCTCTCGCCGAGGGTCAACCACGACGATCGCTGCAGGTCGCTGAGTCAGTTCTTTCAGTCCACCAAGCGAACGCTGAAGTTTCTCAAGTTCCTGCTCTTTGCCCATTGCTTCCTGCTTTGGAAGCAGATTGAGTTCACCTGAGGTGTACTGGCGTTCAAGGTTGCGAAGGTACTGCAAACGTGAGCGAATGGTGACAAAATTCGTTAAAGTACCGCCGAGCCAGCGGCGGTTGACGAAGAACATACCGCAGCGGCTGGCTTCCTGTTCGACAGTAGCCTGCGCCTGCTTTTTCGTTCCGACGAAGACGATCTTGCCGTTCTTTGCCGCGAGATTGCCCAGGAAGTCCTGTGCTTCACCGAGCAGTCGGGCAGTAGTGTGGAGATCGATGACGTGGATGCCGTTGCGCTCTCCGAAAATGTACGGGCGCATCTTGGGATTCCACCGCTTAGTCTGGTGACCGAAGTGGACACCAGCCTCAAGCAGTGCCTTCATCGTTACCTGGGTATCTTCAGCAGACATCGTCGTGACCAATGGATTCCTCCCGTGTTTGTGCTTCCGCGTGATTCACCCCGCGCCACAACCCGCGAAAGCGGGAACACCGGGCAGCAGTCCTCACGCGTGCAGAATTAAGTCCGCGAATGCGGACCATTCAGGATTGTATCATGGCGAAATAGAATGGTCTGCTTGATCTACTGGATCAGGGTCAGGTAATCCTCGACGATGTACCCAGAACCTGATTCACCTTCAACCGGCCACCAGAGGAACCCATCGGACTCTTCAGGCTCGCCCGTCGTCGTGAGTTCGGTCCCATCAAGGACGACTGCAACGATCTCACCGTCTACCGAAGCCGCCGACCTCATGTTCACACCAGTGCCACCGGTGTTTGCAACCGCAACAATCGCTCCGGCGTATATGCCGCCAGTTGCTGGGGGCTGTGCAGTCTCGGTCGTTGGTGATGGCTGACCTGCTGCGGGCTGGGTCGGGTTCGGCTGGGTCGTCAACGTGATGCGTGGCGTCTCTGCTCCCGTCGCCGGGTTAGTTGCGGTAATCGATGGCTGAATCACCGGGATCGACGTCGTCGGCGTTCCGCCAGCGCCGAGTGAACCGTCGTCATCGTCATCATTGAAGAACGGGACGATCCAGAGAAGCGCAACGAGAAGAATCAGGATCACGCCAAGGATCGGCAGGCCAATCCGAACATAATCTGTCCAGTAGCGCTCTTCAGTGTAGTAGTCGAGTTGCCGTTCGCGTCCGCGTGGATCGGACGCGCCTCGCTCGACTGGTGGAGGAACCTCGTCATCCAAGGGGTCGTTTGGATATCCCGAGGAACCCGAAACCGGGAAGATTGGTTGGCCACCAGTCGTGATCATCGTGTGACGGCGACCAGGCCCATCCGGTTTGACTGAATATTTCGAATGCGCAGACGTAGCAACTGGGTGCAGCGGGATATATGGCATCGGTCCTGAGGCTTGGCTGGTTTCCCAGTAATTACCCATGCCTCGCTCACAGTCGATGTCTTCCTCGCCGACGAGGTGACTTTGCTGTGATGAATACAATAGCGGATTGCGGCACCAACCCTTGCGCCAGATTGGCGCAGGCTCGTAATGCTTACATGAGCCGCACTTTCGCCCTGTCATTTACCCTCGCCCCCATCTCGCCTGATACCACGCCACATGGGCACTCCGCTTCCCCCGGCGGAAGCCCAGCGCCAACAGGCCAGTGAAGACGACATTGCAGAATGACCTGTTGGTCAGATCAAGGTTGGGGACGAGTATAACACGGTTGATTGTCGTGGCTGCGACTATTCTGGATCGTCGTCTTCTGGTGATCCAGGCAATACGTCGTCCACGGTCCTGGGTGCAGTTGAACCAGGCGTGAAATTTCGGAGAAACGAGTACGAACCTGTCGTTGGATTCACCGCCGTAGGTTCTGGTTCTGGCTCCTGTTCAGGTTCTGGCTCAGGTTCATCGACATCGTCTGCTGGTGCATCCATTCGTAATTGACCTTCGTACACAGCACCTTCGACGACGCTGAGTCGGCCCGTTTCAACACGGCCTCGTACGATTCCGGTTGCGTGAATCTCAAGCTTTCCGTGGCAGGTGATGGCCCCGCTCAACGTTCCGGCTACGACAATTCCGGCCGCTTCGACCGTAGCGTCGACTTCAGCCCCTTCGCTGATATGGACGACACCATGACACTTGACGTTGCCAGTCACTCGACCATCTACGCGTAAGTCGTGTGACGTCGAGAGCATGCCGTCAACGACGGTGTTGCGGTCGATGACGGTCGCAGCCCCTTCGTTTGCCCCGATGGAAATCGGGTCGGCGATCGGCGCCTCGGTATCAGTGAAACTCATCCGCCGAACTCCTTCATCCAGGTTCATCGCGCGCCGCGCTTCTATTCAGCCGCTTCGGTGGCCTGCATTCGCAAGTCGCCCTCTAGCGTCGCTCCATCGTGAACGACCAGTGACGGCGATGTAACTTCGCCACTGACCCGACCGGTCGAGAGTACTTCCAAACGGCTGCTGCAGTCGATCGTGCCGTCAACAATACCGGCCACGGTTACGACGCTGGCTGAAACCCGGGCGTTCACATGGGCACCGGCGGCGATATAGATCTCATCACCCGCAACGAGATCTCCTTCGACCTGCCCGTACACCTGAAGCGATCCGTTGGCCCGAAGCGTTCCGCTCCACATCGAGTCAGGCGCGATAACGCTGATTTCTGCGTCCGATACTGTTTGCGTCCCGGGACGATAGGATGATGGGGACGGACGCCGAGTCAGCGCGGGTGCGATGAATTCAGGAGAATCCTCTTGCTCCATTGGCTCAGCATCATCGTACAACTCATCGTCTTCCTGTTCGTTTCCGAGCTGCTGTCGCAGATTGGAGATTTGCCGCTGGAATGAATCGGCTCTACTTTCCTTGCGAAACACCATGTCTAAACTCCCTGCGCTGCCCCGGGGGCCAGTTGCTGTCGGCGTACGCCGGTTGAGAGCGTCTTTTGCGACCGTCTCTCGAACGATGCCTGGTATACGTCGCGTCGACATTTGCGACCGTCAATAGCGAGTATAGAGTGTACGTACAGTAGTGTCTAGAGTTGACAGAATGTCACGGCGTGGCCACGATTGTTCGGTGGATTCAACAACGTAACGAGACGAGATTCGACGGATTTCCACTTCGTTTCCGAGTTAGTAACGGTTATGAGATCGAACGCGAAGCGGTTCGATCGATTATGGCGGATTGATACTCTGTAGCGATGTCGGTCTTCTGACACAACGGAGAAACTGGGATAGAGGGCACACCCATAGAGGTTGTCTGAAAGGAGCTCAATCGATCTGGCTACTTATAGATATCCCGGCGATGATCGATTGACGTTGCTATAAGTACGCCCGACAGGACTCGAACCTGTGGCCTCTTGCTCCGGAGGCAAGCGCTCTATCCGCTGAGCTACGGGCGCAATTCTGCGGAGAACCGCAACTGTAGTATACCTCAGGATCTGAGCAGCGGGAGGAGTATGGATGCTGGTCGAATTAACCGATCGGGTGAGGTTTGCCCCAGGGGGAGTCAACATAGGCGTTATCCTTGGGGATGACGATCGAGCGATTCTTGTCGATACCGGATTGAACGACACCTCCGTCCGCAAAGTACTTCGTGATCTCACGTCAATTGATCGTCGGGTTACCGACATCATCACAACACATGGTCATGCTGACCACTTCGGAGGCAATGCGTTCACTGTCAAGCGAACCGGGGCGCGGGTTCACGCTCCACGCTGGGACGAGACCGTTCTTCGGTATCCGCTGTTCCAACCGCTCTGCCTTTTCGCTGGGGCTGACCCGCCAGCCTCACTTCGCAATGGATTTCTCCTAGGTGCTGAATCTCCGGTACACGTCATCTATGACGCTGGGCAGATGACCGTCGCTGGTGTTGAAATCGAGGCGATTTCTCTTGCAGGGCACTCCGGAAATCAAATGGGCATCCTCGTCGACGGCGTGTTCTTCTGTGCCGACGTCATTCTCCCCGATCGGGTCATCGAACGATACAAAATGCCGTATCTGTACTCGGTCCGCGACCATCTTCCATCGCTCGCTCGCGCTGAGCAGGTTTCACATCGGGTAGCCGTTCCAGGGCATGGACCGACGCTCGCAAACGTCTCCGAAGGGGTGGCGCCGAACAGAGCGCTTGTGATGATGGTTGCGGAGATGATTGTCGACCTGTGCGAGCAGCCACGAACACCAGAGGACCTACTAGCAGAGGTCATGGAGGCACTCGGAGCCGAGCCGACTGACCCAGCCGGATATTACCTGCTCCATCCCACGATTTTTGGTTATCTCAGCTACCTTGAGTCCGGAGGGGCCGTCGATCATCACATCGAACGTGGCCGCTCGCTATGGCGGCGGATCTAGCGATTCGCGGCGAGATCGTCTACCACTGATTGAGCGATTCGATTTCCGAGATCGACGCTATAGTTCGTGCCGCGATCCTCTGGGTAGATCTGTGCCGTATTCGCGAGATACAGTCCGGGTACCGGCGTCTGATGCGCCGGGATCTTATCTGAGTAATGAAGCCCGATGATCGGCTGAGCTGCCCGTTCTCTGAACACCCACATCTCGCCAATCCAGTCGCGATCGAACGCTGGATTCACAAGCTGTAGCTTCGGCTCGTACTCGTCGAGAAGTTCGTCGTCGCTCATCGACACGTACGGATGATCCCAATCAACATACTTGCTGACGTACACGTAGTGCCAGCCTCCGTAGTGTTCAGGGCCAATGAAGTTTGTGTGCTCGATTATTCCGGTGAATGGGAGGCGCTCGTCACCGATATTCATCCAGTACGTCTGCGACAACGGCTGCTTTAACTTCAGCAGCATGCAGACAGCACCTTGATAGGTTGCCGAAGTGAGTTGTGTCCGATATGGCTCTGGCATGTCAGGAACGAGCCTCAGGAGGATTGGGGAAGGCGTTGTCGCAATGATCGCGTCAATGGACTCTTGTATATCATCAGTGCCGAGGAGTCTGAATCGAGTCGGACCGTCGGCCAGGCGATCGATTTCCTTTACACCGACTCCAACGCGAATATCTACACCCAGCTCGCTACAGGCGTCAGCGAGTCGATCGATGAGGACGTTGAAGCTTCCCAGAATGTATCCCAATTGTTCGCGGGCGAGCAGACCAGGCCGGGATTGCGTTCGCAGGAAGATCTTGTTCCAGAACCAGACCATCGCGACTTCCTGGGCGCGGTTCCCGAACTTGGCCGTTAGCTGCATTCCCCAAACGCGGTCGAACGCGCGCTTTCCAACTGCTCGGCGCAGCCACTCCCAGGCGGTGATGCGTTCGAACGATCGCCACTTGCCGCTTGCCTCGGTGATCCGTTGAAGGTAGAGCGTCACGAGACCGATTCGGATTCGATCGATGAACGGGATGAAACCGAGACGCAGGAGATCCGTCGCACTTGTCAACGAATAGACGCGGCCGTCGGCGAAGAACCCGACGTTCGAATCGATCCAGACGAGACGATCTTCGATGCCCAACTCGCCCATCAGCTCGATAATCGCAGAATCGCTCATGAAGAGGTGATGATAGAAGTATTCGAGGTGGGCATCGTCTCCGACAGGGAACGCTGCCGCTTGACCACCCAGCCGCTCGTGCTGTTCCCAGAGCGTGACGTGGTGACCAGCCTGTGCGAGGCGATATGCAGCGGTCAGGCCCGCGATACCACCGCCGATGACGGCCACCCGTTTCGCTGGAGTTTCCGGGTTGGACATTATGATCAGGCTGCTGTCTTGGCGCGTGGTCGTGAGCCTGACCCGAACCGGAAGAACCGTGAGATTTCACCGTTTTCCCAGGAGACAAGCAACTGGCTGGCGTTGAAGATCGACGAGTATGTTCCAGCGATCACACCAATAAGCAACGCAAAGACGAACCAGCGCGTCGACTCGCCACCGAAGAGATACAGCGCCAACAGCGTCAGGACAACAGTCACCGACGTGTTCAGCGAGCGAACCATCGTTTGTCCAACGCTGTAGTTGACGGTTTCTTCGAACGTCGGCGCGGCACGCCGCTGAACGTTCTCGCGGATTCGGTCAAAGACGACGATCGTGTCATGGACAGAGAATCCCATGATCGTCAGCACGGCAGTCACGAACAGCGCATCGACCTCGACGTTGGCGAGCCATCCGAGAATTGAGAACAGACCGAGAACGAATACGATGTCGTGCAACATCGCCAGGATCGCGCAAACACCGTAGCGCAGTGGAGCCTGGGTCTTGCGGAACGCATAGGCGATATACGTCAGAACGCCAATCGAGGCGAGGAGAATTGCCATGATCGCGCGGTTCCGAATCTCTTCACCGACCGTTGGTCCAACCGTCTGAATCTGAAGCTCTCGGAATTCGCCAAACTGCTCGCGCATCGCAGTTTCAATACGCGCCTTATCTTCAGATCCCTCAGTCAGCTCTTTCATGCGTATGAGTGCGATATTGCCGTCTGAGATCTGAACGACGGAGTCGGGATACCCGTTGGCATCCAGAACGGAACGGACCTCCTGCGAACTGATTTCTTGCGGCATCTCAAGTTCCCACGACGTTCCGCCTGTGAAATCGATGCCAAGTTGAAGCCCATTGAAGACGAGCGAGATCAGGCCTGGAATGATCGCAATTGCCGAGATCAAGTACCAGAGGCGGCGCTTTCCTACGAGGTCAATCATGGATTTGTCGTTTCCCCTATCTCTGCCCGTTAGTCGGCCACGCCCGAGGCAGTATCTTTCGTATGCTCAACACCCAGCCACCACTGATCGGTAATGGGCCGGTAATTCAGGATGACGCGAAGGAGTGTCCGCGTGACGATAATCGCTGTGAACATCGAAACAACGACACCGATGAACAATGTGAGTGCGAAGCCCTGAATGATGCTGGCACCGGTGTAGCGACCGAACCAGTAGAGAATCACACAGGTAATCATCGTCGCAATGTTTGAGTCACGGATGGAAGGCCACGCGTGGTCAAAGCCCGCCTCAATCGCGTTTCGAATTGATCGACCGGTTCGGATCTCGTCCTTCAAACGCGAGAAGATCAGAACGTTCGCGTCGACAGCCATACCAATCGACAGAATGAATCCGGCGATTCCTGCCAACGTCAATGTCACTGGGATCAACTTAAAGAGGGCGAACACGATCGATGTGTAAACGAGGAGGGCTACGATCGAGAGTAGTCCTGGCACGCGATAGTAGAGAACCATCATGATCGCGACGAGGAGTAACCCGACGATACCGGCGATGATGCTCTTGTCGATCGAGTCCTGTCCGAGCGTCGGGCCAACCGTCCGGCTCTGAACGACTTCCAGCGGTACTTCGAGCGCACCGGACTTCAATTGCAAGGAAAGGTCGGTAACTTCACGAGACGTCAGGCCGGTGATCGTACCCTGACCTGAGATTCCGTCCTGAATTGTGGCGGTATTGATTACGACCTTGTCGACGACAATCGACATCGGCTGGCCGATGTGGCTGCTCGTGTACTGGAAGAAGGTGTCAGCCGCATCACCGTCGAGCTCAAACCCGACGACGATCGTCCCGAACTGATCCTGAGTTGGGAATGCGTCGGAGATATCGGCGCCAGAAATGATCGTTTCGTACATTGGACCTTCGACGGTCGCGACTGGAGGCGCAGTTGGACTCGCCTCCGGCGAAGCGCTTGGACTTGCCTCGGGCGACGCTCCAGGAACCGGGTTCATCGACGAATCTGGAACAGTAGCAGCACCGAGCGACGTGTTAACCCGGGTGCCGACCTGTAGCGGCACACCCTGAGTATCGATAATTTCAAGCAACGCCGTTTCTCGAAGAAGGTTGACGGCCGCGTCTGGATCTTGCACCCCGGGAAGCTCGACAACAATCTGGTTGTCGCCGCGCGTTTGGATCAGCGGTTCGCTAACGCCGAGACCCGCAACACGACGCTCGATGGTATTGCGGGTACCGTTAAGGACATCGTCGTCGATGCTGGAACCATCTGGTGGACGGGCTTCGAGAATGACCTGGAGACCGCCTTGAAGGTCGAGCCCCTCATGAACGTAAATCTCGTTGTCTTCTTTGATATTTCCGATGTCGGATATATCTGACGGTAGTGAAATCCACGTCGACACAATCGTGACGAGGATGATCATGATCAGGACCAGGTTCGACCGGGAACGCAACGGACTCAACTCCTCGCCAGCATCGTCGCCTGCCGCCAAACGACAGGATCCAATGCCGTTTCAACCATGTGGACGCAGCCGACCGATGAGTGTACGCGCGTTGTAAGAGAGGTGTCAACTACGATCGGCGAATCGACGATTAATCGAGGTAGAGACGGTGCAATTGAATGTAGTCTGCGACGTTCGGCGGCACTTGAAATCGATACGGGCCACCCGACCGGATAGCGTCACGCAGTTCACGCGATGAGATGCCGATGAGTGGGACGGGTATGAGTTGAATTCTGCCGGTCGCCTCCGGCACAGCTACCTCGACATCCTTGACGGAGGCGGTAACGCCTGGTCGAAGCGCGACGAGCAATCGGGCGCGCTTGGCGATGAGATCTGGTCGATGCCAGGTCGGAAAATCTCTGAGTGAATCCTGCCCCATCAGGAAGTGGAGTAGGCAGTCTTCACCAGCCTTGCGCTGCAATAGTTCCAATGTGTCTGACGTGTACGACGCTCCCGGGCGATCAATTTCGATCGTACTGATGCTGAAGGCGGGTGAATCTTCGAGTGCAAGCTCCAACATCGCAAGCCGGTTAGCATCGGAACTCAGTGCCTGATTCGGCTTGTGTGGAGGACGTCCCGCTGGAAGAAAAAGGACTTGTTCGAGGTTCAGGTGGTGTCGCATGATTTCGGCGATGATCAGATGGCCGACATGGATGGGGTCGAACGTTCCTCCGAAGATTGCAATGGATCTGGGTATTGTCATGCGACATCCAGCCTGGAATCATGAGCGCTCGGTAGCGGGTGCTACGATTGGCGCGGAGTATAGCAACGATCACGAGTTCCAAATCGAGTGGCAGTCAAACGGTAATCTGACATCGCGATGAGCAGAGAGATGAACAATCGACAGTCGCCACGGCGGGATCGCCGCACATTTTCAGCTGACGCGCATAGGGAAACAAGAAAACGACGTGTAGCTCGGCTTCCGATTGCCAGCGAGTGGCAGGAACGCGTCCCAGCTGCAGTAGTTCGTGTCCTCGTCGGCGCGACTTTTATCGCGTTACCGGCGTTCGAAGATCGACTCGGAGGGCTGGCGCTGCCCGTTCTCTGTGCCGTGCTTGCCACCCTGACGGGCGTTGCTGGTTGGTTGCTGACGAGGTCGGAAGCGCTACGTTCGGCCCCTTTGAACACCACCGATGCAGCCACATTGTTGCTGCTGACGCCAGTCGTCTCAGTGGCATCGGGCATTGAAGTGTCCGACATCAGACTCGGCGGGGCGATTGCTAATTTCGCTGCGGCTGCAGTTGCTGTGCTGGCGATGATGGGGGTTGTCTCGATATTATCCGCGCTGACGAGTGTTGAGAATCCGCGAGTGGCTGGAGTTGCTCTTCTGCCAGCCGCATTGACAATCGCTGCGACGATCGCAGCGGCCGAGCGGTTTGCTGCAGATAATCTGGGACAGGGGCTCACCGCAGCATGGATGATTGCGGCATTGGCAACTCTTCTAGACGGTGTCACGGTTTCCAGATTCAAATCGATGATCCCGCCGTTCGCGTTCGCAATCTTTGCTGTCGTGATGGCGATCGCCGGAACGGCTGAACGAGCCGATGTCAGTCGCGAGAATGCAACGATCGCGTTCGTGACCACCGCAATGGGTGGTGCTGCCCTGTTGTTTGTTCCTTTTGTGTCTCGACGCGCCGGACTCTTCATCACCGAGCCAATCAACACGCGGGTTGATTGAGCGGTGTCAACGTGAGTATCGGTGCCACCAGAACGAGCACGCTGCATCTGCTGACGGTGTCACCAACACTGTGATCGTGAATAAACTCGGGGCCGAACGGCGTCAGCCCCGAGTTTAGTTAGTTCCCGAGTAACAGCGGATCGCGTTAACTTCGCGGGTTGCGAGCTGCTTTTGATGCCCGTCCGTTGCTTCTGGACGTTCCATTCCCGTTCTGGGCGTCCGCAGCATCCATTTCGGAAAGCGTGTCCACCAGTGCATCTGACTCATCAGCGCGCTCTGACAAGACCGTCAGTGAAGCGACTTTTTCGGATTTGCCCAAGCGCATGACCGAAACGCCCTGGGTTTGGCGACCGTATCTGGATATCTGGCTAACTGGCATTCTGATGACCACTCCTGCGGTTGAAATCAGCATCAACTCCTGATCGGTGTTGACGATGTAGGCTCCGGCGACCTTCCCGTTTTTCGCGGTCAATTTCATCGCGGTGACGCCCTGGCCCCCACGGTACTGCCTGTTGAACTCGGGGAGTTGGGTTCGCTTTCCGAACCCGCTGTCTGAAACTGTCAATAGATCGAACTCGCGGGTTTCGGCGTCGATGACATCGACCGCCATGACCCGGTCACCGTTGCCTAGCCGAATACCGTTCACACCCGCTGCCGGTCGGCCCATTGGTCGGGCGTCTTCTTCGTGGAACCTGATTGCCTTCGCCTGTTCAGTAACGAGGATGATTTCGTCATCACCCGATGTCGTCCGCACCCAGGCAAGCTCATCGTCGTCGTCCAGCCCGATTGCGATCAAGCCCGAAGATCGAACGGACGAGAACTGGTCGAGCGATGTGCGCTTGATACGACCCTTCCGGGTACAGAAGAAGAGAAAGCTTCCCTCGCTGAAATCCCGAACAGGTAGCATCGTCGCGATTGATTCATTCGGCAGAATCGAAATGAGGTTGATAATTGGAACGCCCTTAGCTGTACGACCAGCATCGGGCAGTTCATGGACTTTGACGAGGAAAACCCGACCGCGGTCGGTGAAGAACAGCAACGAATCGTGCGAGTTGGCGGCCAGCAGGTGCTGAACACCGTCCGCTTCACGCATCGTTAGCCCTGTAACTCCGCGACCTCCTCGACGCTGCGTCTTGTACACATCGTCGTTGATCCGCTTGACGTAGCCGCGATTGGTTAACGTGACGATGACATCCATCTCAGGAATGAGATCTTCATCGCTGATCTCACCTGGATCTTCGATGATGCGCGTCCGTCGCTCGTCACCGAACTTCTCTTTGAGGTGGTTCAGGTCGTCCTTGATCAGTGCCAGGATCTTGCGCGGATTCGCGAGCAAGTCTTCGAGCCGTGCAATCTCCTTGAGGACTTCAAGGTACTCATCCTCGATCTTCTTGCGTTCCAGAGCTGCGAGACGGCGAAGCTGCATGTCAAGAATTGCGGTCGCCTGGAGCTCGGACAGCTTGAAGTCCTTCATCAGGTTGGTTCGTGCGCTGTCGGGAGTTCGCGAGGCCCGGATCGTCTTGATGATCGCGTCGAGATTGTCGAGCGCGATCTTGAGTCCTTCGAGGATATGAGCCCGGCGTTGTGCACGTGCGAGTTCGAACTTGGTTCTACGCGTCAGAATTTCCTGACGATGTTCAATATGCAGTTGCAGAATGCGCTTGAGTGTCAGAACTCTTGGCTGTTCTCCGTCAACGAGGGCCAGGGCGTTGACACCGAACGATGTCTGCAACGCAGTGTGCTTGTAGAGGTTGTTGAGCACCTTTCGCGGCTGTGCTTCGCGCTTGAGCTCGATGACGATACGCATACCATTGCGATCGGATTCGTCGCGCAGGTCGTGGATGCCATCGAGTCTTCCCGCCTTAACAAGTTCGGCGATCTTCTCAATCAGGGCAGCCTTGTTGACCTGGTAGGGCAGTTCGCTAACGATGATCGCGTAGCGATTGGCGCGAGCAGATTCTTCGATGAACGCGTTGGCACGAATGACGACGCGGCCACGTCCGGTCGCATAGGCGGCCATGATGCCTTCCCGGCCAAGGATCGTCGCACCCGTGGGAAAGTCCGGTCCCGTGATGAACTGCATCAGGTCTTCAACGTTGGCGTCTGGGTTGTCGATCAGGTGAATGATGCCGTTGCAGACTTCAGTCAGGTTGTGTGGCGGGATGTTGGTCGCCATACCGACGGCGATACCCGATGCACCATTGACGAGGAGGTTTGGCAATTTGGCGGGAAGGACTTTCGGCTCGCGCGTCTGATCGTCGTAGTTTGGTTTGAAATCGACCGTGTCCTTGTCGATGTCCTGCAACATCTCTTCAGCAATGGCCGACATCTTGGTTTCGGTGTAGCGCATCGCTGCTGCGCCATCACCGTCAACCGAGCCGAAGTTTCCCTGACCCGAGGCAAGTGGGTACCGGAGTGAGAACTCCTGTACCATACGGACGAGCGCATCGTAGACTGCGGTGTCCGAGTGCGGGTGGTAGGACTTGAGCACTTCACCGACGATACCTGCGCTCTTGCGGTATCGCGTGTTCGAGCGGAGGCCCATTTCCGACATGCCGTAGAGGATGCGTCGCTGGACTGGCTTGAGGCCGTCGCGAACGTCTGGCAGCGCGCGCTGAACGATGACGCTCATAGCGTAATCGAGATAGGAGCGTCGCATCTCCAAATCAATGTTGATGGGCTTGATGTTACCGATTTCCACGAAAATGGACCCCCAATTCAAGGGCGAGAACGTCACATTTTATACCTGCCAATTATACCAGTTTTGGCGTCCGTACGCCGAAACGAGCAGTTGACGTGGCAGCCGCATCGCTGCTGTTTCAGCGAAACGGTCGGATCCTTGTTTCGCCCGGGGACGGGCTGGACGGTGTGCTTCGATCAGTTCGCCTTTGTGCGCAGCTCCACTCGATTGTCGCCGGTAGTTTTATTTACGAGCTTTCCCCCGCTGTCATTTGGGGAACGGCTGCTCGCGGGCTGCACAGTGCCGACCTTATTCAGCGCCTTGAGAAAGCGTCAGTCTTGCCCATGCCGCCTGTCTTCGCCGTGACCTTGTCCGAGACGATGGCCAGATATGGAGCGCTGGAACTCGTCGATCGGGGATCTCGCCCAGAGTTAATTGCGCGCGATCCGTCGATCCTCCGCGAGATCGGTATTCGCCCCGATTTTGATGGTTCGTCTGACGTCGAGGTCGACCAAAGTGAGCTCGGCGCGCTAAAACTCGCGGCGATAAAAGCCGGATGGCCCATCGTCGATCGACGCTCCCGAGTAACGAACGAAGCGACGATTTCGCTCGACCCGCGGATACATTTGCGACCATATCAACACGGTGCGCTATCAGCATTTCATGCGGGACGCGATGGCGTCATCCTTCTGCCGTGTGGCGCAGGAAAGACGATCGTCGGGGTTGCTGCTGGCGCGTCAGTTGGTGGCCCAGTCCTCGTCCTCGTCCCGTCGCGGACGGTCGGTGAACAATGGAAATCAACCTGGTTAGCATCGACGACTTGCAACTGCGAAGACATTGAATGGGCTGGCGGACAGCCTGCTGATCCGTTGGTGACGATCGCGACCTATCACGCAGCGACAACAGGCAGTGTTTCAGGTACGCTATCCAGCCGTAGTTGGCGCATCATTATCTACGACGAAGTTCAGTCACTTCCTGCGGACGTGTTCCGGCTTGCCGCGACGCTGAACGCGGAACACAGGCTGGGATTGTCAGCGACGCTCGTGCGAGAAGATGGGCGCGAAGCGGAGGTTTTCGCGCTGGTGGGACCTCCACTTTATGAAGCGTCGTGGCTCGAACTCGAGCGAGACGGTTGGATCGCCCCAGCGCGGTGCTATGAAGTGCGGGTTCCGCCAGCCGAGAATGACGCTGACGCGCGTCGATACAAGATGGCTGTCGTTCAACGTCTGCTCGATCGGCATCGCAACGAGCCAACACTCGTCGTCGGAACCAACGTCGCAAGCCTCCAGGCAACCGGAAGTCGTCTTGGTTTTCCGGTGTTGACCGGTAATTCTTCGGCGTCGAACAGGAATGAAGTGTTTGATTCGTTTCGTCGCGGGGAGATCACGACGCTCGGTGTATCGAGAATCGGCTCTGTTGGCATTGATTTGCCCGACGCTACAATTCTCATTCAGATATCGGGCACATTTGGCTCGCGTCAGGAAGAAGCCCAACGACTCGGCCGGTTGCTTCGACCGTCTGCCGGCAAGACTGCACGCTTCTACACCGTCGTGGCATCAGCAACGCGAGAACAGCACTTCGCCACGCGCAGGCAGCGGTTCCTCGTGAATCAAGGCTACATCTACGACATAGTTGACGCTTCGGAACTCGCCCGCGTAATCAGCGACGATCAGTAAACCTCCGAAGGAAGCAACTTCTCGGCCTTAGCAGACCAGAGTTGCCGCGACGGGTTCCATTGATCTGGATACGCTTGAATGAGTCGCTCGATGGCACGCAGCGTTTCTGATTGCTGCTGAGGCCAGGTATAGACCCCGGCGACATCCAGATGCATCGACCGCTGGCGGGGACGATCAACGAGTGCCGCGACAACCACCTGGTGAGGTAGAGATACAGGTATCGCTAAGGTGGCTGCGGCACCAAAGAATCGCACATACTGCGGATGTTCGGATAAGGCATCGATACGATGGACATGGTCGGCATGAATTGACAACGCATTCGCGAGAGCAGAAGTATATCCGACGCTAGCCGTCAGGCACGCATCTGCCGTCGGGATCGGATCGACGTTGCTTGTCATTGGAGGCCTGTTATGAGCCCGGAATTGCGTGCTTCGTGCCGGATGGTTACGTGACTCTCGGACGGCGCTGATGACGGCGTCACTTGTCGACGGCTCATGGAGGACCAATGACAAGTTGACCGCCAATTCGTCGTCGGAAATGAGGGAATTCCTGCGGGACCTTTGAACAAACCGTTTCAATTTTGTCGCAGGAGCTATCTGTGGCATCTTGAATACCCTAGTCTGAAGATGACGTTATCGGGTCCGTTCGCGAGTCAACCGAGGATTCTGGATGATCTATAGTTGTGCGAGTCTCCACATCAATTTATGACACGATTCTGCTGGGTTGCCAGATGTTTCACGTAAGCTGTGTGCCACAGTTCTGACAAAACTTGGATCCGGGAGCGTTTACGGTCTGGCATTTTTTGCACGCTCCCGTATCCTGCAGGTTGTGACCGCACGAGGGGCAGAACTTGGCTCCGGCCGGGACGGCTTGGCCGCAATTCGGACAAAATCGGGTCCCGGAGGCGGCTGCGGCAGCCGGCTGCGATTGCTGCTGATTGGTCGGCTGGCCGCGCATCGCGTCGCGCAGAGCTTCCCCCATGGCCATCCCAACTCCGAGGCCGGCACCGAGACCGGCTCCTTCGGTCATCGATCCGCCGCCACCACCACCTTCGCCCTCACCCATGTTTCCGATGGCTTCTGCGGTTTGGAACTGTGTGTAGGTACGCATATCGCCCAGGATCCCCATCGACGAGCGTTGGTCGATACGCTCCTGCACTTCATCCGGCGGCGTGATCGCACTGATCTGGAACGAGCGAAGTTCCAGCCCCAGGCGCTCAAAGTCGTCTGTCAATGCATGCTGGGCTGCGACGGCGAGATCGAGCGACATCCCCTGCACGTCGAGCAGGCTCGTCAACGTCTCACCAAGCATGTCGTTGAACTCATTGATAATGATCGATCGCAGGTAGTCCTCGATATCGGATGTCATGTATGTCGATCGCGTGCCAACGACCTGAACGAGGAACTGTTGCGGATCTTTAATCATCATTGAGTAGGTGCCGAACGCGCGAATCCGGATCATTCCGAACTCTTTGTCTCGGAAGAGAACTGGCTGCTGCGTTCCCCACTTCATGTCGGTGAACTCGCGCGCGTTGACGTAATACACTTCGGCGCGGAAGGGGCTCTTTGAGCCGAATGGAATTCCGATCAAATCTGCAAGAATCGGGATGTTTGCCGTCGAAAGGGTGTGACGACCTGGTGGCAGCACGTCGAGTGCTTTGCCATCGCGAAAAAACACGGCTCGCTGAGATTCGCGAACGACGCATTGCGACCCGAGTCGGAATTCCCCGGACCCGTGTTCGGGAATGCGGTGAACGAGTTCATTCCGGTTCTCATCGACATATTCGATGAGGTCGATGATTGCCATGAGTGATCTCCTCTACCCGCTTGATCCCGAACCGAGAGTTGGTCTGTTTTAACCTTCAGAGCTATCCGAAGAATCACTGCCGCTGTCAAGGCTTTGTAAATCGCTGCCAGAATTCCGAGCCTTTAGTGCTGCCAATTCACCTTCGATGTCTTCGTCACGGTCAAGTTCAGCAAATTGCCAGTCAAGGTCTTCACCTTGAAGTTCACCGAGTGCCTTGGTCTTCGACTCGTCCTGGCGAATCCGCTTTTCCATGCGATCGAGCTCGCTGAACGAATCCAGCCCGGGGAGGGACGAAAGAGTCTCGGTCATCTGTCGCTGCGCCTGGGTCGCTCGGTGGCGGGCGATGAGAACATCGCGCTTAGATTCCGCCTCGTCGTGCTTCGCTTCGAGCATTTTCAACTGCTGTTTGAGTTTTCCAACCATCTCCTGTTGCGACGACAACTGGGTCGCGTAGACGGTTGAGATACCTTCAGCATCGCGCCGGCGACGGAGTGCCTCACGTGCGAGATCGTCCTTGCCACTGGTCACTGCCAGTTCGGCTCGCCGTTCCCATTCGCGGCTGTCCCGCTGGGCGTCCTGCAACTCTGCTTCGAGTTCCTTTTCCTGCGCGATCATATTGGCGACCTGCATGCGTGCATCCCGGATGTTAGATTCCATCTCACGCAGCAATTCGTTGAGCATGAGTTCGGGGTTTTCAGACCGATCGATCAGATCGTTGATGTTAGCCCTGATCAATCGAGACATTCGATCGAGAATTCCCATGAGACCTCCATTCGGGTCGCCGTTAGCGAGCCGACGTGCTGACACTACGTTTCACGTGTAAAGACGTCCAAGCTGGCGGGGTTGGCTTCAACACCCTTGAGTGACAATCCTCCCGTTCCCCAGGAGAAGGTGAAGAAACGTCCCTCACCAGATGTCGCGCGGTACTGCGCGAACTCGACTGGCTGGTTATCAGCCGAACCCGACGGGCCGAAAACGTCTCCTTTCCCGTTCACAACGTTCACAAGATTATACGTGGCGGTATCGTCAGATACGGATTCCGCACTGTTTTCTACGGCGACCGAACTCCGTCGGGTCCAATACGTCGGACTCGTGGAATCCGACGGTACCAGCAACCAGGCGTCTCCGGCGCCACCCTTCAGTTTGAATGCTCGCCATGCAGCGCCAACTGTTTCGACGCTGACGCGACCGGCGACCGTGTAGTTGACGCCGTCGTACGACACGGCTTCATGCTCGTGTAGCCGGTACGCGGTAGGTATCGACGATTGCTGGACCGGGTCGAGGTACTTGGCTACTTCCTGTGACGGCATTGCCGCACCGGACTGGATCACCTCGTGGCGCTTATCAAACCGATCGTGGAGACCGTCGACGGTCGCAACGATCTCGGATGCCGTTGACTTGAAATCCTCATCGTCGGGACTCGTCTTCTCGAGCGCTTCAATCTGCGTTTCCAGCGTGCTCAACTGGTCAGCCAGCGCTCGGTCGAAGAGAGCGATCTGATCAAGCGCTGATGCATCAACTGGTTTGTCGGAGAACAGAGGAGCATATCCGTAACTCGCCGTCCGGACTCGGTCGATGAATGACGTCAATCGCCTTTGTGGCTTGTCGACGGTTGAGATTGCCATGATCTTGCGCTCTTCAGCAAGGCTTGTCGTCAGGCGACCGAGACGAGACGCGAGTTGATCGTATTCGAGTGCAAGGCTCTCACGAATGGCACGATCCGAATCGCGCCGACGCTCTTTATCCCGATAGCCTCCATAGCCAGGAATACTATCGAGCATTCGGTCGATCATTCCACCTCTGGACATCCGTTCACCTCCTGGTATTCCTCGAGTGCGTTGCGTTTCAGGGTAGGAAAATCTCGACACCGCAATATGGACATCGAATCAGACCTTTGCCAGCGAGCGACAACTGTCCGCCACAGTTCGGACAGGTTTCTCTACCGCGAAGCTCGGACGCTTGTCTCGCGAACAGAATCCCACGGTCCCAGTCGACATAGCCCGCGAAAAGTCCTTTAGACACCAGGTCGTACAAATCGGCCTGGACAGCGTCCCGAGTACCTGAAAGTTGGAGCGCGAGGTCGGATATGCTGATCTCTCCTGCGCTTTCTACGATGCCCAGCAGTTTTCGCTGTCTTGACGCAGTTTCAAACTGCTTCGCTTCGGCACCACCGCGAATGTACAGGAAGATTCCGCCTGCCACCAGTGGTAGGACAAATACGATGAATACCAGTGCGCCTCCGAACACGGCACCTGAGAGACGTAAACCTGATTCGTCGTCGGCGAGCCCGGAAACCAGCCATGCGATCGCAACTCCACCGATCAGCAGGCCAGCACCGATCATGAGCAGCCCCAGCGTTCGACCGGTCAACGTCATCTATGTTCCTCCAAGTACACGTGCCACAGCCTGCTCCACATCTCCGACTTTGACATTTTTCAGGCATGTTCGGTCGTTACAACCGTTGGGTCGGCCCAAACGAAATCCAGTATAGATACACGGTTGGCATGGCATGTCATGACGGACGACGAGAGACCTGCCAGCAATCGATTCCTGCGCGACAATATCCATTGCCCCGAATGGGCGCCATGCGTTTGCATTCGATGGCCCAAAGATCGACACCACCGGCGTACCAACAGCAGCAGAAAGATGCCCGACGAATGAATCTCCGCCGACGACGACCTGTGCGCCACGCACGAGACAGGCGAGTTCGGTCAGCGACGTGCGGCCAGTCATGTCGATTGTCGAAGGCTCGACGTCATGGATCTGTCGAGCAAGTGGCGTTGCATCTTCAGTTCCAACGACAACTGGAGTGACATCCTGTCGCTTTAGCCAGTTTGCCAGGATCCCAAACCGATCTACCGGCCATTCTCTCGCACGTGAGAACGGGCCGGTTGCCGGGTATAGCACGGCATATTCATTGAGTGGAACGTCGCAGGGCAATGCGATCAGGTTCGCTGTAGATATTACAGGAGCATCGTCAACCGTCGCTCCTCCGGCGGCCACCGCGACATCTCGCATATAGGTCGCCTCGTGCCGTTGACCGAATCCCATATCATCCACCCGATGGGTGAGGAAATTTCCGCGGCCGTTGTCGAGCCCAACGACCATTCTGCTTCCTGTCGCTGCCACCAGTGCGGCAAACTTCTTTGCTCCAAATGATGTTGTCAGATGATGAAGGACGACAACACGATCGTAGTTTGACGAGCGAAGTTTAAGGGCCATTCGCAATGCTTTGAGAATGAGTCGCGGGTTTGACAGTGACGCGGGACGGTCAAACAAGCTCTTCGGAAAGGAAACAGGAGAGAGTTCGTGGCCGAACAGTTCGAGAAGCGCGGTTGCGGCTGGCGTCGTCAATACATCGATTTGTGCTTCGGGAAACGCAATCCGGAGCGACCGGAGCGCGGGTTCGCAGATCAGCACGTCGCCGAGATCGGCGAGCTTAATGACCAGAATACGACGGCTGCTAAGCTCTTTGATCCCCGGTTGCCTTTTGAATCACGCCGAGCGTTTCGGTCGCCGTCCGGGTCCAGTTGAACCCGTTCGCGCGCTCGAGCCCCATCGTTATCAGGCGGTCACGTTGCGCTGGCGCCATTGCTTGAAGCAAGCCGTCGCGAATTGATGTCACACTCGTTGGGTCAACTAGAGTCGCCGCCGAACCTGCGATCTCCGGCAAACTCGACACGTTGCTGGTGACGACAGGACAGCCGCACGCCATCGCTTCGAGCACACCCATGCCAAATCCCTCGTAAAGCGAGGGCAGTGCAAAAACCTGAGCGCCATTATAGAGCGCCGGAACATCATCATCGGACACGTAGCCCAGCCGTCGAATCCTTCGAGCGACTGGACTGTTGTTGATTCGCTCCTCGATAGTACCGCTTAGCCAGCCAGTTCCCCCAGCAATGACGAGAAGCAGATCGTCGTCATCAAGCGCTTCGAACGCTTCGACTAGCCGAATGAGGTTTTTTCTCGGCTGTATCGTGCTGAGAAAGTAGATGTACGGTCTGTCGACTCCTAACCGTGCGAGCGTCTGGGCCACGGCGGATGAATCGATCGTTCGAAATCGCTATTGTTCAACGCCAGAATAAACGACCGTGATCTTGTCAGGATCGGTTTTGTAGTACTGGATCAGATCGTCGCGAGTTTGTCCTGAAATGGCGACAATTGACTTGGCGACTCGGGCATTCCAGCGAGTCGCCAGGTCGAGCATCCGGCGTGTGCGGGTCGGATGAGCATCCTGCTCTACGAGATATCCGAGATCATGGATCGTGACAACGGAGCTGCGTGGGTGGATCAACGGGATG
>JBGSWU010000297.1:0-4440 GCA_041751795.1 Thermomicrobiales bacterium
ACCGTCATCGGTCGATCCAGCCAGCGCTCCGATGCTGCGATCGCCATCGTCGAGATAACGGCGACATACGAGACCGCAGCGACGATGATCGATAAAAACCACCAGAGGGCCGTCGTGATCTCGAAGACGCTCAGACCGGCCTCGCCAGCCAACAGAGCCAGCACGAGTTGAATCACCCCGGCTGGAACGAGGACGACAGCCCCGATCGACAGAAACAGGCGAAAGTTCCGCCGGTACAACCCGATCGCTTCATCGACAATGTCACCCGCCGACAACGGTCGCAGCCTCGACTCCACCGTGGAACCCCTTCAGCCAGTCGCCCAGATATCCAAACACTGTTTCCGTCATGAACGGTACAGGTGAGCAACGGCTGTGTCCACCACCGATGAGATCGATGATCAACCAACCAGACGATCGACGCCCCGAACGGCAAAGGCGATCGCGAACGCCATCAGGATCAGACCAGACGCCAGACCGACTCCGCGAAAGAGCCAGGGAAGACGTTCGATGCGATGTCGAGCGGCACCGACGATCCCTGCCAGGATCGAGAACCAGAGTGCGCTGCCTGCCCAGATCGCCAGCATCGCACCGGCTGCACCGGGGAGAGAACGATCGACGAGATTTGCGGCAACGAACGCACCACCGACCGACAGCCAGTAGGTAATCGTCGCCGGATTAATCAGAGTGATTCCCATGCCCAGAAGCATGAGAGCCGTCCAACTTTCGCGGGCGACAACCGTTCCGGGCACGTTGTCAATTGTCGGTGTCCCAGCACCCGAGAGCGCGTCGCGAATGGCGCCAAACGCGATCCGCGCCAACACCACCGCACCGGCAATGTAGAGGATCGTCTTTAAGCCAGGAACGCGTTCGAGGATAGGAGTGAAACCGGCGTAGGTCGCAGCGATATACATGAAATCCGTCAGCGCAGCGCCCATTCCGATCCAGAACGCCGCCCATGCCCCAGTCGCCAGACCACGGCGGATGGCCGTCATGCTCGTTGGGCCGATAGGCGCAGCGATCGCCAGTCCAAGCAGAAACGAGCGTCCAAGCAGCGACACGTAGTCAGGCATGACGCCACCTACCCCTCAACGACGTTGGATACGGGTACGGCGACGGATTCCTTGACCGTCGACAGGCAGATCGATGTCCGTGTTCTGGCAATTCCCGGCAGTCCTTTGAGGTCGTCACTGATGATTCGCTCAAGATCGCGAGTCCCTCGACAACGCAATTTGATGAGGAAGTCGTCGTCACCTGCGAGATGATGACACTCCTGCACGTTGGTGCAAACGGCGACCCACTGCAGGAATGTGTCGCGATGATCCGGACGTTCGAGCGTGACGGCGACGAATGCAAGCAGGTCGAGCCCGATAGCCTCCGGATCGACAATCGCCGAGAACCCGCGAATGACGCCTCGCTCCTCCAGCCGTCGGACACGCTCGGCGGCAGCTGGTGCTGACAGACCGAGCCGTACCGCAAGGTCGGCCCATGACATCCTGCCGGAATCCATCAACGCTTCAAGAGCTTTCGAATCCATCGCATCGAGCATTACGAGCCTCCGAAACGATTGCAAGAGGCAGATAATAGCACCGATATCACTGTTCGTCAACAGACATTGCTGGAGAAAACGTCGGTCAGTTGGTATGGAAACAACGCGCGATCAATGAATAAGCGTGTGTGGCTGGTTTGAACTCCGGAACGGTGCTCACATCGAATACGGGATGTAGCCATGAACGCGTGATCCAGCGCGAGGTGCGCTCTCGATGAAGACAGCGCCACCGAGACGGGCGGCACGCTCGCGCATCGAATGCAGTCCAACATGGCCGGGGTGATCAGTCATTGCATCAAAGCCGACGCCATCGTCGCGAATGTCGAAGCGGACCGTCTCATCATCGCACTCGAGTTGAAGGTCCACCGTCGTCGCGTGCGCGTGCTTTACGACGTTCTGCAAGCCTTCCTGAATGATCCGGTAGACCGCTTCCTTGATCGGAAACGGAATCACCGGTTCGTCGCAATAGCTCGCATTGACCGTGATCTGATGACGAGCGTGCAACGACGATGCCTGCTTGCCGATGGCGGCAATGAGACCTTCGGATTCGAGCGACTCAGGCCGCAGCTCGAAGATGAGAGCCCGCATTTCGGTGAGACCAGCCTCGGCCAGTTGCAGGACGTAGTCAACGGGTTCGATCGCTCTGGCGGGGTCCTGGTCGATCAGTGCCTGAGCGGTCTTCACACCCAGGCCGATGCCGTACAGTGCCTGTGACACAGAATCGTGGAGCTCACGCGCCAATCGCTGACGCTCCTCGATCGCAGCCTGCCCCTGTGCTTCGGCATACAGACGGTTGTTTTCGACAACGACGGCTGCCTGGTCGGCGATTGCCGCCAGCAACGCGATCTCGTCATCAGGCGGTCCCGGGTTCGGGTAGTAGACAACCAATGCCCCGTGCGATTGATCGCGATACACCAATGGCAGTGCAGCCAGTGCATCCCACCGGTCATCGTCGAGCAGATCGTGAACGGGTGCATAGTCGCTGCTCGCCAGCATTCGCACTCGGGCATCAGCGACGATCTCAATCTGCTGCGTTTCAGTCGCGCGGATGGTCACAGAGTTACGCGACATCGGCCAGCGATCACGCATGATGTCCATGAATCGTGCTGGCAATCCATGGACCGTAAACGCCTCAAGCCGCATCGTCTCAGGCTCGATCAATGCGATGACCGCCGCCTGCGCGCCAGTCGAATCGACGACAAAGCGCGTCAGGATGTTCAACGTTTCTTCCATTGGCTGATCGATCGTCAGGCTGGCGGCGATTTCCGCGAGCACCCGGGCTTCCCGCTCCTGCCTGCGTGATTCGGTCACATCGCGAAAGATGGCAGTCATCAAGTGACGTCCGTCAGCCTCAACGTGGGTGTTGGTGTACTCGATCTGGCGTTCTTCACCATCTGGCAACAGGATCGTACTGTCGCTGCGCCCGGGTTTGCCGACGACGGTTGTGTCGAAGAACCCTCGCATCCGTTCATGTTGCCTGACAGGGAAACTGACGAGGAAATCACGCCCAATCAGGTCCTGCGCCGCGTATCCGAGAATGCGACTCGCGGCGGGATTGATGTAGAGATAGCGGCGGTGCTCATCAATGATGACGATGCCATCCAGCGATGCGTCCATGATGCTCGCCAGTACATCGAGGTCGAGCCGTTCAGCCGCGTTCGTCCCCTCGATCGGCGAGCCGCTCACACCCGTTCGCCCACCTCGCCCGCCGGAACAAGCCCGACGCGGGCGGCGTAGAGTGCGGCCTGCGTCCGTGATGAAACGCCGAGTTTCGAGAGGATGTGGCTGACGTGCGTCTTGACCGTTTTCTCCCCGATCGACAGTCCCTGAGCGATCTCCTTGTTGGCCAGTCCGCGCGCCAGGAGTCGAAGAACATCGGTTTCACGGTCGGTCAACGCTTCCGGAGATTCCGGAGCGCGGACTTCACGCAACAAACGCGAGGCCGCCTCCGGCGACAACTGCACCTGCCCAGCGGCGGCAGCTTTGATAGCGCGACAGAGTTCATCGGCCTGGGTGTCTTTCAGCATGTATCCAATCGCCCCAGCCCGAATCGCGCGGATCACGGCGGTGTCCTCCAGGACACTCGTCACGGCCAGAACCTCGATATCCGGCAACGTCGCGCGAATATTCTCGATCGCGGTGATACCGTCCATGACCGGCATCAGGAGATCCATCAGAACGACATCTGGCCGTAGCTCACCTGCCAGGCGAACAGCCTCGGCACCGTTCTCAGCCTCGCCGATAACTTCCAACTCGGGATCAAGTGCGAGGAACATTTTCAGTCCCTGACGGACAACGCTGTGATCATCGGCAATCAGGATGCGAATTGGCATGCTACTCCCCAATGAAAGAACGTCCTGCTAGCCACCGCGTAACCTTCGACGCGACACAGCATACCAGCATCGGCATCCACCGATTGCGCAACCTGTACCTTGGTCAAATGACCCTCTGTATGGGTCGTCGACTGTGCCAAACGATGGTCAATTTCCAGACAAAGCCATCTGCGACCTCATCCCTTCGATGGAGATTGGCATTCCACCAGAGGGCCGAGGACCATTCAGGTCGTTCGTCCGGTGTCATCATCTCGTACAACCGCTATGCTGATAGCACCAATGAGTCACGATGTCAGTGGGGACAACGTGGTCGCGCGACGGCGCGCGGCAACCGGCTTGAACCGGAAAGGAACCTGCGATGGTGCAGGTAACGGCGGTACAGCACGGCACAGCGAGATCGGATCGGAGTGTCGATCAGATGATCAGGCTGCTGCTGGTTGACGACCAGCCCCAGGTCCGGCGTGGATTGATCATGCGACTCGCGCTTGAGCCAGATGTCGAAATCATCGGCGAGGCGGGCGATGCCGAGAGTGCGTTTGAGTTAGGGATTGCCCTCCACCC
>JBGSWU010000298.1:0-5811 GCA_041751795.1 Thermomicrobiales bacterium
TTTTTCCCTTCGGGTGTGTGCGTGGCCGAGAGCGCCATGGAACCACCCAGCTCCATCCCGAACCTGGTCGTGCCCCATGGCAGCGCCGGAGAGTACTGCACGGGCAACTGTGTGGGAGGCGAGGCCGCTGCGCACACTCCCCAGTTGCTGTACCTGATATACTTGTGGTATTGATCGGTTCCCTCACCACCGCGGGGTGGAGCAGTGGCAGCTCGTTGGGCTCATAACCCAAAGGTCGTGGGTTCGAATCCCGCCCCCGCTACCAGGCAACCCTCCAGCGCAATGCGCTGGAGGGTTTGTGTTTGCGCTGAAAATAACGGACGTGTTGTTGGGGAGACTCATTGTATGGAGACCATCCCTACTCGTCAGCGTTTACGCCTTTCCGGATGTGAATGTCCACAGTTGCTAGAAGAACGTCGATATCGAATGGCTTGGCGAGTACGCCTTCGACCGCAAGATCGTATGCTGTCGCTCTGAGATTGACGCCTGCTGACATCGCAACGATCGGGATGCCACTCACACCCTCATCAGGGTGTGACTTAATGATCCGGCTGGCATCCATTCCACTCAGCACCGGTAGCATCAAATCCATCAAAATCAGATCAGGGAACTCTGACGTTGCATATGCGACAGCGGACTGTCCGTCCGCAACGTGCGTCACCTGAAAGCTCTCGAAACGCAGTATCTGATCGATGAGATCGGCAATAATGAGATCGTCCTCAACAACGAGGATATGTCCACGATCTTCGTTAAGTGAGGGTTTCAGAAGCATTGGATCCAGACGTAGTTGATCTGTATCGAACACAAGCTGATGTTCAAGCATCACTGGGGTTGAAGGTTCTGACGATGAAGCCGTGCTCACACGAAACGCTTCACGAGTACTTCTACTCATCAGCCGCTATCCTCCCTTGAGCATGCACACCGTATGCGCTTACGTATCCGCTGTCAACAGCGTCACCCACAACTGAAGTAAGGTGGATCGGTATCCGGCTCCTCAAACAGGACAGGCCCGATGAAGATTCTCATCGGGCCTGTCAAGGATGCCGTGCAGCGCATGTCGCTTTGGTACTGACCTACTCTCGTTGACGCGGGTCGAGTGCGTCGCGAAGCCCATCACCAAGGAGGTTGAACGCAATCACCGTTAGGAAGATCATCACGCCTGGGAAGATCGGCATATGAGGATAGGTGGTGATGAATGGTCGAGCGTCAGCCAGCATACCGCCCCAGGACGGCGTCGGAGGCTGAACACCAAGGCCTAGGAACGAGAGTGCAGCCTCGAGGATGATGATGCCACCAACAGCGAGGCTTGCCAGCACGATCACCGGACCGAGCACATTCGGCAGAATATGCCGGAAAATGATTCGCGGGTCGCTCGCGCCGGCGGAACGCGCCGATGTGACAAAGTCACGCTCACGAACGCTCAACACCTCAGCCCGAACGACACGGGCGTATTGTGCCCAGACCGTCAAACCAATCACAAAGACCGTCGTCCGGATTCCCGGACCAACCACCGCCGCCAAGGTAATCAGAAGAACGATCAGCGGGAACGCCATCAGCGAGTCGACGATCCGGGACAGGACAGAGTCAACCCATCCGCCAAAATATCCGGCTGTCGCGCCAACGGTGACACCGATTGACAGCGCGATGGCGGTCGCCGACATCCCAACAAGGAACGCGACACGAGTGCCTCGAATCAGCCGACTAAGCAGGTCTCGGCCCACACCATCGAAACCGAATGGATGATCCAGCGATGGCCCCGCAGCACGCTGCGACAGATCAATGTCCTTGTAACCGTATGGTTCGAACAGTCCGGGAGCGATCGCCAGAATCG
Source organism: Thermomicrobiales bacterium (assembly GCA_041751795.1). GTDB lineage: Bacteria > Chloroflexota > Chloroflexia > Thermomicrobiales > CFX8 > JBBECJ01. The sequence goes on from JBGSWU010000298.1 coordinate 1,832, forward strand.
AAAGCAGGCCCAGGAACACCAGTGCTACGACGCCCGGCTTGTAACGCTTGAAACGTCCCCACGTGCGCGAAAGCTCAGTTCGTCGCTTGCGATCGATCTCTCCAAGCGCGTCCGCCGGTGCGCTGGTCGCGTCGGTTCGCGCAGATGAGTTCATTCGTCCACCGTTTCCACAGATTACTTCAGCCTGATGCGAGGATCGATTACCGCATAGAGCAGGTCGGTGAGGATATTCATCGTAACAACAAGAAGTGTAAACGCCAGTACGATTCCCTGCACGACCTGATAATCAGACCGCTGCACCGACTGGAAGAATAGCCGCCCCAATCCCGGGATGGCAAAGATCGTCTCGATCACGACGGTGCCACTCAACAGGAACGCTGAGCGGTAACCGATGACCGTGATAATCGGAAGCATCGCGTTGCGAACGGCATGCCGAAGAATCACGACTCGCTCAGAAAGGCCCTTTGAGCGTGCGGTGTTCATGTAATCCTGATTCAGGACCTCAAGCATCGTTCCGCGCATCAGACGTGCCAGAATGGCGAATTCTGTGATTGCGAGAACGGTTACCGGCATCAGGTAGTGCTTCCAACTGGTAAATCCGGTGGCTGGTAGCCAACCGAGAGTACCTGTGAAGAGCACGATAAACATCAGCGCGACCCAGAAATTCGGCAATGCGACGCCACCGCTGGCAGTAACCATAATCGACGAGTCGGTAATCGAATACCGTCGGATCGCTGCCATCATTCCCGCTGGGATCGCGATCATGACTGCTACGAGCAGCGCGATGACATTAAGCCTGATCGTCGGACCAGCGGCGTGAGTAATCATGCCGCTCACCGGTTGCCCAACCCGGACGATGGAGATACCCATATCGCCCTTAACAAGATTGCCGAGCCATGAGAAGTATTGTTCGTACCATGGATCGTTGAGACCCCATTTGTCGCGGATGCGATCGAGGTCCTCTTGCGTCATCTGCTGCGCACCTTCGCCGAGCATCTGCTCGATCGGATCACCGGGTCCCGCCTGGATAATGAAGAAGGTCACGAAAGACACGATGAAGACGACGAAGATCCCTTGCAACAGACGTCGAATGACATATGCAGTCATGTCGTCCCCTTATGCCGTGGATTTGAAGTGGGCGGTGCAGCAATTCTGCCGCACCGCCCATTTCGAGATGTCATGATTACGCTTGGTCGTCGACCCACCACAAGTATGCATCGCTATAGAACGATGTCGTGAGCGGCTCTTCAGCGAGTCCCTTGACGCGCTTGTTGAAGAACACGAACCAGTCCCAAAACTTGATGTAAAGGAACGGAACGTCCTCGGCGACGAGTTTCTGTACCTGGCTATAAACTTCCTTGCGCGCTTCCGGATCGGTTTCACTCAGTCCCTGATCGAGGAGAGCATCCATTTCCGGGTTCTTGTAGTGGCTGAAGTTGTTGAGTGCGTCGGATCGGAGTGTGTTCGACGCATCTGGCTCGCCGCTACCGCCGCCATAGGTCCAGTTATAGAGGGCCATGTCACCCTCACCCTTGGCCATTGCGGTTGAGGTTGAGGTGGCTTCTTCGATCTGCATGTCCATGTTAATGGCAAGCAGCCACTGCTGAACGACTTCAGCCTCCGGGCGACGGGCCTGGTCACCACTAATGACGAGGCATGTCCACGCCAGTTTGACGCCGTCCTTTTCACGCACACCGTCAGCGCCGACAACCCATCCAGCCTCGTCAAGCATTGATGCTGCGAGTTCCGGGTCGTACTCGTACTGCTTGACATCTGGCTCGTAGTAGAACGCAAGAGCAGGCGATAGATTGGCCGTCGCCTTTACTGCAAGGCCCTTCCAGAGATCGTCGACGATCTGGTCACGGTCGATCGCGTGCATCATCGCCTGGCGAACAACCTTGTCCTGGAAGAAGGGACGCTCGTTGTTGATCGGGAAGTGATTCACAGCCAGACTTGACGTGATGAACGTCGTGAAATCACCGCTGTCCCGAAGGGCGATATTATCTTCCGTGAGCAGCGCCCAGACCGAAGTGTCGGCTTCGCCAGATTCAAGCGAGATCTTGCGAACAGAGGCCTCAGGAACGATGTTCTCACGGAGGATGTCGAGATTCGGCCGACCGCGGAAGTGATCTTCGAAGGCTTCCAACTCGCAGAAAGAAGCCGGATCATAATCCTTGACCTTAAACGCGCCTGTCCCGATCGGGTCGGCCTTATATCCAGTTTCGCCGACCTCGCTGTGATGATGCTGTGGCACGATGAGTGTCTGCCCGGCATACGCAATAAACGATGCGTCAGGACCAGACAGGGTGATGACGACGGTCGTGTCGTCTGGTGCCTCAACTGGGTAGGCAATTGATCGGAAGTTTGACGCCTGAACCGCAGCGTTATCCGGGCTACCGTAGTACTCGAACGTGTACTTCACGTCTTCAGAGGTGAAGGCCTCGCCGTCGTGAAACAGAACGTCCGAATGCAAGTTGAACGTGTACTGGGTCCCGTCGTCGTTTACTTCCCACGACTCGCACAACACAGGCTGCAGGACGAACCATGAATCGAGTTCCACCAACGCGTTGTGGATATTGCTCGTCATGACCCAGTGTACGGTCGGACCGTCATCGTCCGGACTCAGGCTCGAAATCTCGTGGTGGCCCATCATGATAACGGACCCACCTTGCTTCGGCTCGTCACCCCCTGTCGGCGCTTCGGTTGCGGCCGCCGAATCTGTGGGTGTCGCGTCCGGCGCATCTGGTGCTTCGGTCGCGTCTGCCTCTGGTGACGCGGCGGCTGTAGCCTGACCACCACCACTCGAACTGTTTGTTGGAACGCCCGCGCGGGTTGGCTGTTCTGCTGACGTACTCGTGCTGTCGCCCGAATCATCGTCATCATCGCCACCGCACGCGGCCAGCAACGTTCCAGCGACGGGGATCATGGCGCCCATAACGACTGATCGCTTCAGAAACTGTCGTCGGGTCGTTGCTGCCGAGAATGGCAACATTTCAAGGGACTTTTCAGTTCGGGTCATTAATCTCTCCTCCTCGCGTCCTTCCAATCAGGAAGGACATCCACCTGCAACGTTTGGGGCATAGCCGATACTCAACCTACGTCCGCAACTTCCATACAGATCTATCGAAGCTCTGCCGGAAGCGGTGTCCCGCAGCAACTACGATTGCCATCCACACAACGTGATTACCGCAATCGCGGAAATCGTCCGTTGAGCGCAACAATCAGCACGCGATCGTTACAAACCGGCTATTCAACCACCGACTGGCGATTACCCCACATCTGCAGCACAAAAGATAGCACACACGACGCTTCGTCGCAGATTGCCCGAGTGGTAGTCAGCTAATCGCAACATGTGCAGTTTCTCCATCGATCTCCATATCCGTCCCAAACGTCGCCGAAAGTGACGAGAATCGTGTGAGAATCTCGGCTGCTTCGTCGCCGATCGCCAGCCGGGGGCGGCCACGTCGGTGGTGGGCTTCTCCAAGTGCCAGTGACACCGGGTGTAACTCGATCGAAGACAGTTGTCCATCTTTCCACGTGCAACGCGGAACTATCGACTGCCAATAGCGTCGGTCGGATGGAAACCCTTTGGTGTCGTTCTGACTTCGCTCGCGGAACAACGCACCTGCTGGTGTCGCGGGATCGACTCGGAAGGTCTCGTACGAATCGGACGGCAACTTGAACGTGAGTTCGTTCTGGCCAACGAAGTTACCGAGGCTGTAGAAAATGGGTTTGCCGTTGTAGATCTCCATCCCTCGGAGGAGATGTGGACCGTGTCCAACGACGACATCGGCTCCCTCATCGATCATTCTGCGCGCGTAGGTAACGATGAAATCAGCCGGATCTTCCTTCGTTTGTCCCTGTTCATGACCATGAAGACTGGCAACGACGAGATCAGACCGCATCGACGCTTCTCGGACCCAAAGGGAAATCGCGTCGAGGTCCTTCATGTTCGGCTCAATCTCAATTCGCTGATCTCC
>JBGSWU010000299.1:0-11318 GCA_041751795.1 Thermomicrobiales bacterium
GATCACGCCGTAGACCACGCTGAGGATCCCCAATTCCTCGGCCGCCACCCAGCCGCCCCACTCGGTGCAGTCACGCACGAGCAGGTCTGGCCGCCACGTAGCGGCCAGGTCAACCAGGTCGACGGCCATTGCAGGCGCAGCCTCGGCGGCGAAGACTTGGATCTGCTCGATGGGCGAGCGCGTCAGAAAGCCGGGAAACGTGGCCTCGATCTGGCTTTCCAGCCAGTCACGGCCGCACGGCACTGCGTCCAGTCCCAGGGTGGTCACGGCTGGGGCGAAGCTCGGCGCGGTCGCGATGCGCACGTCATGCCCGGCCACCTGCATAGCCAGCGCCAGTGGCGCTATTGGGTGCCAGTGCCCAGTCCCGGGCAGGACGGTGAACAGGATCCGCCCCACGGCCGCATCCTTTCGAGCTAGGCGGCGCGTCCCACGATGCGCGATGTATAGCACATGGCGGTGAAGAATGCAACAGATCGAGCTGGCGTCTCACAAACGTCGCAGCCTGTCGAAAAGTGGCGCATTGCGGCTGCCGCACGCGGTAGGACACACCCGCTAACACGTTGGCCAGGCCCAGATGACGTGCCAGTTGTGGGAGCACCAACCGTATCAGTCGATGGCCATCTAACGGTCGATGGAGACCTTAGACGTATTCAACTGGCCGGGATAATCAGCCTCGCGGAGGGTGCTCAACCGGCTCTACGGCACGACGCTCTACCTCTAAGGGGAGTTAGATCGCACGGTTAGACGTAGTCTCTGCTAGGCGCTCCTACACGCTCCTCGAGGGGTACATGTTGTGATGCCTTGCCGATATCACTCGACTGAACGGGCATCGGACACGTCAAGCAGAACACACCGAGCGAGACCGCTCACACTGGAGCGTCTGGCTACCAGGGACGCAGGCTGCGGGACGCGTGACGGTAGCACGGGCCTACGTGGTGTGTCGTACAAACCCCGTCACTACGTCGAAATACTTCGCCGGTTCTTCGACAAATGGGAAGTGCCCACTCTCCTCGAAGATCACCAGCTCTGCCCCGGGGATCGCCTGCTGGATGCGCTCGGACTGCTCAGGCGGGGTAATGAAATCGTCGCGGCAAGCCATGACCAAAGTCGGGATGCGGATCTCACCCAGTCGTGGCAGCACGTTGTAGGTCGGCACGCATTTCGTGAAAGCGTGGTAGCTGGCAGCCGCGCTCAGATGCGCGCGGGCGATCACCTCGTCACAGTCCACCGCGTCGGGCTGCTTGAAGTAGAGCGGCAGAATGATCTGCCACATGTCGCGGTACGCAGCTTCATCGGTCGTCGGGTTCCCTAGCGCACCCATCGGCACCTCGGCCGTCTCGGGCGTTGAGCGTCGCCGGACATTCTGCTCAGACTAAGCCGTGACATGTTGGCTCTCCCGATCTTTTGGTGAAGCGTGCTCCAACGAAGGGATGCCACTCTGAAAAACGCCTGTATGCGGCTCGGATCGCGTGAGCAAACGGCAATTACCAGTCGTTATTCCCCACTTCGTGGCCTTACTTGACTGTTATCATCAAAAGCTCGGGAGAGCCCAGATCATATGGCGAGGTGTGCTTTTAGCACGATTGTATTCTGCTGCAACAAACCAGAGAAACAGGCCAAATCTGAATGGCATGCGTGGATGTCGCCGTCCGTCTGTCTCGATCCGGGAGGGGTGGCATTATGACACCTCTCCCGGAAAGATTCTTGTTGAAACTAGACCGCCCCCGGCGGCAGGTTCCCGCCGTAGCGAGCCTCCAACGCCTCGTAGCCGAGCAACCCGAGCAGCACGTCGTACGGCACCTCGTTGCCTGGATGATGCTCGAAGCGGGCGCGTTCGAAGTACTGCACCGTCAGCCCGTCCTCCGCGAACGCTTCGGTGATCGGGTAGCCGTAGATCAGCAGCCCACCCTGCTGCCAGACTTCGCGGAAGCGGCCACAGGTGTTGTGGTCGGTCGCCGCGTGGAAGTCGCAGGCTCCACCATCCTGTGGTGGGACGGGTGGGTGTGTTGCGTCTGCCAGTGCCTCGACCCCCAGCAGCCCCAGCAGCACATCGTAAGGCGGCTCATTCTCTGGGTGATGCTCGAAACGTTGACGCTCGAAGTACTGGATAGTCCGACCATCCTCCTCGAATTCCTCGGTGATCGGGTAGCCGAAGGTGGCCAGCCCACCGTGCCCTTCCCAGAACGTCAGGAAGCGGCCAACCAGGGTATGGCCCGTTTCCGGGAACGAGCGTGCGCCGGTGGCTACACGCCGGGTGATCTGGCCGTTGCTCTCCCAGAAGGTCAACTTATTGGCGATCAGCGGGTCATCCATGGCCGGCTGGACGTTGCCGTCTGAGTCGATCGTCCGCGTCGTAATCGTGTGCTGGCCGTCAGATGGCTGCCCCCAGTCCAGGCTCCAGATGACCCAGGTGAACTCGGTGTCGCCCTGTTGCTCGATCGTGGCCGGTTGCCAGGCACCGTCGTCGATCTGGACCTCGACGCGGGCGATCGGTCCACCCCAGGCGGCGCCGATGATGCGGTACTGGCCGTCAAGCCGCGTCACCTTGGCCGGTGCTGACTTGAGGTTGACGTGGCCGACCGACGTGATCTTCGCCAGCAACTGGCCGTTGCGCTCCTCAGTGCGAATCGTCCGATACTCGCGCGCCATGAAGCGACCCTCGTACGGGCGGTCGATGACCTCGATGCGTGTGAGCCACTTGACGTTGGCAATGCCATACCAACCAGGCGCGATCAGACGGACGGGACCACCATGCTCGGCTGGCAGCGGTGCGCCGTTCATGCCCCAGCAGAGGATGTTGCGTGGGTCCATCGCTTCAGCCAGCGACATGCTGCGCGCAAACTGTTCGACGACCTCAACACCATCAATGTCCTCCAGACCTGTCTCCGTGCCCCAGAATACGACCTCGCTGCCGTCGGGGAGCGGACCCGCTTCGTGGAGCAACGCCGCCAACGGCGTGCCGGTCCAGAGCGCATTGCCGACAAGACCAATATTCCATTGGAATCCATGATTACCGGAACACTCCAGTGTGAAGGCGACATCGTGATGCGGGCGAGCCTGGAGGTCGGCCAGTGAGAGCGTCATCGATTGCTGGACAAGGCCATGAACCTCGACCCGCCAGGTTGCCGGATCGAGGCTGGGCTGGGTGTAGTGCATGACGGTAAAGAACTTGTCGTTGGGCGTAATCCACGAATCGAGCGCTTGCCAATCCAGCAAATCACCGACGAAATCCGGAATCGGATTCGGCCCTGGTTGGTCGAGCCAGGGTATGACCTCCTCACCGGGCCGAGTTGGGAAGCCGTCGATCACCTGCCCCAGCGAGTGGGCATGTTGCGCTGCCGTCTGGCGCTCAGATGCGGATGCTGGCAACTTCGACCCGAGCAGCGCTATTCCAGCCAAAGCAGCGCCTCCCTGCAAGACGCTCCTGCGCGATATCTCCCGTCGTTCCATGAGAGAACTCCCTTCCTCGGGGTCCACATGTCAGCGCTGAGGGTCCGCCAGATACGTGTCGCTAAGCGACGCGCAACCAGGGATCCCTCAGCATCTGACACGCTACAGGGAATCGAGACCATTCACATCCCTGTAACCCTGTAATTGGGGATGGGAGGCAATAGTGGAAAACCTGTAGATGTGCTCAGGCGAAGTCGTGGCGCATAGCCCAGGCGGTTGCGTCGGCCCGGCCACGCGCGCCAATCTTGGCGTATAGGTTGGTAATGTGGCGTTCGATGGTGAAGACGCTGAGGGACAGTTCGGCGGCGATCTGCTTGTTGCTCTGACCAGCAGCGATCAGGCGTAGCACGTCACACTCACGCGGGGAGAGTTTGCCAGCAGCAAGTACTGGAGCAGGGGTGGCCGCTGGCTCGGTCTCCAGTGCGTAGGTGATGACATCGGCGAACGGCATCGATTGACCGCTGTCCCAGGCCGACTTGAACTGCTCATCGCTGAGGTTGGCGCGAAGCGCGACGATATCTGTAGTGACAGCATCCGGGTTAGATACTGGAAAGGTAATGCCGATTGCCTCACATCGTGCCGCTGCTGCAGCATACAGGCGCGCGGCACGTGGCTCCTGCCTGCGGGCACGGGCAACGGCTGCAAGCCGCTCCAGCCCGACGATAATTGGGCGCGCGTATTGTATGTCGACGTAGATAGCGAGGCTGCTGCGATACGCCGCAGTGGCGCGCGCGAGGTCGCCACCTTGGTAACACACGTCGCCGAGCGAACTGAGTGCTAACGCGGTCGTTGCCCGATTCTTCAGGCGCTCGGCTAGTTCCAGACTCTCGCTGAACAGAGCGATAGCGCGCTTTGAATCACCGCTTCTCATTGCGCCTAGACCGAGCCGCGTCAACGCCCTGGCGATGTTCTCCTGATCACCAAGGTCGCGGGCGGTGTACAAGAGATCGTTGGAAAGCTGCAGGTGACGCTGATCGTCACCGGAGTCAAACGCCGTTACGATCAGCGATATCAGAATCCGCGCGCGGCCCGCACGATCGCCAGTCTCATCATTGATCGCAAGCGCCTCGTCTCCGAACGCCTTCGCCTGCCGGTAGTCGCCGAGGAAATACAGTGAATACGCCAATGCCCCGAGAGCCCGAGCACGCCCGACCGTTCTTGCGCTGGCTTCGGGGAGGTTGAGCAACGCTTGCGCCCGCATCCGTGGTTCCAGATAGACACCACGAATGTTCCAGAACCACGAGAGTGCTCCGACGAGTCGAAGGCCGCGTTCCGCGTCTTGTCGACTGAGCAGCCACGAGATCGCTGCCCGGAAGTTGTCGTGTTCAGGGTCAAGCAGAAGCATCCATGTCGTCTGGTCCCACCAATCCAGATGTGGTGCCGCCTGTTCGGCAAGCGCAAGATACACATCCACATGCCTGGATCGTACCGCGTCGATCTCGCCGCTCTCGACCAACGCTTCGAGAGCGAACTGCCGAATCGGTTCGAGCATCACGAATCGGTCGTCCCCGTTGACGCTCACAACCCTGCGCACAAGGCTGCTGGCGATCAGCGACGACATCGCTTCGAGCACCTGCTCCACGGGTTGGCAGACGGCATCGGCGGCGGCGAGTGTCCAGCCACCAGAGAAGACTGCCAGCCGCCGGAAGAGCGCCTGCTGACCGGCATCCAGCATGTCATAGCTCCAGACAATCGCGGCGCGCATGGTCTGGAGCCTGAGCGGATGATCGCGCGGGCCACCAGTCAAAAGCGTCAGCTGCGAATCGAGCCGATCCAGAATGCCGGTCAGTGAGAGCACCCGGATTCGCGCTGCGGCAAGCTCGATCGCCAGAGGCATCCCGTCCAGGCGGGCGCAAATGGCCGCGATCGTTGCGGCATTCTCGTCGTTGAGCGCAAAGGTCACATCGGCCGCCCGAGCCTGCGCGACGAAGAGATCGATCGCAGCGTAGCGGGTCAACTCCTCAGTTGACACGGCACACTCCGCGGGTGGAAGCGCAAGTGGTGGCACATCGAACGTGTGCTCGCCGCGAATCTGCAGGGGCGAACGACTGGTGACAAGGATGTGCAACAGCGGACAGGCGCTCAGTAGTGCAGAGACATCTTGTGCGGCGTCGAGCACGTGCTCGGCGTTATCCAGGAGCAACAACAGACGCTGTTCGCGGAGGTGGTCCGCTAGTCGATGATTGCTCGGCTCGACGGCGGTGTCCCAGAGACCAAGGGCGGTCGCGACCGCCGGCAGGACGAGGTGATGGTCGCTTATCGGTGCCAACTCGATGAATGTAACCCCATCGGGGAATCGATCGGCAACCTGTCGGGCGATTGCCAGCGCAAGCTGAGTCTTACCGATCCCGCCTGGTCCTGTGAGCGTGACCAGCCGAAAATTGGTCAGCACGTCACAGCAAACAGCGATCGCGTCGTCCCGGCCGATCAGGTGGACAATCGGCGCGGGCAACCCAGTACGATTGGGCGGGCCATGCCAACCCGGATCGTCTACAACGTGCATCTCACTGAGGTGGACGCTCATCATCACCCTCGAACCCACGACGATCACGCATCAAACCGGTATCCGACTCACGAATCTGAATCAACCCCAGACGAATCGCCGTCGTCGCCGCAGCCGTCCGAGAGTTGACACCCAGCTTGTTGAAGATGCTGCCGACGTGGCCCTGGGCGGTGCGGTGGCTGATGAACAGTTCCTCGGCGATCTGGCGGTCGGTGTAGCCAGCCACGAGTAGCCGCAGCGCGTCCATCTCGCGAGGGGATAGCCCAGCGGTCGAAACGGGATCGCGCGGTGGGCGTGGAGCAACTGACTCGGGTGGATTGACCACAACGGCTATCAACTCGTCGACCATCATCGACCTGCCCGCCTCCCAGGCGGCCGCAAACTTAGCATCGCTCAAGTGGCGGTGTAGGCTGGCCAGCGCGCGATCCCTGGCGAGCGCCAACACCGGCATGAACGCGGCATCGAGTTGTTCACGCAGCACTTCAGAAGCCGCAAGCAGTTGAGTCGCGTACTCAAACTGGCCCGTTTGCTCGACGGTGATCCCATATTCATTGATCGCTCGCGACAGTCGCCACCAGTCGCCCATGTCGTACCAGATCACGATGGCCTCGCGGTCCAGTTTCAGTGCGCTCTCCAAATCTCCTTGCATCCTGCTAATGCGGCCCAGATGGCCGAGCGCGAGCGCGATGAGCCAGGCGAAGTCGCAGGCGCGAGCCAGCGAGAGAGACTCCTCGATCAGGGCCGTCGCACGCGCATACGCCCCACGGTCGCGATGAATCGCGGCCATCGCATTCAACACCGTTCCCAGCCATGGGCCAGCGTTCAGCGCGCGAAACAGATCCGCTGCTTCTTCAAACAGCGCCAGTTGCCGACCATCCGGTCGATGTTCGTCTGCAACATCTGCCAGCGCAAAGAGCGCCACACCAAGTACGAACGGATCGTCGAGCTGACGCGCCAGCGCAAGTCCAGTCGTGTGCATCGCGATCGCAGTCTCGAAATCACCGGTCGCCTCAACAAACCACCCCGTTGCCGCATGCAGACGAACCGATAACGACGACGGCACGAAATCGAACCGTTCGAACACACTGGTACACCAGTAGCGGCCAATCGTTAGATGATTGTGGGTGAACCAGAACCACCACGCGTCAACACACATCTCAGCGGCCTGCGTGATCTCACCGGCAGCCAGCAGCCAGCCCAGCGCCGCTCGCAAGCTGTCGTGCTCCTGCTCCAGACGATCGAGCGCTGCCTGGGCTGGTGGTTCATAGAGTTCCATCGCTGCCTCAGCGACGATATCCCGACACCAATCAGCATGCCTCCGGCGTGATTCGTCTTCCTCGCCACTCGCGGCCAACTGTTCCAGGCCAAACGCGCGGATCGTCTCAAGCATCGTGAAGCGTGGATCAGCCTGTGAGTCGGTTGATTGTTGTAACAGGCTCTTGTCGACCAGCGAGGTAATACGGTCAAGGACGAGATCCGATCCGGCAACATGTTCGGCAGCGTCAAGGCCAAACCCGGCTGGGAATACCGATAAGCGCCGGAAGAGTTCCTGCTCATCTGATTCCAGCAGATCGTAGCTCCAGGCAATCGCGTTGCGCATCGTCTGCAAGCGGGCTGGTTGGTCACGCGGGCCACCGATCAGCACCTGGAGACGATCGCTGAGTCGCGCCGCCAGCGCCTGTGGCGGCAGCACTTTCGTCCGGGCGGCAGCCAGTTCGATCGCCAACGGCAATCCGTCCAACCGGCGGCAGATTTCGATGATCGACGGCGCGTTTTCCTCGGTGAGTTCGAAGGATGGATTGACCAATCGAGCCCGCAGCAGAAAGAGCGCGACCGCATCGCTGCGAGCGATATCGTCGAGCGTGTGCGATCGCGATGCCCCGGGAGACTCCAGTGGTGGTACGACAAGCTCCTGCTCGCCAGTGACTCGCAGCACGATCCGGCTTGTCACGATCATCTTCAAGTCAGGGCAACTCGCCAGCAGCGCCGTCAACGACGGGCCTGCCTCGATAATCTGCTCGAAGTTGTCCAGCAGCAGCAATCGTGGCCGCCCGCGCAGGGCGGTTGCAAGCAGCTCAATGAGATCGGTACCGCCAGCATCGGGGATGCCGAGCGATCCGGCGATCGCCAAGAGTAGCTGTCGTGGATGGCGCACCGGCGCCAACGGCACAAATGTGACACCTCCGGCGAAGTCGCCAGCCAGTTCCTCAGCCAGTCGCAATGCGAGGCGTGTTTTGCCAACTCCACCAGGTCCACTGAGCGTCAGCAGCCGAATCCCCGGAGTCCGAACAAGATCGGACGCCAGCGTCCACTCCCGCTCACGCCCGACGAGGGTCGTCAACGGCACCGGCAGGACTGCTGACGATGCGGCGATACGTCCATGCGCAATTGGCGTCGGCGGATTGATCTGTCGTGGCCGGTCGGCGGGCATCGATGATGGCATGGTGATACGCGACCTTGCGGTTATCGGAATTGCTACGACACCCGGACGATACACCGGGTAGCTGGCAATCACAACTGCTGAATTCGGAGCTCACACCGTGGCAAGCCGTTGCCTGAATGTCAACACGGCATACCAGCAGCGACTGGTTATCCCCCGTTGTGGATAACTGGGGCTTAGATGTGGACAACCACTATCGAATGGGGATACGAATGTGTACGTACACCCGTGGCGCGTTTATAACTACCGTGTACGGTCGTGGAAAACTCTGGGCGCGTGACTGACAACTGACCCGTGCCGAATCTGTCACAGTTGGCGGATGCGGAGATGTGGGTAAGTCATCAGGTGATCGGTCAGTCGTGTTTCAGGCTTCTGGACGGGAAGAACGGCAGTTATCCCCACTATCCACACCCTCTACTCTTATCTACTAAAAACACATACAAAATGAGTATAGAACTGGGATAACTACCCAACACACGAGGGCTCGATCGCTTTTCTTCCAGCAAATGACCTGTATCGTGAACAACATCAACAGTGCATCGCTGTTGACTGCCGTGATGGATCTGTTGGCTCATGCTCAATCGATCGACAGAGCAGACCGACAAGCCATCGTGAACGACAGAACAGGAGCGATGCAGATGAAGCGTTGGCATGGACAGACGACGTCGGATTTTACGCGGGTGATGCTGGTGTTCGGCGTTCCATCAGCGATTGGAATTGCCGCTGGCTGGCTTGCAATGACACGCGCTGGCAACAAGGTGCTGTTCGTCGCCTGATGATGCAGCGGTGTTGTGGACAGGCTGTGGAGAACTCGCACAACCCGCCTACCCCGTTGCCATGAATCACCGACTCATGGCAACGGGGTGATCGAAAAGGCTCCGTCCGATTGGTCGAAGTCAGCGGTTCAGCACCATCCGAATCAGGAAGTCGTCGCTGCGTTTCGCATCATCGATGATCGTCGAGACATGCTTCCAGCCGTGACCCTCGTCGGGGTAGACGGTGTATTCGACGTGCTTACCAGCATCCTCCAGAGCGCCCGTCATCGCGTCCATCTCCGAGCGATGGCAGACGATGTCATCCTCGCCCTGCAGGATCAGTAGCGGGCCACTGACGTTGTCCACGTGCGTCACTGGTGATCGTTCTCGATACAGGTCGGAGCGTGAGCCACCGGTACCACCCATGAGCTTGGCGAGGTAGTGACGCTCGAAGATCCATGTCCTGTCGGTGAACGTTGCCAGATTCGCGATGCCGTAGCGGGCGATCCCAGCCTTGAAAATCTCGGGAGCGCGGGTCATGCAGATCAGCGTGCTGTAGCCACCAGCTGAACCACCGGTCGCGACGACGCGTGTTGGGTCGACCGCGCCACGAGCGACAACAGCCTCGACGCCAGTGATATTGTCGTCCAGGTCTCCACCACCCCAGTCGCCGTAGAGCGCCTCCATGAACGTCCGTCCATAGCCCTTCGAGCCACGGTAGTTTGGCACGAGGACGACGTAGCCACGCTGGACGAGATACTGGATCCACGGAATCCAGGTCTTGTTGGCTTGGCCGACCGGACCACCGTGGATATGAACAATTAGCGGATGCCTGCCCGGCTGGATGTCTCGCGGGTTGAAGAGCGTGCCATGTACCGTCAGGCCGTCACGCGATTGCCACGAGATGACGTCCGGTAGGACGAGGTCACCACCGACGACACCGCCAGTGGCCGAGAAGGTCAGTTGGCGGCGTTCGCCATCGATCGTGATCTCCCAGAGGTCGGGCGGCGTCGTTGGCGATTGGTAGACGCAGACGAGCCGACGCTCGTCGATCCAGCCCAGTTCGGTGTGGACACCGCGTTCATCAGTGAGTTGCTGCATCCTGCCGTCAACGACGACGCAGACCTGATTTTCGCAATCGTCGTTTTTCGTGAAGGCGATCGTCCGTCCATCTGGCGCGACGGCTGGCCAGAGGAGATCGTTCTCGGCCTCGACGAGCCGCTCCATTCCCGAACCATCGGGCCGAACCTCCCAGATGTTCGGATGCTCGCCGCCACGATCGGAACCATAAACGATGGATTGGCCATCGCTCGCCCAGCGCGGCCAGTTATTAACGACCCGCTCACCGCCCGCGACGACTCGTCGCTCACCTGATTCGACATCGGCGACGACGACGGCGGCTTCGTCCCAGGGCATGTCGTAGTGCGGCCATTGCATGTAGAGCAGCGAGTTGCCATCCGGCGACCAGCTTGGCTCGGCGACGTACTCATCATCATGGCTGCTGCTGATTTGTCGCATCCAGGTGCCATCGATCGCGGCGGCGAAGATATCGACTGATTCACCGCGCTCGGCGACATAGGCGACCCGTGTGCCATCCGGTGACACCGAAGGCGAGTGATGGTTGCCGGCTGCGTCGTCGATCTTGCGTGACGGCCCACCACTGGCTGGGACAGCCCACAGCTTTCCCTCTTGATTGGAGGCGAAGATGATCGTGCTGCTGTCCGGAGTCCATGCGATTGACGAGGCCTGTCGTTGGCTGAGGTCCGGCCCCTGTGGGCGTGCGACATCGGTCAGTTGCATCGTCGCGCCGGTCTCCAGGTCGAGCACCCAGATATCCAGCCGCCCGTCATACCCCCGCGAATAGGCGATCTTGCGCCCATCTGGTGACGGCCGTGGTGTCGCGATCGTCGGGATCGTCGCCCATGCTTCGGGTTGAAGGGTCGCTTCCCAGCGGCCCGGCTCACGGCTCCAGTGATCGTTGCGTGTTGGCAAGTGTCGCCTCCCATCGTCCTTGGTTCATCGTGATCACGCAGGATCGCAGAGGACGAACCAGGTCGCAACCTGTACGGCTGTAACCGACCCGATCGCCTGGGTCATCCGTGTGCTCGAGGCTCTGCGTAGAAAATGGGTAATTCTGTGGATGACGGTCGATGCTGGGTGCTGGAAAATG
>JBGSWU010000300.1:0-1827 GCA_041751795.1 Thermomicrobiales bacterium
GTTCATGACATCGAGCGGCATTGTCTACGACGACGGCCAGTTCAATACCGATCAGCTCTTCGAGAACCCTTATTATGCGACCGGTCTACCGATCACCGAAGCGTACTGGGCGCGGGTCAAGGTCGCTGGTGAATACCGCGACGTCCTGATGCAGTGTTTCGAGCGCCGCTGCCTGACCTACACACCGGGCAACCCGGACGGTTGGAAGGTCGAAGCCGGAAACGTCGGCCTGCACTACTACTCCTGGCGATATGAAAATCCATCACCAACTCCAGATTGCGAACCGGCCTACCCTGACTTCTGCATCCCGTCCCCGCCGCCGGACCTTGATTGTGACGACGCGCCGATCGCTGGCCTCACCGGATTTACCGTTCTCGCGCCCGATCCGCACGGCCTGGACACCGATGGTGACGGGCTTGGTTGCGAGGAACTTCCGCCAGCCGACGTGCCGTCAGATCAGGAAGCACTCTACACCTGGAACATCTACAACTGGGAGTCACATCAGGGCGATCACACGACGATTACGCCGATTGGTGATGCCCTGCACTTCCAGACAGACACCGACACGCCGCTCTTCGCCTGGCGAAACGTCCCGACGGGCGACTACAGCGTCAGCGTCGACGTTCGACTCGTAGACGTCGGTGAGTCCGTGGACTCGACCGCCTGTGTCGTTGCGCGACTGGCCGAGGACTATAGCAGCGACTATGCGCTGTGCGTCAATCCCGACGGCAACGTCGATGTGCTCTACGAGACGTATGGCGATGCAGGGTACAACGCCGAATTCCTGATCGAGTCCGGCCCGAGCGAGTACCTTAACCCAGTATCAGAGTGGAACACTCTCAAGATCGTCGCGCTCGCCGACCAATTCTGGTTCCTGGTGAACGGCGAGATGATAGGCGCCGTAAACCACGACGGCGCTGCATCCGGGCTACCTGCGATGTATGCACTGAGCTTCGACGGCAACGTCGTCGAATACGCATTCACGAATTTCAACGTCTACGGACTCGAGTGATGCGTGTCGTGCCTTCCCAGTAACCGGGTTAGCTTCCTGTCAGACATGACATCCGAACGCGAGAATGCCCAGGCTACGTAGTCTGGGCATTCTTGTTCATCGAGATTCTTCCGATGGTGACTCGTCGTAGTCGCCTACGCGAGCGTTTCGCCGAGCGCGGCAACGACCTGATCCACCTGCTCCTCGGTGATGACGAGTGGTGGCAGGAAGCGGATGATCAGGCTTCCGGCTGGGAGGGCGAGGACTCCGCGATCCTGGAGCCCTTTGAGGATCGGCGTGACGCGCGTTTTGAACTCGACACCGATCATCAGGCCACGGCCCCGGACGGCACGGACCTTCGGGCTGTTGAGTGCCTGGATTCCCTGACGTAACCGCTCGCCTAGTTCCACGCTGGCGTCGAGAAGTCCCTCCTGCTGGATCGTCTGCAAGGTTGCGAGTCCGGCAGCGCAGGCGAGTGGGTTTCCTCCGAACGTGGAGCCATGAACGCCACCGCCCATTGCGGACGCGATTGCTTCGGTGAGGATCGTCGCGCCAATCGGGACGCCATTGGCAAGGCCCTTAGCGGTACAGAGAATGTCGGGTGTGACGCCTTCGTGATGGCAGGCGAAGATCGCACCGGTGCGCAGTGCCGTCTGGACCTCGTCGAAGATCAGCAGCGCCGCGGCGTCCTTCGCGATCTGGGCTGCCCCGGCGAGGTAGCCATCGTCTGGAACGTGGATGCCACCCTCCCCCTGAATCGGTTCGAGGACGATCGCTGCGGTGTCGGCGTCGACGGCTTCGTGGAGTTGGTCGAGGTCGTTAAATGGAACATGCGC
>JBGSWU010000301.1:0-12750 GCA_041751795.1 Thermomicrobiales bacterium
GTTGAACAATTGAATGCGTATCATCCGGTCACTGCACCGGAAGAACTCGCGGCGCGACTGGGCATGCCGGTCGATGCAATTCTGAAGCTCGATTCGAACGAGAATCCCTACGGCTGCTCGTTCAGAGTGCAGGAATCGCTGGCGACGTTTGACCGTTACCATCATTACCCCGATGCTCAAGCGCGCTCTACCCGTGAGCGGGTTGCCGCCTATGCGGGGACGTCCATCGATCGTGTGATTCTCGGGAACGGTGCGGACGAGCTCATCGATCTGATCTTTCTCGCTACCCTCGATCCTGGTGACGAAGTCATCATCCCGACACCAACGTTTGGCGTATATCGCGCCAGAGCAGAACTCTTCGGCGGCAATGCGGTCGACGTCCCCCGAATGCCGGACTTTGATCTCGACATGGACGCGATATTGAACGCCGTCACCGACCGGACGAAGATGATCATCGTGACCTCTCCGAATAATCCGACCGGCAATCTGGCGACGAATCAGCAAATCGTCCGGCTGCTCCAGACCGGAGCGCTTGTGCTGCTTGATGAAGCGTATTTTGAGATGTCGGGGAAGACAGCTCTTCCGCTCGTCGGCGAATTTGATAACCTCGCGATCCTTCGGACGTTTTCCAAGTGGGCTGGGCTAGCTGGATTGCGGATGGGCTACGGCATCTTCCCACACTTCCTCGCCGAACAGATCTGGAAGGTCAAGCCGCCATTCAACGTCAGCCAGGCTGGGTTAATCGCCGTCGAAGCATCGCTCGACGACTCGGAGTATTTGTACGGAACGCTCAACCGCATTCGTGCTGAGCGCAGTAGGTTGATTCGCAAACTCAAGCGACTGGAATACCTGACGCCCTACCCAAGTCACGGCAACTACTTCCTCTGCCGCGTCACCCGGGGCGATGCACACGACATCCACCTGCGGTTGTCCGACCGAGGGATCATGGTGCGCGCGTATAGTGACCCAATTCTCCGTGATTGCCTGCGGATCACCGTTGGAAAGCCTGAAGACACTGACCGGTTGATTGGCGCATTGCAGACTATCGCGACACATGTCTGAACGTAACGCGAAGGTGTCGCGGTCCACCGCCGAAACGAAGATCGAACTGCGATTTGCGCTCGACGGAAGCGGTTCGAGCCGCATAAACACAGGTGTAGGTGCCCTCGACCATTTTCTGACGTTGTTCGCCCGCCATGGACTGTTTGATCTCGATATCGACGTTGATGGAGATTTGTCAGTCGATACACACCACACTGTCGAAGACACCGGAATCTGTCTCGGCCAGGCGATACGCGAAGCGCTCGGCGACCATCGCGGCATCCGGCGAACTGCTAACGTCGCCGTTCCAATGGACGAAGCACTGGCCCACGTTGCCGTTGACTGTGGCGGGCGATCCTTTTACGTCCAGAACGGTACCTTCAGCGCACCGACAATCGGCTTGCTCGAAACGGACATGGTGCGTCACTTCTTTGATTCACTGGCGCGTGAGGCGCGGATGAATATCCACGTCGTGACACTTTACGGCGCGAACGCGCATCACGAGGTCGAGGCGATGTTCAAGGCGTTCGCACGTGCCCTCGACGCTGCCACGACAATCGATGCCCGGCTCGGTGATCGCCTGCCGAGCACGAAGGAACTCATCGAGGGCGCCTCACAAGGCAACGACTCGACAGTCTAATGTGGATTGCAGATGGTTACACTCAATCGTCCTGAGTCACGGGGTGTCGGTGGGGAGTCGGGCGGGTCGTTCGAGCGATTTGGCTCGATCGTTTGTCGCCATGACCCGCCCCTACTGGATGTATGACTTTCCACTGCCTCGACTCAATGATTCTGGAAACCGCTTTTTTGCGTTCTTCGCGTTCGAAAAAAATCACTCGTTCAACGCGCCAATTGGTCCAATGCCTGCTGCTGCATCTCGACGAGCATTTTTACGCCGGGCGTCACGAGATCGATCATCTGGTCAAGTTGCTCGCGCGTGTACGGTCGAACCTCCGCGCTGGCCTGGATCTCGATCAGTTCTCCTCGCGCGTTCATGACGATGTTGCAATCGACTTCCGCCGACGAATCTTCACGGTAGTCCAGATCTAACCGAGGCTCACGACCGATGATTCCGGCGCTGACTGCAGCGATCGGTGATGTTATCGGGCTGGCCTTCAATTGCTTTGTCGCGACGAGGTGGTTGCAGGCCATGGCGAGCGCGATGAAGCCACCCGTGATCGCGGCAGTCCGCGTCCCTCCGTCAGCCTGGAGAACGTCACAGTCGATCGTGATTGCGCGTTCACCCAGCGCTTTCAAGTTGATTCCGGCTCGGAGCGAGCGGCCGATCAAGCGCGAAATCTCCTGCGACCTTCCAGAGTTCGTCGCTCGATCTCGGTTGGTCCTCGTGTGAGTTGCACGCGGTAACATCGAGTACTCGGCCGTAACCCAGCCACTACGTTTACCAACCAACCATCCAGGCAATCGCTCGTCGATTGACGCTGTGCACCAGACGCGCGTCGATCCGAAGGCGATCAGTGCGGAGCCTTCTGCGTATGGAGCGACTCCGGTTTCGATCGTCACCGGGCGCATCTCATGCGCTTCCCTGCCAGTCCGTGGGTTGGTCATACTCATGTGTTCCGCCGATCCCGTTGTTTCTCGACGAGCGCACGAATGCGCGCCAGACGCTCGGTCAATGTTGCTTCGAAGCCGGAAGTCGTCGGCTGATACCAGGAGCTCCCGGCCAGGTTATCGGGTAGATGTGATTGACCGCTGATTCCATCCTCGGTGTCATGGGCATACTCGTAACCTTTGCCGTATCCGATGTCGCGCATCAGTCGTGTCGGCGCGTTCCGGAGGTGAATCGGAACAGGGTCGTTTCGCGTGCCCTCGACGTCTGCTTGCACCGCACTGTAGGCGCGGTAGATGGCGTTACTCTTCGGCGCTAGAGCCAGGTAGACAGTGAGTTCTGCCAGCGCCAGTTTGCCCTCAGGCATTCCGAGAAAGTGAACCGCCTGTTGCGCCGACATCGCGATCGTCAGCGCCCGAGGGTCGGCAAGGCCAACATCTTCCGTGGCAAAGCGGACCAACCTGCGGACGACGTACAGCGGATCGTCGCCTCGTTCGATCATCCGAGCCATCCAGTAGAGCGAGGCGTCGGGATCTGAATCGCGCAACGACTTATGCAACGCAGAAATCGTGTCGAAGTGTGACTCACCAGATTTGTCGTACGCCGCCGCTCGTCGTTGCGCAGCCTCGTACACCATCGACGCAGTGACTGTCCGATCGTCATCCGTTACGGCGACGCTTGCCATCTCCAGCGTGTTCAGGCTGAATCGCGCGTCACCGTTTGACAGATTCACGAGGGCGTCCAGCGCATCGTCGTCGATGGTCAGATCGTCTGCGCCAAGACCCCGTTCGCGGTCAGACAGGCCACGGAGTACGATCTCGCGAATTTGTTCGTCGCTGAGCGAGTTAAGAACGACGACCCGCGAGCGGGATAGGAGCGGCGCGTTGACTTCGAACGACGGATTCTCAGTTGTCGCACCGATCAGAATGACGGTGCCGTCTTCGACGTAGGGCAGGATTGCATCCTGCTGAGCCTTATTGAACCGGTGAATCTCGTCAATAAACAGGACGGTCCGCTGACCGTGCATGCCGAGCCGATCGCTCGCGTCCTTAACGGCAGCGCGCAGATCCGCTACTCCGGACGACACAGCAGATACTGGGACAAAGTGAGCGCTTGACTGCGACGCGATCAGTCGTGCCAGCGTCGTCTTGCCGACACCGGGTGGCCCCCAGAGAATGATCGACGAGAGGCGGTCCCGCTCGATCGCCCGGCGCAGGACGCTTCCTGGAGCGAGAATCGATTCCTGACCGACGAAGTCATCGAGCGACGTGGGTCGCATTCGTGCCGCAAGTGGTCCATGTCGCTGTAGCCGGGTGAGTCGATTTGCTTCAAACAGGTCCATCTTCGCCCTCATCGTCAACGTCATCATCGAGTTGGGCTTCGAGTTCGACGATGCGCTGACGCAACTCCGCGACCGTCGCGATTCCGAGTTCTTCCAGGTCCTCTCTCAGTTCCTCGAGGCGGTCGAGCAGGAGAAGTGCGTCGTGCACCGGATCGGACGATGGTCGCTTCTTCGGCACGATTCCTCCGTTACGGTCAGCGAGCAAGAAACGCGAGCACTGCGCAGACGCAGGTGCCAATGCCGATATTCCTCGCCATCAGTTCAGTCGATACTCTGTGTGTCAGGATTGCGTCGACGATCAACATCAGCACGACAAAGACCGTGGCGAGGATCGCTCCGCCAAACCAGCCAGTCGCTGGCCAGTAGCGAAGTGTGACAGCGAGTTCTGCCACAACCATGCCACCGACGACTGCGTATGCCACCCGTCGCACTGCGAATGCACGAATTCCGTCGAACGCCTGGTAAAGAAGGAGTCCAGAAACACCGAATATCGTGACAAAGGTGAACACAACGTCGGCCATCCAACCACGAGTGATTGAGATCGCAAGAAATGCGGCTCCACCTGTCAGCGCCGACTGGACAAGACGAGCACCTCGGTGGACGGCATGGTCGCCCGAAAGCAGATAGTGACGAACGATCACAGCAGCAAACACGCTAGCGCCGGCCAATAGCGGTGCGGAAACGACGATCACGATACGACTGTCCCAGGCGACGAACTGGAACATGGATAACACGATGATTCCCGGGAGGATGGCGGAGTTCGCAGCGACGTTCGCGATGCCTGACCGCGAGCGTTCGTTAGACATCCGGCTGACGACGAATCCAAAACCCATCGCACTGAGGATCGCGATAACCCAGAAAATCCGACCGTTTGCTGATCGGAGCGGCTCATCGGTACGCAAGAGATCCTGTGAGCGCGCATACACGGCAAGCACAAGTGTGAGAGCCGCTGCCCCAATAGCCAGCCGCATTGCGCGCGACTGTAATTCTTCGATGGTCGGGTCTGCTGGAACCGCGGCAGGATCGATGTCCGGTGTCACCCGTTACGGTCCGGGGACAGTGGATCGAGGCGCCAGGACTCAACCGCGCCCTGTCGCAGAACCCGAACCGGATCGGTCGTTGCATCGACGACGGTCGACGGTGTCGACAACGTCGCCAGGCCACCGTCGACGACGAAATCGACGCGGTTCCCTAGCTTCAGGCGAACTTCATCGGCGGTTCGTGCCTCTGCGCCACCTGACCGATTCGCACTCGTCACCGCAAGGGCTCCCCCAGCCGCAGCGATGATAGCTAGAGCGTCATCATTGTTTGGCATACGAATGCCGACAGTTGACCCGTCACGTCGAACAGCATCTGGAACCTCGACAGACGCGCTGACAACGATCGTCAACGCTCCAGGCCAATGATCGGCAGCTAGACGCCGTGCAGCAGGCGGGAGATCAACTGAAAGCCGGTCAAAAGCATTGACATCGCTGATGAGAATCGGAATCGCTTTTGTGCCGGAGCGCCCCTTGATCGCGAATATTCGCTCGATCGCCAATGGGTGATCCAGCGACGCGGCCAGACCATACACGGTATCTGTCGGGATCGCGACAACACCGCCGCGGTTCAACACATCAACGGCACGAGCCACATCGTCGTCACCTGCGACGCGACGGCGGTCGTCACCGGAATCAGCTTTCGTACTCGTTGCCAGCAGATGTTCCAATCCAGGCGTCACAATTGTCCCTTTATCTGTTTGGCCAGCGCCGGGCTAATTCCCTCGACCTGCGCCAACTGATCCTCACTCGCCTCGCGAATTCGCTTGACACTGCCAAACGCGGCAATCAGCGCTTTCTTTCGCTTCGGACCGACGCCCGGCAAATCGTCGAGAGCCGACTTGATTGCCGTTTTCTGGCGCTTTTGCCGATGGAAAGAAACGGCGAACCGGTGCGCTTCGTCCCGAACTCGCTGCACAAGGTAAAGCGCCTGCGAGTCCCGGTCAAGAATGACCGGCGTTTGCTGGCCCGGAAGGAAGATTTCCTCATTCTCTTTTGCGAGACCAACCGTTGGAACCGAGACTCCAACTTCCTTGAGCGCGGACAACGCGGCGCTCAGTTGCCCTTTGCCGCCGTCGATGATCACAAGGTCCGGCTGGCGTGCCCATGCCTCGGTATCTGGTTCGGTAGCAAGTCGTTTGAACCGCCGGCCGACGACCTCACGCATTGAGGCAAAATCGTCCTGCCCCTCAACAGTCTTCACGGCGAATCTTCGGTAGTCACTCTTCTTCGGCTTGCCATCTTCGAATACGACCATTGACGCAACGGTGTTGGTTCCCTGGAGATTCGAGATATCGAAGCATTCGATCCGTCGGGGCAATGCTGGAAGGTTGAGTTCATCTGACAGTTCTGTCAATGCAGCCGTCATTCGCTGTTCATCGTTGAGCCAGCGCAGACGGTTTTGTTCCAAGTTTTCAACGGCGCTCTTCGCGACCATCTCGACCAACTGACGCTTGTCGCCCCGCTTCGCAACGGTCAGCCGTACCCGGCCACCACGCTGCTCCGCAAGCCACGGAGCCAGAATCTCTTCGTCCGGGAGCTCGTGCGCGAGGACCACTTCCGTCGGGACGACAGCAGCATCAGCGTAGAACTGGGTGATGAAACTGCTCAGAATCTCACCAGGCTGATCTTCGATGCGTGCGCCAGCCATGAAGAAATGCTCGGAACCGAGAATCTTGCCGTTCCGAACAAACGCAATTTGAACGACGGCGTCTCCTCCAGCGGATTGGGCGACGGCGACCACGTCCGCATTGTCACCCTTGCCAGAGACGATCTTCTGTCGTTCAAGGACGTGCTCGATTGCGCTGAGTTCGTCGCGAATCTTCGCAGCACGTTCGAACTCGAGATTCTCCGAGAGATGCTCCATCTGGGCCTGCATCTCGGGGATCAATTCTTCCCCGCGCCCCTCGAGAAACAAGGCGACACCTTCGATTGCACGATCGTACTCGTTTTTTGATGTCGCGCTGATACACGGTCCAAGGCAGCGACCCATGTGGTAGTAGAGGCACGGACGTGGGGCGTCACCTGTGATCTTGATATCGCAGACACGGTATGGAAACAATCGGTTGAGCAGGTCTAGCGTGCGATGAACTGAACCAGCCGATGTGTAGGGTCCAAAATATCGCGACCCATCGCGGACGATTCGCCGCGTCGAAATCACGCGTGGCCACTCTTCAGCGGTGATGCAGATGTAGGGATACGTCTTATTGTCTTTCAGCCGGACGTTAAAGTACGGCTGGTACCGCTTGATCAACTCGTTTTCGAGGATCAACGCCTCGCTAGCCGTATCCGTCCGGATGACATCGAAGTCGGTTATGTGCGTTACGAGTTCGCGGGTTTTCGGATCAGGCTGGCCACGCTCCTGAAAGTAGGACCGCACGCGATTTCGCAGCGCAGCCGCCTTCCCGACGTAGATGACCTCGCCCTTCTCGTTCTTCATGATGTAGACGCCCGGGCCTGTCGAAAGCGCTGACAGCCGGTCAGAGAACCGTGTACCCATATTTCCTATTTTACCCCGTCGCGGTCGCGAAAGGACGGTTTTCGTGGCGGCTCGCGCCTTGACATCTAGGCAGCGTACGAGCATACTGTACGTACACTTCGCCGATTCAGGCGTCGTGCGGGTGAATAGGCCCTGTTCGTTACACTTGCGCCAAGCGTTATTCCCAACGCCAACGAAAAGTAAGGAACAGGCCGGACTGCTATGAATAGCCGTGACATACAAACGATTTTTACGGAGTTTTTTGCGGAATGGGGACACACAAATGTGCCCTCATCGTCGCTGATCCCGCCATCCAACGATCCCACGGTCTTGTTGACGACGGCGGGAATGCAGCAGATGACGCCGTACTTTCTCGGCTTGGACACACCCCCAGCCCATCGAATGACCTCCACGCAAAAGTGTTTCAGAACGGTCGACATCGACGAAGTCGGAGACGAGACCCACCTCACCTTCTTCGAGATGCTTGGGAACTTTTCGGTCGGCGACTACTTCAAACAGGAATCAATACGTCTCGGCTGGAAATTGCTGTCCGAAGTCTACGGGATCGACCCCGACCGCATGACCGTCACCGTTTACCCATCCGATGATGAGGCGCGCCAACTCTGGATAAATGACATCGGACTCACCCACGATCGCATTTTCGACGACCCCGGAAATATCTGGGGGCCGGTCGGCGATAGCGGGCCATGCGGACCGAACAGCGAGATATACGTCGACCGTGGGGCGAAGTACGGATGCGGCGAACCCGAATGTGGGCCGCTCTGCGAACGCTGCGAACGGCATGTCGAGGTCTGGAACCACGTTTTCATGCAATGGTTTCAGGAAAAGGACGGCTCCCGACGCGATCTTGAGCGTAAGCACATCGACACCGGGATGGGCCTTGAACGTATCACGATGGTCCTCCAGGACGCCGCGTCGATGTATGACACTGATCTGTTCCAACCGGTGATTCAGCGTGCCGCGGAAATCTCAGGCAAGGCATACAAGTCGGATCCGGACCTCGATCGCTCGATGCGCGTCATTGCCGATCACGGTCGAGCAGTGACGTTTCTGATCGCCGACGGTGTCCTGCCTGGCAATGAGGGGCGGGGATACGTCCTGCGGCGCATTCTGCGTCGAGCGGTTCGCCACGGTCGACTCCTCGGGATTGAGCGTCCGTTCCTGACGGAGATCGCTGACGTTGTGACGAATGAGTTCGGCGAGCGGTACCCCGAATTGCGAACACGCAGCGAAACCGTGCGTCGCGTAATCCAGAACGAAGAAGACAACTTCGGCCGGACGCTTGCGACTGGTATCTCGCGCTTCGACGCGCTCGTGTCTGAAGTCCGCGCCGCTGGCGAAACAGTTATCCATGGCGCGGAGGCCTTCCGGCTCTACGATACGTACGGGTTCCCGTTTGAACTGACGGCCGAGTTGGCGCGTGATGCCGGGCTTGAGATCGACGTCGAAGCATTCGCGGAGGCCCTCGAACAGTCACGAGCGCGTAGCCGAGCAGCGGTTCGCGGGTTCGCTGATGGTGCTCGTGGTCGCGCCCGTCTGTACTCTGATGCCAGGGGCGCTCCTGTTGACTTCGTCGGCTACGATGCTGAGCAGAATCAGGCAACGATAACCGACATTCTGGGAGAAGACGACGCGGTTGAGCAACTCGACTCCGACCAGCCGGGCGAGATCGTTCTTGACGCGACGGCGTTCTACGGGGAGTCGGGCGGTCAGGTTGGTGATACTGGTACGATCACGACCGACACGGGCGTTTTCGTCGTCGACGACACGCAACGTCCAACGCCAACACTCATTGTTCATCGAGGAGTCGTCACCGAAGGCTTCATTCGTGTCGGCCAACGTGCCAACGCGATTGTCGATTCCCATCGCCGGGACGCGATTCGCCGAAATCACACGGCAACACATGTACTGCATCGGGCGCTGCGCATCGTCCTCGGAAACGAAACGCACCAGGCCGGATCACTCGTCGCGCCCGACCGACTGCGCTTCGACTTCACGAGTGTTGACGCCCTCGGCTCGAATGGTATGGATCGGGTCACTGAGATTGCTAATAGCCTTCCGCTGCAAAACGTCCCGGTCGTCGTTGAAACGATGCCCTACGCGGACGCAATCGAAGATGGTGCGATGGCGCTCTTCGGCGAGAAGTACGGCGATGTCGTTCGAGTCGTCAAACTCGGCGATTACTCGGCTGAGTTATGCGGTGGCACCCACGTATCGGCGACCGGTGAGATCGGACCGATCGTTATTCTCGCAGAATCATCGATAGGGTCAGGTATCCGTCGAATCGAAGCATTGACCGGAGATACGGCAATCCGCCATCTCCTCTACGCCCACCTCATCACGAGCGAACTCACGAAAACGCTTCACGCATCATCCGATGGGCTGCTCGAAGAGGTGCGAACGCTTCAGAATCAGATTCGGGAACGTGACCGCACGATCGAACAGTTGCGCCTCTCGCTTGCGACGTCCGATATCGACAGCCTGATCGAACAATCGATCTCCGTCGATGGGACGCAGGTACTCGCGACCCGTGTGCCAGCCGAGGATCGCGAAACGATGCTACAGATCGGCGACCGGTTACGCGATAAGTTGCGTTCCGGCGTCATCGTTCTCGCATGTGAAATCGATTCCCAGCCTGCCCTGCTGGCCATGGTTACCAAAGATCAGGTCGGGCGAGGGCTTAGCGCTGGTTCATTAATCAAGGAAATCGCGCCAATCGTCGGTGGACGCGGAGGCGGTCGCCCGGAACTGGCGCAAGGTGGCGGAACTGACGCAAGCAAGCTCGATGACGCGCTTGCGACTGTCGCAACGATCGTGAAGCGACACGTTTCCGGCTAGGGCCGTCGTGCAGGTAGCGACAATGTCAATGTCGTAGCGCGCGGCGGCTCCCGAAGGAGCAGGATCATGGCTGCGCGCTACGTCGAACAATTCACTGTAAGAACCGCTGAGGAACTAGCGGAACTCGAGGCCGCCATCGGCGAAGGTCAACTGGAAGCCATCGTAGTCGATGTTCCAGATGGTGCCAGCGCTTTTCAGACCGCACGGGACTTTCGCCACCTGTTGACGATTGCGCGTTCGGCTGACGTTGACGTCGAGTTCTCAAGCGACGATCCGCTACGGCGAGAACTCGCAAAGATCCTCGGATTGCGATTGGCGTCCGACACCGTTCTCGACACTCCCGTCGTCGAACCGCCAGCACCTGTTGACCCGTCTGTGAGCAAGACCTATCGAATCGTCCGTTCGACGGCCGTTGAAACGATCGACGTGACGGCCGACCAGCCAAACTGGAATGATGCGGACACTCGTCCGGCGTTTCGGCCCTGGCAGCGCCCAGTGGTCGACCAATCGGATGATGCTGACGACGACGAGCAGGACGATTCCGACGTCGATGATGATGGCTCGTACAGTTTCGTCATTCACCCACCGACGGCGCGACGATCTGCCACTGGTCCGGACGAACGAAAAGCTCGACCCGCCGACACGATCTCAACATTCGATCTCTGGGGCACGACAACCTATCACGATCCATTCACCCCGCCAGTCACCAGGCGGGGTCGCCAGTTCCGGCCACTGCTGTTTGTAAGTCTGCTGGTTACGATCGCCATCGTTGGCTCGATGCTCATGCTGTTCCTTCTTCCTGCGGCGACGATTGCTGTCACTCCGGTCGAGTCTTCGGTGAATGCAAGCCTGACCTACGGGGTGGCGTTGCCCGGAACGGCGTGGGACATCGCTATCGCTCCGGAAAATGTCAGCACGACGTTGCGATTCACAGCAAACGTGCCAACGACCGGCGAGCGGTTCGTTCCCGATCAACCAGCCAGGGGCAGCGTCCTGCTGACGAACGCATCGACGCAGGAGGTCTTTGTTCCGGTAGGCACGGTGCTGATCGCCGTCACTGGACTCGAGTTTGTTACGACAGGCGACATCACCGTGCCAGCAGCCGATCCGTACGGCTCGCTGACGATCGGAAGTGCAACGGCTGAGGTTGCTGCTGTGAACCCGGGTCCTGACAGCAATGTGGAAGCAGAAGTCCTCTACGGCCAACTGGACAGCGGGATCTACTTCCTGAACCGCGAACCAATCGGCGGGGGGTCGATGCGCCGGATTGCCACGGTCAGCCAGGTGGACATCGACGGGCTTCGGGATCAGGCGAAACAGGGGCTGGATGAGAAAGCCGTTGGTGCAATTGAATCGCGACTCGTCGACGGTCAACAGTTGCTCGCCAACTCCGAGACTCGTAGTCAGATCCAGTACATGTTCAACCACGAGGCTGGGGCGGATGCTGAATCGGTGAGTGTCGACGCATCGCTGGCGATCTCCGCGCAGGCGTACAGTTTCGATAACATTCACGATCAGGCACGAGTTGCGGTCGTCGACCGCCTGCAAGTGAAAGCGGGTGAGGCTGCGACGGTTCTCCCCGATTCACTGGAAACGACCGCACCGCAACCGATCGATGGGTCGGGGGAAACGGCGTTTGCCGTGTTCGCGAGCGCAACCGTACGATCGATCGTCGACGAAACGGTTCTCGAATCGGTCCGAACGGAACTCGCGGGAACCGATCTCGAGTCTGCCGTGGCACGCATTGAGCAGGTAGCAGGTGTCGGCAGTGTCACGATCGACAACTCGCCAGATTGGCTCGGTGGTCGGATGCCGAGGCTGGAGTCACGAATTCAGATCGAGGTTGTTCATGCCGCGGGAGTACAGGCGGAAACCACATCGTCCGGGCCCTAAACTCATTGGACTCGACCTGGGAGAGCGTCGAATCGGAGTCGCTGTTTCGGATGATACCGGTACAATTGCGAGTCCCGAGCGCATTCTCGATCTGCAGCGCGTCACGCTGGAAGACGTCGCAAATCTCGTTGGAGAGTTCAAGGCCGATGGCATCGTCGTCGGCCTTCCCAAGGGCATGAATGGCGACGAGGGGTTCCAGGCTCGTGAGACGAGGTCGATGGCGTTTGAAATCGAGGCTCTCGTGGATGTGCCGGTAATTTTCTGGGACGAGAGGCTATCAAGTTTCATCGCCGACCAGGCGTTGTCGGCACGAATCAAATCCCCAAAAGAGCGCCGGAAGCAACTTGATGCCGTCGCCGCCGCTGTGACGCTGCAAAGTTACCTGGATTCAAACCCGCTGAAACGGCCCTCAGACACCTGATTCGATTCCATGGCAACTGCAGACCTCATGAGAGCGGGGCAATTGCGATGTCCTTGCGTGCGAGGGAGCCATCCTGTACGTCGATTTGGGGAGACGGGCCCACCCACGCCC
>JBGSWU010000302.1:0-15393 GCA_041751795.1 Thermomicrobiales bacterium
CCGTCCAGCCAACGTTGTAGCACGGATTACCGTCGGAGCAGGTCTGGATATCGACATCGTCGTTGCGATACGCACCGCCAGTGTTTCCAGCATCCGAGTCACTGTAGCCGACATAATCTTCTGCCTGAATCATTGCAGGAAGCGCGACGGCAGCCGGTACGCTCATGTTGTCGACGATCACGGTGATTGGTGATGCTGTTCCGATCGCGGTTCCGCTGTCGGTCGCGCGCGCTTCAATCGAGTGGTTGCCGTTCGCAACGGCTGTCGTGTTCCAGGAGAATTCGTACCTGCTCGTGCTCGCGTTCCAGGTTGTCGCCTGCCACGTACCACCATCGATGCGAATACCGGTCGCCAGTGTTCCCTGGCCATCTGCATCGTCTGTGGCAGTCACCCCAAGGATCGTGGTACCGGATACGGTCGCACCGTTGTTCGGCGTCGTGATCGTCACGGTTGGAGCACTATTCGTTGTGCCACTGGCAGTGATGTTCACCTGGTTCAAATTCAGGCCCGATGCGCTGATCACGATACGCAGTTCGTGATTACCGGCCTGCAGTTGTCGGTCAGCAGTGACGGTCGTCCATGCCTGATAGCCGCCAGTGTTGGGAATCGAGACTGATGCGCCGAGGGTCACGCTGTCAAGTTGCAGTTGAATGCTGCGGCCAGTCTTCGGCGTCGCGACTCGCAGCGTGAAGGTGTAGTTTCCGGTCGAGGGGACGAGAATATCGTATGCCAGCCACTCGCCCGAGTCCGTCCAGCCAACGTTGTAGCAGGTCTGGCCTGCTGGAGTGGTCGGGTCGGAGCAGGTTTCGATATCAACATCTTCAAAGCGGTATCTGCCACCAGTGTTGCCAGCCGTCGTGTCGTGGTATCCGACGCCTTCGCCGCCGTCCTTGTAGTCCTCGATCTGGATCAACGCAGGCAATGGAATCGCCGACGTCGTGTCGTTGCTGACCGTAACGCTCACGCCGGCAATGTTCGATGTCGCGGACCCACTATCTGTCGCTCGTGCTTCGATCGTGTGGTCGCCATCGGCGATGGCCGCCGTATTCCACGCGAACTCGTAGCGGCCAGCGCTTGCGTTCCAGGCGGCTGATTGCCAGGCACCAGCGTCGATACGAATCTGGACGTTGAGCGTACCGGCTGCGTCCTGATTGTCGCTGGCGGTGACGCCGACGGTTGTCGTTCCGGCAACGGTCGCACCGTTTGCTGGCGTTGCGATCACCACTGTAGGAAGCGTATTTGTTGTCGTCGTAACGTTCAGGTAATTGAGATTGACGTTCGTCGAACTCGTGACCAGTCGTAACTCGTGGTCACCGGATGGCAGTTGCCGGACAATCGTGACGGTCGTCCAGGTCTGGTAGCCTCCCGTGTTCGGGACAACGAATGGTGCGCCGAGATCGGCGCCGTCCAATTGGAGTTGGACCGTGCGGCCATTGCTGGGTGTCGCGACGCTCAGCGCGAACGCGTAATCCCCGGCGACTGGAACACGGACACTGTAGGCCAGCCACTCGCCCGCAGCCGTCCAGCCGACGTTGTAGCAGGCGTTACCGGCTGGCGTGGTCGGGTCGGTGCAGGTCTGGATATCGACATCGTCGGACCGGTATCTGCCGCCAGTGTTGCCAGAGGTTGTGTCGTGGTAGCCGACACCTTCTCCGCCGCTCTTGTAGTCCTCGACCTGGATCAGAGCCGGGAGCGTGAAGTCCGGTGCCACCTCGTTCAGGACCGATACGTTGACGGGACCATCGGTGGCGACCGCATAATTGCTATCGGTGACGCGCGCCTCGATCGTGTGGTTGCTGTTCGCGACGGTTGTCGTGTCCCAGGTGAACTGATATCGACTCGCGCCACCGTTCCACGTCGCGGCCTGCCATGCGCCACCGTCGATACGGACGTCGACGCGAAGCGTTCCAACGGGGTCCTGCGCGTCTGCCGCAGTGATGTCGATCGTTACCGATCCCGACACCGTTGCTCCGGCTGCGGGGCTGGTGATGTCGACGGACGGGGGAGTGTTGGTCACTCCCCCGGTTACAGCAACATTGACGGAGAATTCGGATGTGTTGCCCGCTGAATCGGTTGCCGAAGTCGTAACGACGCTTCCCGCAGGGACGCCGGAGACCGGAATCGTGAAGTTCCCACTGCCGTTGGCGATGCCCGAGCCGACGAAGGTTTTCCCTTCGCCATACTGACCAGCAGCAGAGTCAGCGAGGAAGACTTCGATCCGATAGCCTGGCAGACTCGTCCCGCTGACGGTTGTCGTCGTCGCGGAGGTGATGACGGGATAGTCGATCATCTGATTCGGGCCGCTACCCCAGGTGCCGTCGTTGAGCGAAACGCCATCGCCGCCGGTAGCTTTTGAGCCGCCGAGATCGATGCCGATCGAACCGTTGGTGTAGATCGAGTTGCCGGTGATCGTGTTGAAGCGTGACGCGTTGTCGATGACCAGGACACCCTCTTTGGTGTTGTTGGCGATGACATTGCCCGGCCCGATGATGTGGTTCGATGCGCCGAAACGCAGACGGACACCGTCACCGACATTTCCGACGGGCGATCCGTTCGGGGTAACGCCGATCAGGTTGTCGAAGACCTGGTTTCCTGACCCGAGCGCGCCATACATGTGGACCCCGCCGTGGAAGCTGTTCACCATGACGTTACCGGGACCGATGAGGTTGTTGGAGACACTGTCTTCAAGTGAAACCGAATAACCGGCATTGAAATGGACGCCTGCGACGACGGTGTTACCATCGACCGCGGTCCCGAAATAGTTGCCGGAAATCTGATTGTAGGCGGTCGACGGATCGTGCGAGAGCTCAACGCCTTCACCAGAGTTGCCGGAAATGACGTTGCGCTCGCCTGCTCCCAGACCACCGATCTGTGTGTGCGCCATCCCGAAGTTCAGGTCGATTCCGTCGCTCATGTTACGGACCCGGCGGGTGCCATCCGGGCTCAGGCCGATCAGGTTGCCGATGAACTGGTTGTATTCGGTGCCGGGGCCGGAGCCACCGGACCCGTCATTGGCGTTGCCGGAAATCACGGTGCGGTCAGCCGGATCTGTTCCGCCGATGCGGTTGTGGTGCGCACCGTCGGTGATCCACAAGCCGAATGCACCGTCGTCGCCGCCGCGTCCCTCGATGTTATTGATGGACTCGTACCACGGCTGACCAGCCGGATCGGTGCCGATGAATGTTCCGGCGATTATGTTGTCGTGACCGTTGCTGCCACTGATCCAGATCGAACGGCGCAGGTGGGTAAACGCCAGCCCGCGGAATTCGTTACCGGCGGAGAAGACGCGAATACCGTCGATGCTCTTGTAATTGCGGACGGATGTGTTGGCGACCCGTGGCCCCTTGATATGAATCTTGATGACGGCGTTACTGACGGTTGGGCTGGTGTTCGGTGCTGCGCCCGGCTGTGAGTAGCCGTTGATGAGCGTCGGCCCGGTCGAGTCGGAGATCGTGAATGCCCGGTCGTCGGAGTCCAGTGCCGTCACGTTGATGACGTGTGGTCCGCCGCCAGGGATGTTGAAGTTGATCGTGTTCGCGCCGGTCATCCGGTTGGCTTCGTCAATCGCTGCTCGGAGCGAGCAACCGCCACCGGGGATCTGACAGACACCATCACCGGGATTGTCGTCTGGTGCATCGCTGGTCGTCGTGACGACGAAGACTGGATCGCTCGCGACAAGCGCCTGCTGCGAATCCATACGCGCGGCCATCGATGCCGTGGCGATACCCACATGACCGGCGACCATCTGGATGTCAGCGATATCCAGACAGCCGTCACCGTTGACATCCGCCGGGGACGGCCCGGAGCAGACATCACCCTGGATGCGACGCGACTCCCAGGCGGTCGTCACGAACATCACATCGACATTGGTGATCTGGCCATCCTCGTCGAGGTCCAGGTGTGCCAGCGATGGATCGACGAACTCCGTTTGCGCAGCAACCTGACCAGCAGGAACGAGCGAGATCAGCAGCCCAAGGATGAGGGCGAGAGTTGGAATTGCGCGTGCCAACCGGGAATGGGTACGTCCGGGAGTCAGTACATACATCGTTAATCTCCCGAACCGTTGGACATGACATTGACGGTGACGAATGCGCCCGATAGATCGACCTTGACCGAACGGCCAGTCCCATCGGCGAAGCGCATCGACGACAGATCAATCGTCAGTGGCCCAGGCTGATCGGCGACGATCGTGAACGCCGATAGCCGGTAGGTTCCCGTGCCTTTGTCTTTGCTGCGTTTCTTTCCATCCACATCGGTACAGTCGTTGAAGGGGCAGGTATATGCGCCGAGAGCGACGCCACCCGGCACCTCGATTGGTCCCAACTGCCGGACATCCTGACCAAGTTGGGCGAGGTCGTTTTCCTGAGTACGAACACTCTGCAGCGTCGCGATGGTGGTATCGAAGCCGATCGTCGTATCGAAGCCGGAAATACCGTTGGCGTCGTGAATCACCAAGGTAATGTCGATCGGTTCGCCAACGAGTGCCTCGTCAGTCACCTCAATGACGAGCCGCGGGCTCGCCGCATTTCCAGACTGCCAGCCGACCGCTAACGCTGCTCCTGTTACGAGCGCAATAAGGAAGATGAGCGCAATGATCCGACGTCGTGTGGAAACAAACGAGGCACGAGATCGCCCCGAATGAATGTATTCATGCATGAGGCTAAACCTGTTACATTCATAATAATTGCTGACATGAATTGTGCTAATGTCATAGTACCATGCTCCTGGCCCATTCGGGCTATAGTTCTCCGGCCAGTGTTCGGAATGTGTGCTTCACGCAACTAGTTAGCTGCGGAGAGTGATTCATCATTCGGCCCCGACGCCGGTTGCGGAGAGGCAGAATGATGATGACAGGACGAGTCATGTACGAGCCGTGGCGCCAGGATGCCGCCTCGGTTGTTGCCGATCTTGGAACTGATGTTCGCATCGGACTGAGTCCAGATGAGGCTGCAGATCGTCTCGATCGCTACGGCCTGAACCGACTCGAGGGGGCAAAGCAGGTCCCATCGTGGCGGAAATTCCTCGCCCAGTTCACCGATCCACTGGTGTACCTACTAATCGGTGCGGCGGTTATTTCGCTCATCGCCTGGATCGTCGAAGGTGCTCATCAGACACCCTTCGAGGTCATCGTCATTCTCGCCATCGTCGTCCTTAACGCCGTTCTCGGCTACGTTCAGGAAGCGCGTGCAGAGCAGGCAGTTGCTGCGCTGCAACGGATGGCTGCCGCCACGGCTCTCGTGATCCGCGGTGGGCGTGAGGAACAGATTGCCGCGATCGATGTCGTTCCCGGAGACATTCTGTTGCTCGAAGAAGGTGACGCGATCAGCGCGGACGCTCGCCTGGTCGATGCAGCGTCATTGTCAGTGGCTGAAGCGTCGCTGACCGGTGAGAGCGAACCGGTCCTGAAGGCTGTTGCATCCGTCAGCGGGCCGGTGGGGTTAGGCGACCGGGTCAACATGGTGTTCAACGGCACCGTCGTCACTCGCGGTCGAGGCCGTGCAGTCGTTACCGCGACCGGTATGAACACTGAAATGGGAACGATCGCCAGCCTGATGGACGGCACTGAAGAAGCCGCTACGCCGCTCCAGCGCGAGGTCGAGCGGATCGGGAAGATGCTCGGGATCGCTGTCATCGTGATTGCGATTGTCGTCGTGACGGCGATCCTGCTGACAGAAACCATTGAAGAGCCAACCGACTTCGTTGCTGTCATGCTGGTCGGTGTGTCGCTGGCGGTCGCGGCGGTTCCCGAGGGGCTACCCGCCGTGCTGTCTGTCGTGCTCGCCCTCGGCGTTCAGCGAATGGCCCGTCAGAATGCGATCGTGAAACGGCTATCGTCGGTCGAGACGCTCGGGTCGGCCTCGGTCGTCTGCTCGGACAAGACCGGCACTTTGACCCGAAATGAGATGACGATTGAGAAGATCGTCACCGTTTCGGGCGACGTCGATGTCACTGGAGCTGGCTACCGGCCTGAAGGGGAACTGACCGTTGCTGGGCGGCCGCTCAACGATCCGTCCCTTTTGACAGAGGTCCACGCAGTCCTTACAGGCGGCTGCCTGGCCAACAACGCTATATTGCGTGAGGATGCTGGCGATTGGACGATACAGGGTGATCCGACCGAGGGTGCCTTCCTCGTTGCCGAGGCGAAGATCGCGGGGCTGACCCAGGCTCGTACATCGCGGTTCAGTCGCGTCGGTGAGGTGCCGTTCACGTCCGAGCGCAAGATGATGAGCACGGTGGAAGCCGACGATGACGGGGAGTTTGGTGTTGCTGTCGTCACGAAAGGCGCGCCTGATGTCCTGCTTTCCCGCTGCATCGCTGAACGAGCCGTTGGCGAGATCCGTCCGCTAACGAGCGAACGCCGGGCAGACATCCTCGCAACCGTCGACCGGCTCGCCGATGACGCCCTGCGTACGCTGGCGGTTGCCTACCGGCCACTCCCCGACAATGAGCGAACAGTGGAGGGCGAATCGATCGAGCATGATCTCGTCTATCTTGGATTAGTCGGCATCATCGACCCGCCACGCGAGGAGGCCCGGACCGCGATCAGCGAGGCGACTGCGGCAGGCGTGCGCGTCATCATGATTACCGGCGATCATCCCCGGACGGCAACACGAATTGCAGGGGACCTCGGGATCGTTGGCTCAAGTGCCACGACACTGACGGGAGTTGAGATTGAAACGCTCGATACCGAGGGATTGATCGAAGCGGTTCGGCAAGTATCGGTGTACGCGCGTGTCGCACCTGAACACAAGCTACGAATCGTCGAGGCACTGCAAGCGAACGGGAACATCGTCGCGATGACCGGCGACGGAGTAAACGATGCCCCCGCGCTGAAGTCGGCTGACATCGGCGTAGCAATGGGAATCACCGGCACGGACGTGACAAGAGAAGCGGCGGACATGATCCTCGCCGACGATAACTTCGCCACAATCGTCCTTGCCATCCGTGAGGGCCGCGCGATCTTCGCCAACATCCGAAAGTTCCTGCGCTTCCTCCTGTCGTCGAACATCGGTGAGGTGATGACGATGTTGCTCGGCATCGTCTTCGCCAGCGCCATTGGCCTCGACGCGACCGGTGAGGCTGTCGCGGTGCCGCTGCTTGCGACGCAGATTCTCTGGATCAATCTGTTGACTGATAGCGCACCAGCGCTCGCGATGGGTGTCGATCCCCCGCCCGACGACGTCATGCAATACCCGCCACGCCGGTTATCCGATCGTGTCATCGATCGAGAGATGTGGGTCGGTATCGTCTTCGTTGGCTTTGTCATGGCGATCGTTACGCTGGCAGCGCTCGACCTGCGGCTGAAGGGTGGGCTGCTGGGCGGATCAGGCGAGATTGTCGAAGCGCGTACGATGGCCTTCACCACGCTCGTCTTCGCACAACTCTTCAATTGCTTCAACGCCCGCTCGGATCGCACGAGCGCGTTTCATCGCCTCTTCACGAATCCGCTGCTGTGGGGAGCGATCGCGCTGTCGGTCGTCCTCCAGGTCGCCGTCGTTGAGTTGCCGTTCCTCAACGACGCCTTTGGTACGACCCAGATATCGCTGTTTGATTGGCTCTCCTGCGTAGCGCTGGCGAGCATTGTCTTGTGGGCTGACGAGGGCAAGAAGATGATCGAGCGGCGGCTGTGGCGATAGTTCAGGTGCCATGAGGCGCGCGACAGTATTGCCCCTCTCCCTACGGAGGTTGTCCAGGATGCAGCGAGTCTCCCACGCCAACGCTCGGCGGTTGGCGGTTACTGATCCTGGCGCGTCTGAATCGGTCGTCCATTTCGGCCATTTGCTCCGACACCGTGCTGGCATGGGTCGCGTCCAGGCGGTGGCGTGACCGGTAGCGGCTCGACGAGTGCAGGGTACGTGCGGGTTTCCGTCTCACCCTGCGAAACGGTTACTGTTTCGTCGTAGTGGAGAACGTCGATTGGCTCGCCCGACTGTAACGTGTAGCTGGCATGGTTGGAGTTTACATCGACGCGGATGCATCGTCCCCGGAACATCATCCGGAACGACAAGTGGGTCAGGGGCTCGGGCAGCCGCGGAGCGAACCGTAGCGTCTCGCCGTAGTCACGCATCCCGCCGAACCCGGCGACTGCGACCAGCCATGCACCCGCCATTGACGCGAGATGCAGCCCGTCGGCGGTATTGCCCGCCAGGTCATGAAGATCAACGAGCGACGTTTCGCGGAAGTAGTCGTAGGCGAGATGGAGATGGCCGACTTCGGCAGCAATGATCGCCTGGATGGACGCCGAGAGCGACGAGTCGCGGACGGTGATGGCTTCGTAGTATTCGAAATCGCGTCGCTTCTGATCAGGATCGAAACGATCACCGCAGAGATAGAGCGCCATGACGAGATCTGCCTGCTTGATCACCTGGCTCGAGTAAAGCAGGTAGTAGGGGTAGTTGAGGAGCAGCGGGTACTCGTCGGGACGTGTCGCCTCGAAGTCCCATGGGCGATAGCGGGTGAACCCTTCCGACTGCGCCGTGACGCCAAGCTCCTCGTCGAACGGCACGACGATCGCATCGGCAGCCCTGAGCCAGGAGCGCGTTTCACTGTTATCGACGCCAAGCTCTGCAGCGCGGTCTGGGTGACGGCTGACGATCTCGGCAGCAACGCGAAGGTTGCGAGCCGCCATCAGGTTCGTGAACACGTTGTTGTCGACGATCGCTGTGTACTCGTCTGGTCCGGTCACACCGTCGATGCGAAATGCCCCCTCTGCGTCGTGATGTCCGAGCGCCAGCCAGAGTCGCGCAGTCTCGACCAGTAGTTCAAGGCCGGGTCCGCGTTCGAACTCGATGTCCTCGGTCGCGGCGATGTACCGGCGAGCAGCGTCGGCGATGTCGGCATTAATATGGAACGACGCCGTCCCGGCTGGCCAATAACCGGAACACTCTTCGCCGCGAATCGTTCGCCACGGGAACGCGGCACCCGCCAGACGCAGTTCGCGCGCTCGTGCCTTCGCGAGATCTAGCGTCGAGTGTCGCCAGCTGAGCGCGTCGCGAGCCGCATGCGGCGCCGTGTAGGTCAACACTGGCAACGTGTAGGTTTCGGTGTCCCAGAACGAGTGTCCGTCGTAGCCGCGTCCGGTGAGTCCTTTAGCCGGGATCGCCCGCTGCTCTGCCCGGGCACCAGCCTGAACCACCTGAAAGAGGGCAAAGCGCACCGCCTGCTGTAGTTGCGGGTCGCCCTCAACTTCAACATCGGCGCGGTCCCAGACGTCATCGAGATACTTGCGCTGTCCGGCAAGCAATCCTTCCCAGCCGACACGCTTGGCTGCCGCGAGTCCCGCGTCAACCTGATCGCGAAGCGCCGGCATTGAGCGAACGCTCGACCAACCGTAGGCAAGCAGCTTGACCACCCGCAGCTTTTCGCCAGGTGCCAGTTCGGTGCTGAATGTGACACGGCCGAGGTCCGGTTCGCTTTCCGATTCAATGAGTGTTCCTGCCGGGCTATCGACAAGGTGGTCTAGGCCGGTCGCCATTCGGAGCCCACTGGCCCGAGTCCGGTGTCCCATAGCGACTTCGAGACCGTGCTGGGCGTGGTATTCACAAATGAGTGGAGCGCGCAACGCTGCTGCTGCGCGAGGATCAGCACTTCGCTCATCAACTGGCTCATTCGCGACGAGTGTGGATTGCAGAACAATCCGGACTGGCTCGTCGCGTGCTTCAACCTCGTAGCAGATCGCCGTGACCGCGCGCTGGACAAACGAGACGAGGCGAGTCGAGCGGATGTTGACCGACTTTCCCGCTGGTGACCTCCACTCCACGTTGCGCCGGAGGACACCGTCACGCAAATCGAGCACGCGCTCATGGTGTTGCAGGGTTCCGTATCGAACATCGAATGGCTCATCGTCGACGAGCAACCTGAAAAGTTTCCCGTTGGTCACGTCGATCATCGACTGACCTTCCTCGGGATAGCCGTAGCCACCCTCGGCGTATGGCATTGGCAGTGACTCGAAGAAGCCGTTCAGGTACGTGCCGGGTGTGACGTGCGGTTCGCCCTCGTCGAGGTTCCCCCGAAGTCCGATGTGCCCGTTTGAGAGCGCGAAGATCGACTCCGTCTGCGCCAGCAGATCGAGGCGCAGGACTGGTTCAGTCACCGCCCATGGCTCAATCGAGAACACATCAGATTCGATCATTGCTCCTCCATCAGTTCGCTGAGGTCAGTGACGACGATGTCAGCACCGTTGCGGCGCAGTGCGTCCCCATGTCCAACACGATCGACACCGACGACCAGACCAAACGCCCCGGCCCGACCGGCTGCAACGCCTGCAACGGCATCTTCGAACACGGCGCACCCGTCCGGAGCGGTGCCGAGCATTTCGGCGGCGGCGAGAAAGGTATCGGGGGCGGGTTTGCCAGGCAGTCCTCGTTCGCCGGCGACGACACCATCGACACGAACCTCAAACAGGTGCTCGATCCCTGCTGCGCGCAGCACCATCTGGCAGTTCCTGCTCGCCGACACCACTGCCGTACGAAGTCCAGCAGCCCGCACGACGTCGACGAATCGAACGGATCCCTCGTAGGTATCGACGCCATCTCTCCGAACGATCGTCTGGACAAGGTTGTTCTTGCGTGTTCCGAGGCCGTGAACCGTTTCTACAGTTGGCGGATCGTCCGCCGAACCCTCGGGGAGAACGATGCCGCGTGAGGCCAGAAACGAGCGAACACCGTCCTGCCGTAGCTTGCCGTCAACATACATCACGTAGTCGGTGTCAATCTCAAAGGGCTGAAACGGGTCGACTGACTGTCGGGCTCGATCGTTCAGGAATGCGTCGAACATCTCTTTCCAGGCCGCGGCGTGAACTATGGCTGTCTGGGTGAGCACACCGTCGAGATCGAAGAGGCAGGCGGAGATGCCGTCTGGCAATCGATGAATGTAGCTGGCAGGTGAAATCGTCACAGGCATCACACGCTTTCGAGATTGGCACCGATTCGAGATGGCGGATCGACGCACCAATTGAGTGTTCCAGCAGAGGCGTTCGCGCGACATTGATCGCTGCTGGGGCGACGCAACATCATAAGGATAATGAAACAGGCGGCATAATCACGCCGAATGAGTGGCGGCATCGTTCGTTCAAGCCGATCGCGGTAACGATTTCGGCATCGCGCACGCGCGATGTCGACACGAGAAGGACGTTGGGGAGGCTTCGTGCTGGACGACCAGACGACGGTGAGCACGTTTCTACTGCTTCTCGACCTGGCCGGAACATTCGTCTTCGCGATCAGTGGAGGAATGGCAGGTGTCCGGTTCAAGCTTGACCTCTTCGGCATTCTTGTCGTTTCGATTGTAGCGGCAACGGCTGGAGGAGTCCTCCGGGATGTCCTGATCGGGGCAATCCCACCGGCAGCGATCAATGATTGGCGCTATATTGTCGTGTCATGCGTGGCCGGGCTGATCGTGTTCCGCTGGCATCACGTCATCGAGATCCTGCAGCACCCGGTTCTCATTTTCGATGGCGCTGGACTGGCGCTCTTCGCGGTATCTGGCACGTCGAAGGCACTCACGTTCAACGTTGATCCGATCGGGGCGATCCTCCTCGGTGTCCTGACTGGCACCGGCGGCGGAATCATGCGCGATATCCTCGTGTCCAGGCCGCCAACGGTTCTGCGTTCTGAACTTTATGCTGTCACCGCTTTGGCGGGAGCCGCTGTCGTTGTCTGTGGAGATCTGGTTGAACTTCCGCCCAGAATTGTCGCACTGACCGGCGCGAGTCTCTGCTTTGGGCTGCGTCTCGCCGCAATCCATCGAGGCTGGGAACTCCCGTTTGCCCGGTCACGCCAATGATGAACGATACCAGCCAAGGATGACTATTCGTTCAATCCGAATAGCGATCGTCAATCAACGACGGCTGTCAGCACCTGTTCGATGAACGAATCGAACCGATCAGGATCGGTCCAGCGGACGACTGTCAGCAGGTCGTGCTCCGGATCGACCCAGATGACGTTGCGGCCATAGCC
The DNA here is from genome assembly GCA_041751795.1 of Thermomicrobiales bacterium. Classification (GTDB taxonomy): domain Bacteria; phylum Chloroflexota; class Chloroflexia; order Thermomicrobiales; family CFX8; genus JBBECJ01. The sequence goes on from JBGSWU010000302.1 coordinate 11,955, forward strand.
GAGGGCGAAGAAACTGGATTCCGGCGCACTCGGGAAGAGTTGCCGCTCAGGGTTGAGCCACCACATGTAGCCATAGGTCGGGTTGACCTCGCCGGGTGTTGTTGCCCGGTCGATCCACGCCTCGGACAGCAGTTGCCGCCCACCCCAGCGCCCGCGTCGGAGGTGTAGCAGTCCGAAACGAGCGTGATCCCGCGTGCTGGCCCAGACGCCTCCACCATAGTGGCCGCCACCGGCGACTGACTGGACATGGTGGCCATCGATTGTGATCCACGATGTGTCATAGCCGTGCCATTCCCAGGTGTGGCTGGCGCCAATCAGGTCCATGACCTGTTCGCGCAGGACCTCTGGGAGTGGGCGGCGAAGGGTACGCAGGATTGAGTAGGCTGCCAGGTTGACCCGGACATCGTTGTATTCATAGAAGGTGCCGGGAGCGTTGAGGTTTCGCTCGCGCCCCATCCGGCGGTCGGCGAGGTCCGGCTTTCCCCAAAGGGTGCCTTCCCACTCGCTGGTTTGCTGAAGCAGGTGGTGCCAGGTGATTGACTGGTTCCTGTCGCCGTCGAAGGTGCCGTCGGTGACGTACTCGCGGACGGGATCGTTGAAGTCACGAATCAGACCCGCGTCCCAGGCAATCCCAGCCATCGTTGCGACGTAGCTTTTGGCAACCGAGAACGTCATGTCGACCCGTGCAGTGTCGCCCCACTCAGCGACGATGTAGCCGTGGCGGGTGATCAGCCCGTTTGTCGCACCGCGATCGCGATAGGGACCGATCGGCTTTTCCCACGGATCCTCGGCGATGCGCTGCTCGTAAAACTCAGCCAGCCGGTGCGGCATCGATTCGTTCTCGTTCGCCGCGCTGAAGGCGACGGCTTCAGCGATCCGCTCCGGGTCCAGTCCGAGTTCCGCTGGTTCCCGTCGCTCCCAGTCCCAGCGCGGTGGCTCGTAGGATGTTCCTTCCATCGATCTCGTCACCCTCTCACCCTCATTGTCCGAATTCGTTCGGTGAATCGTCACCGCTCGATCGTGATCTGTCCAGCGGTGGCTCAGGAGGCGGGACGTTCCCCATCGTGCCGTTCACGGGCGTACTGCTGGAGGAGTGCGCGGGCATTAGTCAGCGTCATCAGATCGTCGCGTCCTTCAGACACCGTGGCGAAGGCATCGCCGAGAGCGCCTTCGACCGTTCGTGCGATCGGTCGTGTTCGCCGCGGTTCCCCTGGCTGTGCCTCCTGGCTGCTGCCAGTTGGTGCGAGTATCAGGTAGAGAAAGATCGCCATGATCAGGCTGAGCATCAGTTCGAGGCTGATCGTCAGCGCATAGAGGACAAAGAACGCGCTCATCGATTCATCTCCGCTCGTCAACCAGTGTCAGCGCGTAGCGGTCGAGCGCGTCGATGGCGCGATCGATACCGGGACCCGCCCGTCCTGTCGCAACCTCGTCCATCGCCGATCGCAGCGCGGTCAGGGTTGGGTCAAGCAGGAACTCTCGCTGTGCGCGGAGCGGGGCGGATTGCAGCGAACGCCGAGCGAGTCCCGTTTCCTCTCCTTCGCGCCGCAACGAACGGCTTTCGAGGAGGTGGACGAGGACGTAGGTCGTCATCCCAATTCGAACGACTTCGAGGATGCCGACGATGACGACGATTCCGATCCAAAGTGTGGGTGTCATGGTGAAGTGGTGTGCCCGGCCTGCATATCGTGTAGCCAATCGTTTGCTGATTCTCATGAATGGTAGCGGCAGGTCCGCCAAACGAGATTTGCCCACTACCCCATTACAGTGTAGTGAAGCGTTCAAGACGATAGCGATGTCGCCAATTGTCATTGTGTCTTGACGATGCATCACCAGCGTGACAGACTACCTCCAGCGTCGGTGTTCCGGCGCGAAAACCCAGAATCCGGCAGCGGGTACTCGCTTATCGTAGGCGAGGTCACAGGGGGAAACCGGTGAAAGACCGGTGCTGTGCCGCAACTGTAACGCGCATTATGCGCGGAGCCAGGTCACCTGCCGTTGCCGTTCCGGTTCGCTTCGCGCACGAGTGAGCTGGGATGGTCAGGCAACCGACCTCCCTTTCACACATGCTCGAAATCGCGATCAGCCTTCAGTCGTCAGACTGATGCTGGCCGCCAGGTTGTCGATCCACCCGGACGACACCGTTGGGCCGCTGATCGCCGTGTGAAGTTTGCTGTCTGCGTCCCGGACCAGGGCGCGGCCGGATTGGAAGGGGAATCACTTGGTCAATCGTCACGGGAGGTCCCTGTCCGTCGTTTTGCTCCTCATCATGGTGCTGGCGCTGTCTGTCACCCCAGGGCTGACACAACAGGCGCAGGCGGCAGTGCCGCAGCCTGTCGCTGCCAATGCCGCGCTCGATTGGTTGCGGACCCAGCAGCAGTTGGATGGTGGTTTTTCCGCCTTCGGTGGTGGAAGTGATGCCAGCGTCAGCGCCGATGTCGCCTATGCACTTGCAGCCGCTGGCATCCATCCCAGCACGATCCGATCGGCAGCCGATGCCAGCCTGTTGGGGTATTTGCGATCGGTTGCTGCGCAGGAAGCGGCCAATCCCGGACGAGCAGCAAAACTGGTCCTCGCGTTCCATGTCGCGGGTGAGAATCCACGCGCTATCGATGGTGTCGATCTTGTTAGCGCGATCGAGCAGGGATTCAACATCGAAACTGGCTGGTATGGCACATCGTTCTTCGGCCACACGCTTGCGGTCCTCGCATTGGATTCGCAGGGCGTCCCGATTTCTGACGAAGCGATCGACGCGATCCTGATTGCTCAAACTCCCGAAGGCTCGTGGGGTTTTAATGGTGAGCCCATCGCCGGAACGGGAGATTCGAACACGACGGCGATGGCGATTCAGGCACTCGTCGCGGCTGATGCCGATCGTGGAGCAATCGACGGTGGTCTGGAGTATCTGGCGTCACTCCAGAATGCTGAGGACGGATCAATCTCCTACGACGCGTTCTCTGTCGGCGACCCAGGTGGCGACGCCAACTCGACGGCGTTGGCAATCCAGGCGTTCGTCGCAGCGGGAAACGACCCGTCGACGTTGCCGCTCGGTGACCTGCTGGCGGGACTGCTCATATTCCAGAACGAGAGTGGCGCATTCCAGTTTCAACCAGCCTTCCCGGACGATTCGCTGCTGGCGACGGCACAGGCTGTTCCGGCGTTGCTGCTGAAAGCGTTCCCGTATGACTCGTTGCCAAATGCGAATCCGTTGCTCGCCGCTGCCGAACCTGCAGCCCCGGTCGATGGTTGCGTGTACTACGGCGTCACGCAACATAATGTCTGCACGACGTTTGCGACTTACTGGGAAACGCATGGTGGTCTCGCGATCTTCGGCTATCCGCTTACTGAGGTGGTGGAGGTTGGAGGGCGTGACGTTCAGTACTTCGAACGCGCCATCTTCGAACGACACCCTGAGAACGCCGGAACCGAGTACGAAGTA
>JBGSWU010000303.1:0-3431 GCA_041751795.1 Thermomicrobiales bacterium
GCATCAGCAGATAACCCATCGTACGCCAGGAATCGAACCAGCCCACGAGTGTCTTCATATAGGTGATGCGCTGACCAATGGTCAGACCAGAAACGAACATCGGGTTCTCGGTCCTGAGGAGCTGCATCGCCCCGGTTCCCCATCGATAGCGCTGCAACTGATACTGGTCGGCACTGCTGGCCGCTAGCCCTCGCGCGAGTACTTCGTTGTGATAAACCGTCTTCCATCCGCGACGATGGAGACGCACGGTCGTATGAATGTCTTCGGTAATCGTGTCGGTCGCAACACCACCGATCTCTCGGAGTGCGGAAACACGAACAACCGAACTCGTTCCACACCAGAACGCTCCGCCCCAGCGATTCTTGGCCGGTTGAATGACTCGATAAAAGAGTGTCTGCTCATGGTACATCTGCTTATGCTCGTGAGAGAGCTTCCCGATGTCGTCCGGCAATTCGTCATGCTCGAACGATGTGACATTGTAGAAATCCTGAGGGGTCTGGACGAGCGCAATGTCGGGGTCATTAAAGTATCCAAGCGTATGGCTCAGGAAATCTGCTGTCGCGACGTGGTCAGCATCGAGGATACCGATGAAATCTGCGTCGATGTGATCGAGGGCGTTATTGATATTGCCTGCTTTAGCGTGCTCGTTGTCATCACGGGTCAAATACGATGCACCAAGCGCATTTGCGAGTTGTCGAATCTCCGGCCGTCGCCCATCATCGAGAACCCATGTTTCGTGGGGGACACGTATCGCGACTGCGGCTGCGATTGTCGGCAGCAGGACATCGACACTTTCATTATAGGTTGGAATCAGCATAGCGACTTTGCCGGGAACGTCCTCGACAGGTCGCGCTGGGGGCACGCTGTCGACATCCCAGAGCGAGAACGTAAAGAGAATCAACCCAAGAAATGCATGCAATTCGAGAGCGAAGAGCCCAAATGCCAATGGCCACGCATCGGGACTGATCGTCACAGTCACCCGCCAGGTGAGGTAGACAATCGTTACAGCGAGAGCTAGCAATGATGCGGTGTGAATCAGCAGCTTGCGGCGGCGGGACTCGGGTACCGTCGCACTTCCGACAAAGACCGGAAGTCCCTCGGAGACAAATGGATAGTTGGCGTTCTGCGCGTCGCGTTTCGTCGTCGGGAGTGCTCGCGAATGCACGTCATTGTCACCAATCGCGCTGACACATTACCGTTAGCACGCTTCCAACGGATGTTTCATGTTGCCTAATGTGTCACCGGTCCACCCAGACCCAACGGTCGCATTCGGAATTAGCCGTCAGTCCTGCCAATCACCAGACAAACGACTACTCTCCCGGATGACCGGGCCGGGCGACGCACCATTCGTCAGAGATCAGTTGAATGAGGAGGATTACGACAAGGTTGGCCGACCGATCGGCTCGACGATTGTTGCGATAGCCTTCGCGATCACAAGCAGCCGTGCGTCCGTCCACAACGGCCCGACAATCTGGATTCCAATTGGAAGCCCATCGTCGTCGCGGGCAACCGGTATCGTGACGACCGGCTGGCCAGTCAGGTTGAATGGACGACAGTAATCAGCAACGTACGAATACGGGTACTCGACGCCATCGACCGTCACTGAGGTATCTCTCGGGCAATGGGGAAACGCCGTCGTCATCATGACCGGACAGATCAGGATCTGATTGGTGAGAAACGACTGCCAGGCGCGGACGAAGTGTTCTCGTCGATCCAGCGCGGCGAAGTAGTCCTCGGCAGAAAGCGACTCGCCTGCCGGTTCGGTGAAAATACGGACGTAACGGCGCAGTGTCGCGCGAACGTCAAGTTGCTCGTCGAAATCTATGTCGGGAATCCGCTCGTCGATCTGGCCATGGGCATCGGCGATGAACGAGGCAACGCGCTCGATCGCTGACTTTGTCGCAGCCGACACTGGCAGACCGGGAAACGACGTTGCGAAGGCAAACGGTATTCCGGCAAGGTCGATGTCTCGCAACGCCGGTAGCCCATCAGCTGGCGTCGGCGGGACGTCGACATCAAATCCATCCGGGCCTTCTATAATCGAAAGGACCAACGCCAAATCATCAATATCACGTGCCATCGGGCCGATGCTGTTCATGTACTGCGCACCGCGTATCTGGTCCGGCAGGTCGGGAATGTGCCCGTGGTTGGAGACACGACGCTCGGTCGGCTTCATTCCGACAATGCCGCAACAGTGCGATGGCTGCCGGATCGACCCACCGATGTCACTCCCGATGTCGAACGGGACAAATCCCGCTGCGACGGCGGCAGCAGCGCCTCCGCTCGACCCGCCAGGCGTCCTGCTGAGATCCCACGGATTGTTAGTCCGACCAAAGACCTCGTTGTCTGACTGAGAGTCGGCCAGGAGCGGGGATACATTCGTCTTGCCAAGAACGATCGCACCGGCGTCCTTAAGGCGTCGGGCGACGGTTCCATCAGTTGCCGGAACGTAGTCGGCCAACGGCGGATACCCCGACGTTGTTCGCATCCCGGCAGTCTCGTGACAGTCCTTGAGGGTGATCGGCACGCCACGTAGCGCACCATCCGACTGGTGCGCGTCAACAGCACGCGCCTGTTCCAATGCGCCGTCCGCGTCCAGGGTAATGACCGCGTTGAGCGCGGGATCATGCCGGGCAATTTGTTCGAGATGCGCCTCCGTCACCTCGACAGCTGAGACCGCTCCCTCTCGAATCATCTGAGCGAGTTCTCGTGCACTGCGGTAGGTTAGATCGTTCATCATTTCCCCCGTTAATCGTCGCTTCTACCCTCAGGAACTTCATAGTACTTCCGGTCGAAGTTCTGGACGAGTCTCTACCTGCAGATTCAGCGAAGAAACCTTCGCGACGATCTGGAAATGGCTGCCGGACAACGATTCCAAATAGTTGGGTACCTGCGAAGGACTTGTCTTCGGTAGTACTTTTGGTGCATTACGTAGGACTCGACCCACTGCTACATTACCTATACGACACGGACAGGCAGTCTGGGATCGTTGCTGTAGCACCTATAGCAACGCTGCGATTTAGGAGGTGACAATGGTTACACAAGAAATGGCACGTAGCCCTGGCGATGGAGCATTGCGGTTCCGGATCGGTAGCCGCCTGCTGGTTGCGCTGACGGTCGTGATGCTTGCGATCGTTGTGATGGCACCATCGGCAGATGCAGCCCGCGCCTGGTGCCGAACCGATCCACTCGTCGTTCTCAACGGTACAGTAGCGGATGTCTTTGTCTCGGGACCATTGCTCGCACCACTGAAAGTAACCGGACCGACGAAGATGATCGTGACCGTTCCAGAGGGTGTTGACACGAAGTTGATCTTGAGCGATCTGGGCTTTGGTCGTGGGTATGACTTCAAGTTCGAACACTCGAACCGGTTGAAGGAAACGGATCGCGGTATCGAGGTCATGGTACGGGTATACGTCCCGGCCCGTGAT
>JBGSWU010000304.1:0-9308 GCA_041751795.1 Thermomicrobiales bacterium
GATCAGGAGCACGCCGCCGTAGAGCATGCTGCGGTATGGCCCGTCGGTGATGAGATGGACGGTGCGGCGGACATGTGCATTGACGTGCGGAACACCGAGTTCCATCACCATGAGCGCTGTCGTTGCGGCGATGCCGATGCCGAGAATGGCAGCGAGAAGGCGCATGTCTTCGCGTCCGGCGTCGAGTAGCGCACCGGCGATCAGCAGTGCGCCAGCTCCGGCGACGACCGATTGGGAAATCAGGTGTGGCAGGAGCAGCGGCGACTGCCAGTAGTCGCGACCTTCGGCCTGGGCGAATAGAAAGGCCGTGTAGCCAGCGGTCGCAATCGCGACTGGCGCGGCCAGCGCCATGACGATTCCTTGCAGGAAGTCGAGGTCAACGGCTGCGGCCAGCAGCCAGAGGGCTGCCAGGCCGCCGAACGCTCCGAGGATGTAGCCTCCCCAGACGAGCCATGATGTCGGGTTCGGTTTCGTCAACAGGAACCAGAAGCGTTCTGGTCGCTTCAGGTCGACGACGAGCAGGACGGCGGTTGCAGTGATGAAGAGTATCGCGATGATCGGTGCGGCGACGTTGAGCGTGTCGCCGTCGGCTCCCCAGTTGAAGATGAGCAGGATCGCTGCGAGGAGCAGCGCACCGGCTGCAATAGACTTCGTCCAAAGGTAGGTGGCAACTTTCCAGCCCCAGGGCTTCGGGTGGTGGACATCGTAGACGACGGTGGAGTCGGCTGGTCCGGCTTGCCAGGCTTCGGCGGTTGTTGCCTCAGTTGGTCTGCCATCTTCGCGTAGCTCGCCCCAGAGATAGCTGTTGCTCCAGGTCAACGCTTCAGGTGTCAGGCTGGCGTCGTCGGCACCGATGTAAAAGACCTTCGGCTGGGTGCCTTGTTCAGGCTTGCGGACGCTGACCTGTTCGCGAGAGATGAGAGCGTGGATGTCGCTGGTTGGGTCGTCGATGTCTCCAGCGATGATCGCCTTGGCGGGGCAGACGACGACGCAGGCTGGTAGCAGCCCGACATCAACGCGATGCGCGCAGTAGTTGCACTTTGCGGCAGTGTTGGTGAACGGGTCAATATAGATAGCGTCGTATGGGCACGCCTGCATACACGACTTGCAGCCGATACAGCGGCCAGGGTCGAAGTCGACGATTCCATCGGGGCGACGGTAGAGCGCCTTCGTCGGGCAGATGTCGATGCATGGGGCGTTGTCGCACTGATTACAGCGTTCAACGGTGAAGAAGCGCCGTGTGTTTGGGAATGTGCCCTTTTCGGTGTACTTGACCCAGGTGCGGAAAACACCGACCGGGACTTCGTTTTCCGACTTGCAGGCCACCGTACAGGCATGACAGCCAATGCAGCGACGGTGGTCGATTACGAATCCGTAGCGTGACACGCGGCCCTCACCTTCACCCCGAAGAACCCCGAGCTGCCCTTTGGAATATCGACAGCCCGGGTGCTTGCAGTAAACGCGTTCGCGGTGGTGTCGCGCACGAGTGCCTTGAGCGGATAAGACGATTGCGCTCTTCCGGTCACGAGTGTAACAGCGTTTTTGACAGTTCGCGCTACCCGGCCCTAAAAGGCACCCAGGAGCAGGTTCAGGACAACGGTCAGGACGACCGAAACGACAACTGAAAGAAGCAGGCAACCTGGCGAGCACCCCCAAACCTGAACTCGCCCACCCTTGAAGGTTTTTGGACCAAACATATTGCGCATCATTGTTTCGTACCATTCGTATTGTGACGATCGAACCGCGGCCCCACTAAAGGCACGTCATATGCCACTGTCACACTGTGCATCAGCAGGTCGCCCACGCTGTTGGTCGGTCATCGCTCCTGGTGGGACTGGGCAGTTGAACGACCGGAAGGCGTGCGATGGAAACGACGCTGACATGGCTGGTCCGCTTCGCGCACGTCCTTGTCGGTGCGATGTGGCTCGGTGGGTATTTCACACTGGCATTCTGGGTTATTCCACTACTTGAACGGGACCGGGATGCATGGGTCGGTCGGCTGGCGATCGGCGTGGCCCGGTTCGTCAGCACGATTGGGGCATTTACGATGCTCTTTGGCACCCTCCTGATCTGGAGGACGCGGGGATATGGGAACCTGTTCGGCGGTGAGTGGGGCATGATCGTCATTACGTCAATCGTGATCGCCGTTGCGCTGATGGCAATCGGTGATAGCGCGCTACGACCAGGGATGCAGCGGCTGATCGACACTGGCGACGCGTCTGGCGTTCGTCGCTGGGCGTTCGTTGGCTTTGGATTGACGGTGGTCGCGATTGGCTTAATGACCCGCGCCGTCTATGCGTCGACGTGATCGTCGATCACGCGATTTTCCGTGCACGGTGTATTGCGATCAACCCCAGGCCATAGCGTCGATACTGAATGTGCTCGAACCCAGCGCGCTGGATGATCGCCGCGAGTTCGTCGGCGTTGGCGAATCCAGCGACGGAGTCCGGCAGGTAGGCATAGGCATCGGCGTCACCAGCGACGACGCGACCGAGGATACGAGCGCTGATTCCGAATGCCCGGTTGAGCACGCGTCCAGTCCGATCGTCGCGGCGGGATCCTTCAAGGCAGACGACTCGCCCACCTGGTTTCAGCACGCGGTGCATTTCCAGAAACGCGAGTTCCGGATTGCTGACGTTGCGGATCAGGAATCCGCTCGTGACACAATCGAACGTGGCGTCGGCAAACGGAAGGTCGAGGGCATCGGCAGTCGTGAAGCGGATCGAATCGTACCCGTCCTTGCGGGCTTTTTCCTCGGCTGCCTCCAGCATCGCCGGCACGAAATCCCCTGCGACGACTCGCCGCGCTCCCTGGCGGACGAGTTCCCGCGCGATGTCGCCCGTTCCCGTCCCGAGATCAAGGGCGTCCGCCCCGGTCGGCTCTGCTGAACGGACAGCGACTCGCTTCCAGTAGCGATGTCGCCCGGCTGTCATCAGATCGTTGAGCAGGTCGTAGCGGCCAACGATGCGGGAAAACATGGCGTTGATGGCGGAAGCCTTGTCGGGGACGCTGCTGCGTTCGAGCATTCCTGGGTTCGTTGCATTCATCGTCACATTGTCTTTCAGTTGTTCAGCACTCACACCAGCGCCGCGACTGTGACACCTAACGCATACAGGCTGCCTTGAACCATGTGGAGGCGGGCTATACCCTTAACGGCGGGATGGAGGGCGGTTGGGATCGTTGTTGCCCGGAAGCGGCGGATGATCGGCGGGGCCAGTGGCAGCGACGCGAACGCCAGTAGTGCCAGCCACGGAGCAGCGCCAGCCAGGACTGCGATGACCAGCAGGAGATACGAGCCGAAGATGAGCGCCATCAGGATCGCGATGCCTCCAACGCGCCCCCAGACGATCGGCAACGTCCGGCGACCCTTTGCCTCGTCACCTTCCATGTCACGGATATTGTTTCCGAGCAGAATCGCTGCAACGAGACACGACACCGGCAGAGCGGCGATCAGCACACCCGTGGATATCGTTTCGGTGTGGACGTAGTAGCCGAGACCAACGAGGAGCAGCCCCATCAGGACAAACACCTCGGCCTCGCCGAATGGTGTCCAGGCAACAGCCTTCGGGCCACCTGAATAGATGTATGCGCCGAGGACGCTGATTGCGCCAATCGCCAGTAGCCACGGAGAAACAACGGCGACGAGGTAGAGCCCGAATACGAGCGCACCGAACAGCGAGACGATCGCCCCGAGCTTGACGGCTGCCGCACTCAGATCACCTCTGACGATTGTCCCGGCGATTCCAACCGATTCGTGGGTATCCAGCCCCCGCTGGTAGTCGAAGTACTCGTTGAGCATATTCGTTGCCGCCTGGATGAGGATGGCACACAGGAGCAGCGCGACGAAGCGATCCCACCGGAAGGCGTCGTCCCAGCCAGCAAGCGCTGCGCCGACCATGACCGGGATGGCAGCGGCAGTGAGTGTGAATGGGCGAATGAGCGGAAACCAGATGCGGACGACATCGTGCACGGTATGGCCTTCCCCCGGAAATCGCTGGTTCGTCGATAGAGTATTGACCGACGTCGTACTCGGATGCGAGGTCCGATCATTCGTAACTCTATGCACCGTCCTCTGCATGCATATACTGAGGTTACAGAAATATTCGATGCATGCTGCAAAGGACGGAACCGATGCGGTGGTTGCTGGGCATGTTGCTGATCGTGTCACTCATTGCTTGTGGTGGTGGAAATGGTGACGATGACGAGACGACGCCGACGACTGCGCGGGCGAGCGCTTCTCCGACGACTCGATCATCTCCTGCTGCGACAACTCCGGCCAGCCCAACCAGTGACGGCAGCCCAGCCGCTGTTGCATCCCGTCAGCCAGGTGGAAGTGGGATCGAGCCAGCATCCACATCGACGGTGGGAAGCAGCGAACCGACACCCACCCGACGGCCAGTGACCGTTGTGACGACTCCGCGACCGATCGCTAAAACGCCAACGCCACGGGTCAGAGTTCAAGAAGCAACGGAAACGCCGACCGAGGCGGCAGACGATGGTGTCACTGTCGTTGTTGACGAGACGTTCGACGACCCGGCGGCGGTGCGATTCTTCATCGGCGAATCTGACTACGGCATCGTTGCGGCAGTCGACAGCGGGATCTACACGCTGGCGGTTCCCGAAGCCACCTGGCAGAACATGGATGCGATCGATACAGGTGATCTCGGCAACGCGATGATCCTCATCGAGGCTGGAATGCAGGGCGAAGGCGCAGTCGGTGTCGTTGGTCGCTCGATGGCCAACAGTGACGAAACATGGACGTTCTATGTCTGCTGGCTGGCGACTGACGGTCGGGCCGGATGCCATGTCTCGATCAACAGTGAGTGGACGCAACTGTTTACCGTCCCGGAAGGTTCGATCGAGTTCCTTGAGGTTAATGAATTGTTCTTGAGCGTTGACGGTGACGTGCTCTACTTTGACGTCAACAACATCGAGATCGGAACGATCACCGACGGTGCGTCGGCCACCGGTAGTTGGGGGGTGTTTGCCGAGAGTTTCCTGGGGACGTCAGTTGCCAGGTATGACCGCGTCACGATTGCCGTCTTCGACGAGTAACGCTTCCTGGCTATGAGTGGCGGACGACGTCCTTGAGCGGCGTCGCATCGTGGTGATGCCTGCCGGGACCAGAGCGAAGGGCATCGATGACAATCAGGAATGTGCTTTGTGGCATCGTGTCATGCCAGGATTCGTCACCTCTTCGCCGGTCGCGCCCGGTCACCGCGCCACACGTTGGACACGTGCGCGTTACCCGTGAGATAGCGCCTTCGCAATGTGAGCAGATGAGGAGACTATTCATTCCAGACTCTGCCTTCCAACACGACCGGTGACTAGCATGCACGAGGGATCGTGAATCGGACAGGCCCGAAAGTCACAGGAGCAAAGGGACGATCATCCCCAATTTGTCAACCATATGCACTGACCTGCTGACTAGCTGTCATTGAAATGGAGTAGCACGTGGCTCATCAGGCGGCAGAGATCGACACATTAGCCGTCATCGACCGTTTCAACGAGGTTTTCAACCAGCACGATGTTGACGCAGTCATGTCGCTATTCACTGACGACTGCGTCTTCGAGAATACGTCTCCGTTTCCGGATGGTACCCGTTACGAAGGCCAGGCTTCTGTGCGTGCGTTCTGGTCCGAGTTCTTCGCAGGATCGCCGAATGCACACTTCGACGCCGAGGAGATTTTCGCCGCTGGCGACCGCTGCGTCGTCCGCTGGCGGTACTCATGGGGTGACGGGCATGTCCGCGGCGTCGATCTATTTACCGTACGCGACGGCAAGGTTGCTGAGAAACTGGCATACGTTAAGGGATAACTGCCTGCCGTTGCCCCATTACGGCAACTCCGGTACGCTGATTGCAGGTACGGATGAGCAGCGAAGATGGAGGATTGTTCATGGCAGGAACGACAAAGACAGCAAACGTCATCTGGAACGGCAGCCTGATGGATGGCAAGGGCACCATCACCGATGTTGGTAGTGGCGCGATCAGCAATCTGGGCGTGACCTGGAAGAACCGCGCGGAAACCGCAGAAGGAACCAGCCCTGAGGAACTGATCGCCGCTGCCAACGCGGCCTGCTTCGCGATGGCGCTCTCGAACGGACTGGCTCAAGCCGGGAACGCGCCGGAGAAGCTCGAGGTCAGCGCCAAGTGCACCTTCTCGCTCGACAACGGGCCGAAGATCACGACGATCGATCTGCACGTGCGCGGTACCGTCCCCGGCATGGACGCCGCTGCCTTCAAGGAAGCCGCAGAAGGCGCGGGTCAGAACTGCCCCGTATCGACTGCGATGAAGGGCAATGTGACGCACAACGTGACAGCCGAACTGGTTTAGGGAAACGGGATTGGGGATTCGGGATCCGGGGTTGGTAATTGGACTTACCCCGAATCCCGTTTCCCGAATCCCCAGTCCCGTCCTACTGAAACTCGGGCATGACATCGCTGATGAAGACGTCCAGTGCTTCCCAGTCGATGGGTGGGCGGAAGGCGATGTTGATCGCGGTGGCTCCTGCGTCCTCGAATTTCTTTAGGCGCTCGATGACCTGAGACGGGCTGCCTGAGAGTTGTCCCGAGGGTGTCTGGTGCGGCGTTTTTTGTTTCATGTCGGCTTCAGCAGCGGCCATCACCTTCGGGTCGTCGGAGGCGGCCATGAAGAAGCCGAGCTGGGTGGCTGTCGTCACCTCGGATGGGTCTCGGCCCTCCTTCTCACACCACTCCCTCAGGACGTTGACTTTGTGGGCGTACGCGCCCGGGCCGACATACGGAATGTTCCAGCCGTCGGCGTACTTCGCTGCCATCCGTGCTGTCCGCTTTTCGCCGAGCCCGCCGATCCAGAGCGGGAGTTTGCCGAGCGGCCGGGGGTTCATGTAGGCGTTGTTGAAGGTGTAGTACTCACCGTGGTGATCGGTAACCTCATTGTCGAGGAACGAGCGCGTGACGACCATCGCCTCTTCGACCCGGTCGAGTCGTTCCTTGACTCCGAGCAGCTCGTAATCGAACGCGCGGAACTCGGGTTCGTGCCAACCAGCCCCGAGTCCGAACTCGACTCGCCCACCGGACAGGTGGTCGATCGTGATCATTGACTTCGCCAGCATGCCGAGGTTCCGGAACGGCGCGGCGAAGACCATGCAGCCAAAGCGGATGTTCTTCGTCTCGGACGCCAGCGCCGCCATTAGCGCGACCGCTTCGAAGTGTGGGTCCTCGTCGCTCGTTGCGCAGTAGAAGTGGTCCCAGACCGAGAGCCAGCCGAAGCCATTGTTGTCTGCAGTTGTCCAGAGCCGTCGCAGTTCGTCGATTGTGATGTTCTGCTGGCCGACATGCATTCCGAAGGTGATTGCCATACGTCTTCCGTTCCCTATCCCCACTATCCCCGTGTTTTAAACGGTCCAACGATCTCGGATGTGATCCAGCCCCCGTAGAACTGGCCGGGCTGCGCCTTGACCAGTTCCTCGTCGATGTAACAGGCATCGACGAGATTCGGGTAAAACGCCAGGTAGCCGCGCAACTCCTCGAATCCGGGTGTTGGTCGCTCATAACTCCAGGCAACGTCCTCGATGACCTGACCATTGGCCTTAAGCATCCAGTAGCTGGCTGTCCCCTTGTACTCGCAGAACGTGGCTGTATCGGAGTTGTCGAGAAGGTCCATCCTGACGTCATCGGGCGGGATGTACCAGACGGGGGGATGGCTCGTTTCAAGAACCCGGGCCGCACGGGTTGAATCTGCAATTACCGTGTCGCCAACGATCACTCGCACTCGGCGATCTGATGGCTCGACGCGTGGTGGTCGCGGATAGTCCCAGACTGATTCCTGCCCGGGTCCCGGTTCGATTCGATTGTCCATTGGTATCCCTCTCGATGGATACGGTCACGATCGTGGATTCGTGGCACCCATATTGACCAACCATTGTGTGGCAGTATCGCACGCGCCACGCGGGGTGCAGCACGGGAAGGCCGACATGATCGACTGGTTTCGGGATCTTGATCCGGTTGCGCAGGCAGCGCTGGCGGGTGGATTTACCTGGTTCGTGACAGCACTTGGAGCGGCTATTGTTCTCCTGTTCGGGCAGATGTCCAGACGCTTGCTGGATACAATGCTCGGCTTCGCAGCCGGTGTGATGATCGCCGCCAGCGTCTGGTCACTCCTGATTCCATCAATCGAACTGGCAGAAGAGTCGGATACGTTGCCGGCTGCCTGGATTCCCGCAGCCGTTGGCGTTCTTCTGGGTGGAGCATTTCTGCGAGTTGCTGATCAGTTCATGCCGCACCTGCATTTCGGCCAGCCGTCCAGTAAGAGTGAAGGTGTTGAGACGGCTTGGCGGCGGACGACTCTGCTCGTGATGGCGATTACCCTGCACAACATCCCGGAAGGGCTCGCCGTCGGTGTTGCATTTGGTGCGCTGGCGAGTGGAGTGGATGTCGGAAACGGTGCGACGCTGGCCGGTGCAGTGACGCTCGCAATTGGAATCGGGCTGCAGAACTTTCCGGAAGGGCTTTCTGTCGCAATGCCCCTGCGACGGGAGGGTGTTTCTCGCCTGAAGAGTTTCTGGTACGGCCAACTCTCTGCAGCGGTTGAGCCAGTCGCAGCCGTTGTTGGTGCGTTGGCAGTCGTCGTTATCAGTCCCATCCTGCCGTATGCGCTTGCGTTTGCAGCGGGCGCCATGCTTTATGTCGTCATCGAGGAACTTGTGCCCGAGTCACAGAACGGGATTCACACCGATCTCGCGACGACTGGAACGTTGCTCGGTTTCGTCGTGATGATGACGTTGGATGTTGCGTTAGGGTAAGTGGGGGTCGCGTCGGTACGATTCGTCGGTAGACGCAGTGTGCTGGGATGGATCATCGTGCTGGACTCGCGGAACACGACGGAACTGGATCCTGATGCCGGGTTGATTGACCTGTGTCGAGCGTTTCTCGCCGCCGGAACGGTTGATGAACTCGTTGAAATCGCGCCACAGGTGATTGCGAATGCCGTCAATGTCCAAACGACGTATCAGGTTGTCCTGATCGATCCAATGAACCTGCAGGTTCGCCCACCAGAGATTGGCGGGTTGCATCAGGTCTGCGTGCCGATGCGACACGACAACCGGCTGATTGGCGCGATCTTCATCGACACGGGTCTGGCCGGGATCACTCCATCCAGCACCACTGAGCGAAAATTGGAGCAGATCGCCGACCTTCTTGCGACCGCCGTCGTCACCCGGCAGCGTATCGCCGATGAGCATCGCAGCCTGCTCGACGAAGCCGCTGAGTTGAAGCTTGATATTGTGTCGATGCTGTCGCATGAGATGCGGACGCCGCTGGCGTCGAT
>JBGSWU010000305.1:0-4045 GCA_041751795.1 Thermomicrobiales bacterium
CGGCGCTGATGATGAGGCGATCTGCACGGTAGTAGCCGGCATCAGTCGTCACTCGAACACCGTCGCCATCCGCAGCCCAACCGGCGACTTCTTCTGGTCGCTGAATCGTCGCGCCGTGGCGGGTCGCAACCTCGAGGTGCGCGTCGATCCCAACCTCGGGCCGTAGATATCCTGCCTCCTGCTCGTAGGAGAGAATCATGCCGTCGGTCGGTCGGAAACCGGGATATCGTTCGGCGAGTTGCTGGTGATCGAGGAATTCCCGTGAGCCGCCAAATGACTCGTCGATGCCTGCCTCGTGATAACGCGCTCCCTCTCGGGGCAACGTCATCGACACCTCACCGATCAGATTCATGATGTTCTGACCGGTCTCGTCCTCCAACGCTTTCCAACTCTCAAACGACCGATCGACCAGTGGCCGGAATGCCGGTTGCCAGTGGCTTCGCCGGATCATCCGATGGTGACCGTGTGACGATCCCTGATCGTGACGAGGGGGGAACATGTCCAGTCCAAGTACACGCAGTCCTCGCCGGGCGAGGTTCGCGACTGCTGGACTCCCCATCGCGCCGAGCCCAATCACAATCGCGTCGAAATTGGTTGTCACGTTCGAGCTCCTCGTCTGATTGCAGACCATGCACGTCGCTGGATCGTAGCAGGTTCACCGCGACCGCGAACCGGATGTGTATCATCGTCGGTGGCAAGGGGGACGACGGGGTGGCAGGACGGACAATCAGCACTGGTGGGGTGACGCCGCGCCAGCTTAGCTCGATGCTGGTGCTCGGGACGATCTGGGGATCGTCCTATCTTTTTATCAAGTTGCTGATCGACGCAGCAGATCCGGTGACGATCATCGCCGTTCGGATGGTGCTTGGTACCGTGACGCTGGGTGCAGTTCTCCTGGCGCAGCGGCGATCGCTACCAGCCTGGGGCTCGGTCTGGGGCCACCTCGCGATCATGTCGTTGCTTGGCAACCTGTTGCCGTTCTGGTTGATCGCCTGGAGCCAGAAGCACACGACATCGGCGCTGGCCGCCGTGTTGAACGCTGCGATTCCACTCTTTACGCTCCTGATCGCCGCCATCGCGTTCCGAATGGAACGAATCACCCCGAATCGGGTGGCTGGGATCACACTCGGCATCACTGGTGTCGCGTTCCTGACTGGCCGGTCGGTGCTCAATGTCCAAAGTTCAGGAGGTCTTGGGGAACTGGCGCTCCTTGGAGCCAGCCTCTGCTATGGCTTCGCCTTCGCCTACGCTCGCCGGTTCGTGCGTGGGAATCCGCTCGCGAACGTCACCGCGCAACTCGGGATTGGCGCAATCGTCATCACTCCTGTCGCGCTCATGACTGGCTGGATCGAGGTTGACAGGCTCGCGGCGACCGACATTGCTGGCTGGATTATCCTCAGCGCGTTTGGAACAGGAATCGCCTACGTCGTCTATTACTCGCTGATCGCTGAGATGGGTGCGACGGCTGCCTCATTCGTGACATACATCATTCCGGTCGTCGGCGTCATTCTCGGCTGGGTTTTTCTCGATGAGCGCCTCGCCTGGACCGGATTTCTCGGAATGCTGCTGATTGTCGTTGGTGTCTGGGTCAGTGTGGGCCGGAGGCAGTAGGGACGAGGCGCAGAGTGTGTGCGTCCGGCCCCGAGTTTTGCTGTTGCAACTCGGGGCCGGATGCGTTCGCCGTCATACCTACTGCTGTTCGACGACCGTTTCCCACGCCAATGCGACGAGATAACGCGTAATGTTGACGATGGAGTTCAGGTCGACAGATTCATTGATGTTGTGGGCGCCCGATTTTGACGGATCGGCATCGGGATGGCTCGGCATGAACCCGAAGGCGATGTTCCCGAGTGGACGGACGAAGCGCGAATCTGTGAAGCCAACCGTAATGCCTGGCAGAAACTCCAGATCATCCCGTCCAACCGCCTTCTTCGTCGCCGCCATGACATGGTCGGTCAACTCGTGGTCGAAGGTTGATGCATTCGAGACCGACGTTTCGATGACTTCGACTGTCAAACCATTGATCCCGGCCAATAGCGCTTCAAGCTGCTCCTTGACGTAGGCAGGGCTCTGGTGTGGGAGGGAGCGTACGTCACAGGTGATCAGGCAACTTTCTGCGACCGAATTGGACTTCACGCCTGCCTGGATCATTGTCGCGACCAGCGTCATGCGGCTGGCTGCCTTCAGATACGACGCGAGGCTGTCGTTGGTCTTTCCGATCTCAGCGAGAATGCGGTCGATGTTTTCGGGCGTGGCCGCCTCGGTGATGCCTGCCAACGTTTCGAGATGGCGGAAGATCTCAACGTCGGTTGAAACTTCCGGTTCGTAATTGCGGATTCGACGAATCGCTTCCTCGGCCTTGTAGATGGCGTTGTCCGCTTTCCAGGGCTGCGAGGCGTGGAACCCACGACCGGGGATGTGGATGCGGATTTCCAGCCGCCCCTTCTCGCCGGTGTTGATCTGGTAGATCAGCCGATCGCCTTTGTGCGTCGCAGCGCCACCGCCTTCATTCACGGCGAACTCGGCTCGCATCAGTTCCGGGTAGTGTTGCGCCATCCAGCCGAAGCCGTAGGCCCCACCCGACTCCTCATCGGCACAGGCGGCGAAGGCCAGTTCCCCCTTGAATGACACACCGGCACGCTTCAGGATAATCAGCGCCATGGCCTCGGCAGCGACGATCTGCTTCATGTCCGACGAGCCGCGCCCCCAGAGTCTTCCATCGACAATATCGCCGGAGAACGGACCATGGGTCCATTGACCGGCGTCTTCGACTGGAACGACGTCAAGGTGGGACATCAGC
Organism: Thermomicrobiales bacterium; assembly: GCA_041751795.1. Classification (GTDB taxonomy): domain Bacteria; phylum Chloroflexota; class Chloroflexia; order Thermomicrobiales; family CFX8; genus JBBECJ01. The sequence goes on from JBGSWU010000305.1 coordinate 2,801, forward strand.
AGCAGTTTCGGACGCGCCCCCTGCTTGCCGAGTGATGCGTAGATACTGCCGCGATTCTCACCTGGGATGAATATCTGCGAGTCGATCCCCTCTGCCGCAAGTTTGTCGCGCAGAAGTTCCGCCGCCGGCAACTCGTCACCAGTTCGTACGGTGCCAGACGAATCGTGCGGTACGATCGGCTCTGGATACGGTTCTCCAGGTGCAGGCTTGCCGGTTGGCGGCCACGGCGGTTCGGCGTTGCGTCCGGTATTGACCGATGGAATCCGTACTAGATCACCCGTTAGCTGGATGACCTCGTCACTGGCATCGTCCACCATTTTCATCAATTGGTCGAGCGTCGTCATCTGCCTGAATCCTCTCTCCTCCGGGAAGCCGATATGCGCGACACTCTAATGCCAGGGCAGCCAATCAGCAACCCACTGAAACACCAATCGTGGCACGAAGAGTGCGAACATGTGTTCTGTGCAGTTCTGTTTCCTCGCAACTTCGTGCGTGGGAATACCGGACTGCGCGACTGCGTTATAGTCAATGGATATCGGGCGCAATGATGCGTCAGGACGCGTGCACCGGCGGCGAGGTACGGCGAGGGTACCAGACGACGCGGATGCCGTGAGGATTGAACCAATCTATGAATGTTGTCGGGGTTGCTGGAGAAGCGATAGGAACCGTCGAACGGTTCGAACTCGACCGACGTGGACAATTGAGTTCACTTGTCATTCGGATCGCATCATCAATAGGATCGCGCAAACGAATCGCCGTCGAACAGATTCGCTCTATTCGTGGCAGTACTGTCACCGTCGACGTCACTGTCGCTCAGATCACCTCACTCGAGGACCTGGATACACCGTCGTATGAGTCCTCGATTGACGAATCGGCAGTTAACCGAGCATCCTGAACATCCAATGTCCATACGGCAACGGGGGCGCACTGAATGGTGCGCCCCCGCTCGTCTGTGGTTATCCCTTCAGCCAGCGGACGAGTCAGGTCTGTCAATGCTGAACGATCATGAGGGCGATTGGTTCCCCGGTACGCGGCCAATTTCGACCTGGTAGTCGGCTTCGCTGCCGATCCACGTCTCGCCGTCGTCGTAAGCCTCTTTCTTCCAGATTGGCACAATCTGCTTGATGCGCTCGATCGCATAGGCTGCCGATTCGAATGCTGCATCACGGTGGGCCGAGGAGACAGCGATGACGACACTGGCTTCACCGATCGCGAGCGTGCCGGTGCGATGTTCAATGGCAATTC
>JBGSWU010000306.1:0-25536 GCA_041751795.1 Thermomicrobiales bacterium
GCGACCAGTACTCTCGTGGAACGAACTCCTGAACTTCGCGCTCGCGCTCGACGACGAGCCGGAGCGCGACGGACTGGACCCGACCAGCAGAGAGGCCTCGCTTGACCTTTTTCCACAGCAACGGCGAGATCGAGTAGCCGACCAATCGGTCCAGAACGCGTCGCGCCTGTTGCGCGTCGACGAGGTCCATGTCGATCGGCCTTGGATTCGCCATTGCCGTTCGGACGGCATCAGGGGTGATCTCGTTAAAGACAACCCTGCTGACGTTTCCACCTTCGGGCAACGTCGCCTGAATCAAATGCCAGGCGATCGCTTCGCCTTCGCGGTCGGGGTCGGTTGCGAGAATGACTTCGCTGGCATCTTTGACGAGCGCCTTCAGTTCCTTAACTGTCTTGGACTTGTCGTTCGGAACTCGATAGGTTGGCTCAAAGTCTCCGTCGACCCGAATCCCGAGGGTGCTCTTGGGAAGATCGCGGACGTGACCCATCGAGGCGCGGACGTTGTATCCACGACCAAGATAGCGCTCGATCGTACGCGCTTTGGCTGGTGACTCAACGATGACGAGTTTGCCGCCTGGCGACGTCTTTCGCGATCCAGTAGATCGGGACGTACTGGTCTTTGAGGATGTCGTGCTCTTTTTCCGAGAAGCGCTGGTCGAAGTTGCCTTCTTCGTTGTCGATCGTGTGGCCTTCGTCGCGCTGGTTGTTCGTTTTGGTTTTTCTGCTGTCATGATCCCCTGGCTGGTTCCAATGTACGTACACGTTTCATGCAGTGCATTCCACTATATCAAGTCTGTCGACCCCTGTTGCTTGAGCGAACTCACGAGGTCTCGAACCTCCTGCGCACGGCTGCGGTCGCAGATCAGCAATGCATCACTTGTGTCGACAACAACAATATCGCGTACGCCAAGCATCGCCACAAGTCGGCCATTCCCAACGACGACCGCACCCTGCACATCGTTGGCGAGCAACTCTGCCCCAATGACGGTGTTGGACGCTGCATCACTATTGGCGACGGTTCCGAAACCATGCCAATCGCCGAGGTCCGTCCAGCCGAAATCTCCTGGCACAACGGCAACACGATCTGACTTTTCCAGAATGCCGTTGTCGATTGTTACATCCCGAATCTCGGGCCAGATTTCGGCCATGACGCGTTCCTGGTCTGGGGTGTCCCACACGGCAGCGATCGTTTCGATTGCATCCGCCAATTCGGGAAGATGCTTACGGAGTTCTTCCATAAGCGTACGGGCCTGCCAGACGAACATACTGGCATTCCAGAGATACTTGCCCGACTCGACGTAACGCGTAGCAGTTTCAACGTCCGGCTTCTCTTTAAATTCCTCGACTGTGGAGACAATCGTTCCATCGGATTCGCCCAGTGCGCCACCGGAGCGGATGTAGCCGTATCCGGTCTCCGGGTAACCTGGCTGGATACCTATCGTGACGAGGTAGCCTTGGCGTGCCGTTTCAATCGCGGTCCGAACCGCCGCGTTGAATCGCTGTTGATCGTTGACGATGTGATCGGCGGCGAAGGAGCCGACAATGGCGTCCGAATCTCTTTTGGCAGCAATCGCGACGCCGAGTCCAATTGCGGGACCGCTGCCGCGTGGCATCGGTTCGACGATGATCTGGTCAGAGCGAAGGTCAGGAAGTTGACGGAGCACTTCACCAGCGTGTGCACTGCCGGTCATGATCAGTATGTTCTGCGGATCGCACAGCGGCATCAGTCGGTGGACGGTTTCCTGGATCATCGTCCGGGGACCCGGAAGAGGGAGCAGAAACTTTGGTCGATTTGCTCGACTGAGTGGCCAAAGCCGGGTGCCACTGCCTCCGGCCGGGACAATCGCGTGGAAACTGCTTTCGTGGGTCATGTCGATGTCCCCGTTCGTACTGGTCATCACGCCCGGACGTAGTGCTGTGCTCCACTTTGCCGGACGAGTCCCTTCAACTCCAGAGCGAGTAGTGTGCCACTTGCCTCGTGAATCGGCAGACCGCTTTCGATTGAGAGCTCGTTGACGTGACGCGGTTCTGCACCAACGATCCCGTAGAGCAGTCGTTCGGAGGGGGTTTCAGGTAACAGCAGTCGCGCCTGGGTCTGGACTTCAACTCTCGCGACATCAAGGTGGTCGAGGATCTGTTCGGCAGTGGTGACGAGCATCGCGCCGCTACGGATGAGTTCGTGGCATCCGGCGCTGGCGGCGGACAGTGCTGATCCGGGTACTGCAAACACGTCGCGTCCCTGGTCAGCAGCGAAGCTTGTTGTGATCAGCGCTCCGCTTCGTGACGGTGCCTCGATGACGACGACTCCGCGAGCCAGCCCGCTGATGATTCGGTTCCGCACCGGGAAGTTGCGTGCATCGGGCTTTGTTCCCAGAGGATATTCGCTGACGAGTGCGCCCTGCTCAACAATCTGCTCCGCAAGAATCCGGTTGCGAGGCGGGTAGATCGTATCCAGACCACAACCGAACACGGCGATGGTCCGTCCACCCGCGTCCAGCGAGACTCGATGGGCGATGGTGTCGATTCCCAGTGCCAGCCCACTGACGACCGTGACTCCGGCGACGGCGAGGCCACGGCTGATGCGGGCGGTCATATCGGTGCCATATCCTGTTGCGCGGCGAGTGCCAACGACACCAATGGCCAGTTCATCGGTCGGAAGCAGGGTTCCCCGAACGTAGAGCACCGGTGGCGGAACTGGAATGTGTCGCAGCAGTCGTGGATAGTCGTCATCATCGAGTGTCAAAGCAGTAACACCGTGACGATCGAGTTGGATCATCTCGCGCTCGGGATCGATGTTCTGACGCCCGGTCACGATTGCAGATACGACGTCTGACGGCAGACCTGTCGCGCGGATGTCTCGCTCGTTCGCGTTCCATGCCTCTTCGAGCGTGTCGAACCGTTCCAACAGGCGACTGATTCGCGCTGAACCAACGCCCGAGATTCGGTGGAAGCTCACCCAATATTGTCGATCCGATGCTGCCAACAACGACCCCTTTCACGAGCCGCGCAGTTATACGAACGCAACATCATCTCCGTCAACGACGTATTGTGACGAAACGGAAAAACGTCTGTGCTAGAATGCGCCCGTCTTCGGAACATGGCGCGGATCGTGATGCCGACGACCGTCGTTCCCTGGTACGAATCGGCGAGCATCGTGGATGCTCACGCAGTCAACAAAGGGAGAGGGTCGTGGTCGAAATTCCACTTCAGCCATACGCATATTTCGAAGGGGACATCATTCCCTCCGAGGAAGCAAAAGTCAGTATCGCGACGCACGCGTTGCAGTACGGAACTGGTGCCTTCGGAGGTATTCGCGGCTACCTTGACGTATCCGAGGAGTCGATCAACATCTTCCGCCTGCCCGATCACACGCGACGGTTGATGAACAGTGGTCGTATTCTGCGCTCTCGTCTGAACGTCGACGCCGACAGCTTGGCGATGGTGATACAGGATCTCGTTGCCAAGAACAACCCACGATCAAACATTTATATCCGCCCATTCATCTATAAGGCTGGTCTGGAACTGACGCCGAGATTGAACGGCATTCGAGATGAGATCGCGATTTACGTCATTTCGTTCGGCGACTACTTCGCGATGGACAAACCGCTACGGGTGCTCGTGTCCTCCTGGGTCCGTCTGGCTGACAACATCATTCCGAGCCGGGGCAAGATCACTGGTGGCTACATCAACTCCAGCCTGGCCAAAGATCAGGCCGAGGAGGCTGGCTTTGACGACGCAATATTGCTCAACACAGCCGGAAAGATCGCTGAAGGCAGTGGTGCAAACCTGTTCATCGTCAGAAACGGCACGCTCATCACGAGCCCGGTTACAGGGGACATACTCGAAGGAATCACTCGTCGCTCGATCTTCATGTTTGCGCGTGACGCGGGTATCCCTGTCGAAGAACGCGAGATCGACCGTTCGGAACTGTACGTGGCCGATGAGGCATTCTTCTGTGGAACGGGCGCTCAGGTCGCAGCTATCGGTAACATCGACGGTCGGGATGTTGGCAACGGTCAGCGCGGCGAAATTACCAAGTCGATCCAGGATATTTTCTTCGCCTGCGTTCGGGGTCAGGACGCAAAGTACGGGCATCTATTGACGAAAGTGCCAGTTCGGCCGGCATAGAATCGGGTTGGGGATGGTATCCTGCACCGTGAGCGTTCACGGAACCCGAAAACAACATGTTTGACCAGGTTTTTTGGACCGTGCTATACTCGATTCAACGCCATTTCAGACCAGTTTCGATCTCCTGGACGTAGATTGAGTGAACAATCGATGCCGGTCTCCGGACCGGACACCCGCATACCAATTGCAGGGGTAGGTATCGGGTGGTCAGATATGGAATCGGTGGATCTGAATAGGCGCGTGTTTGGTTTCCCGGGGGTTTTGATGCGGGAGGCGAAGGAGCAGGGATGGAACCGCTACTTGACGTGAAGAACCTGAAGACTCAGTTCTTCACACAAGACGGGGTCGTGCGCGCAGTCGACGATGTGTCGTTCCACATCATGCCGGGCGAAACGCTCGGTATTGTGGGCGAGTCAGGGTCCGGCAAGAGCATCACGGCCATGTCGATCATGAGGCTGATTCCGACGCCGCCGGGCCGGATCGTGAACGGCTCGGTCCATTTTGAGGGCGATGATGTCCTCACGATGAGCGACGAAGAGATGCGAAGCGTCCGCGGTAACAAAATCGCGATGATTTTCCAGGACCCGATGACGTCGCTCAACCCGGTCCTGAATATCAACAAGCAAATCGGCGAAACCTTGGAACTCCACCTGGGCATGAGCAAGTCTCAGTCGCGCCAGCGCGCGATCGAATTGCTCAATATGGTCGGAATCCCGAATGCCGAGCAGCGCGTCGATCAGTATCCGCACCAGTTTTCCGGTGGTATGCGCCAGCGCGTAATGATCGCGATGGCACTCTCGTGCAACCCGACGCTGTTGATCGCCGACGAGCCGACAACGGCGCTCGACGTGACGATTCAGGCGCAGATTCTGGACCTGATGCGCAGTCTTCAGATCGAGCACAACACGGCACTCATGCTGATTACCCACGACCTCGGCGTTGTCGCCGGTATGACGGATCGTGTCAACGTCATGTACGCCGGACACATTGTCGAAACCGCCGACACCGAAGAACTGTTCGCAAATCCTCGCCACCCGTATACCGTTGGCCTGCTGAACTCGATTCCACGCCTCGACGCGGCTGATAAGACCAAACTTGATCCAATTCGCGGCATGCCACCCGACCTCATTGACCTGCCGGACATGTGCCCGTTCCTCCCGCGTTGCGACTACGCGCGCGAAAAATGTGAGCAGCAGAATCCGCCGCTGCTTGAGGTCAACGCGGGTCACCGCTCGGCATGCTGGTTCTGGGAGGAAGTCAGCAAAGAAGGGCCGAAGGTTTAGCACATGTCAACAACTACAGAGCGCGCGCAAGCCAGCAACGGCGCCCAAACAGGCGAAGTCCTGCTTGAGGTCAAGAACCTGGTGATGCACTTTCCTTTGACACAAGGCATCATTTTCCAACGAAAGGTCGGCGCGGTCCAGGCCGTCGATGACATTAGTTTCCATGTGAGGCGTGGTGAAACTCTCGGAATGGTTGGCGAGTCCGGATGTGGCAAGAGCACAACCGGCCGCGCAATCCTCCAACTCTACAAGCCAACCGGTGGTGAGGTTATTTTCAACGGACGCGACCTGACGAAAGTCGATGGTGGCGAGATGCGCAAGATGCGCCGCTACTTGCAGATGATCTTCCAGGACCCGTATGCGTCGCTGAACCCGCGAATGACGGTTGGCTCAATCATTTCGGAGCCGATGCAGATTCACAACCTGGTCCCACGCGATCAGCGAAACCGACGCGTCCAGGAACTGTTGGAGACGGTGGGTCTCAACCCATACTTCGCCAATCGCTACCCACACGAGTTCTCGGGTGGTCAGCGGCAGCGCATCGGTGTTGCCCGTGCCCTTGCAGCCAGCCCAGACTTTATCGTCTGCGATGAGCCGGTGTCGGCACTCGACGTGTCGATTCAAGCGCAGATTGTCAACCTGCTCGAGGATCTTCAGTCGCAGTTCAACCTGACTTACCTGTTCATTGCCCACGACCTGTCGGTTGTGCGTCACATCTCCGACCGCATCGCCGTGATGTATCTCGGCAAACTGGTCGAGCTGGCGGATCGGGATGCGCTCTACGAGGATCCGCTCCATCCGTATACGAAGGCGCTCCTCTCGGCCGTGCCGATTCCTGACCCGATCGTTGAAAAGCGACGCGAGCGCATCATCCTCACTGGTGATGTGCCCAGCCCGATCAACCCGCCGTCTGGTTGCCACTTCCACACCCGCTGTCCATACGTGATGCCGGTCTGCAAACAGATCGATCCCATCTTCGTTGACCAGGGTGGTGGCCACTTTGTCGCATGTCACCTATACCCGAACTCGGGGGCAGACGGCGCACCGCAGATCGGTCGCTCGTTGACATCGTCAGAGGCGGTTGCGTCCGCGTAAACTGCTAACACCATAACTTGAACGCGATCGGGGAGGGCAGGCTGCCCTCCCCGTTTTTTGTGGATTAGTGTTTACTCATGATTCAGTCGTTGGTCACCTCCTGAAGGGCACTCGCCGCTCATGTTCGGTACATCACTTGAAAGTGACGTCATACTCGCGAGGATCATCACACTTATCGTGGCGGTCACCGTCCACGAGTTCGCACATGCGTGGACGTCGTATCAACTTGGTGATCCGACTGCCGCCCGGCTCGGAAGAATCACCCTCAACCCGGTCGAGCATTTTGATCCGATTGGTTTTCTCGGGTTGATGATGATCGCGATCGGCTGGCCAGCGTTTGGCTGGGGTAAACCAGTGCCTGTGAACCCGAATCTTGTTCGTGGGCATAAGTCCGGCATGGCGATCACTGCGGCTGCTGGTCCAATTTCAAATGTCCTGATGGCGACGCTGGTTGTGCTGCCAATTCGCTTTGGCGGAATCGAGCCGACCGGATATGGTGCGGTACTCGTCGAACAGTTTATCTTCGTTAACCTGCTGCTCGCTGCGTTCAACATGATCCCGCTTCCGCCACTTGACGGCTCCAAGATTCTGGCAGGATTCCTGCCAAATTTCTGGTATCCGTATTTCGCACGAATGGAACAGTATGCCTTCGCGGCGCTGCTCGTCCTGATCATCTTCAACCGCCAGTTTGCGCGTGGTGGGCGTGACATCATCGGCACGATGTATTTTCCAGTCTTCGACTTTCTCCGATCCACCATCGTTGGGACATCACTATTCTGATGCATGTCTCGACTGATGCCGCTTTGATAACACCCCGCTCGCGTCGGCTGGACGTCGCTCGACGGCGAGCACACCAGTTTCTTCAATCGATCACCACGCGGCTCGATCCGGCCGTGGATGCAGAGCTTCAGACGTTGGTGGGATCTGGTCTGTTGTGGCAGCTCCAGGCGCGGTTGACTCCATTCGATCGTTGGCACCATCTTCGAGTTCACTCGTTGCTCGTTGACGCGGGCTATAACGATCCAGACCTCCTGATGGCCGCGCTGCTTCATGATGTGGGAAAAGCTGATAGCAGAGGCCGCGTTCGAGCGATTCACCGAGTACTGCACGTCGTTGTCCGGCGCATATCGCCAGACTCGCTCACGCGGTTAGCTGCTGACGGTGGAGGACTTAGGCACGGTCTCTGGTTGAGCGTCCATCATCCGTCGGTTGGATCGAACATGGTGCGCGCTGCTGGCGGTTCCGAACGGTGCTGCGAGTTGATCAGGAACCACGACAGCCATTCAACCGATGGTGATCCACTCATTGCGGCGCTAATCGCAGCCGATAATGCTGCAAGTCATTGAGGGGACGCGGTGGAGAGTAACGGTTCCGTTCCGACATTAGCCAATTATCAGCTTCGGCTTCCATCGTTCGAAGGACCACTCGATGTCTTACTGGGACTCATCGAGCGTGAGCGCGTTGAAGTGTCGGACTTATCGCTTGTCGCAGTGACTGATGGATTCCTCGAATATCTGTCTACTCTCGACGACGCTCCACCGGTGCTGCTGGCCGAGTTTGCTGGAGTCGCTGCGCGGTTGCTCGTGTTGAAATCGAGAGCTATGCTGCCGCGCCCAGAGGTGGTCGACATCGATCCAGATGTCGATGATCTGACGGAGCAATTGCGCGAGTACCAGCGTGCAAAACACGCTGCAGCACAATTTCGCGAGTTCGAACGCTCTGGTCTTCGGACATTTGGCCGACCACCGAATGGCGAATTGCCGCCTCCGAAGATTGTCCTCGTGCCGCCGCCGCTCGGTCACCTCCGGCGAGCGATGCTTCGATCATTGGCACGAGTGCGCGCTGAACCAGAAGTCGCGGCGTTTCGACGTATCGTGACGATTGGGGAAATGCTCGACCGCTTGCGGAGCAGGATCGCGTCCGTTCGTCACCGGACGCGCTTCACCGATATGGTTGGCTCCAACGACCGTGACGAGACGCTGGTTGGTTTCATCGCGCTGTTGGCGTTGTGGCGACGTGGCGAAGTGCATGTGGAGCAGGAGGGACTGTTCACCGATATCCACGTGATGCCTGCGGCCGCGCTCGCCGCTGCCCCCGTAAGTGGAGGTGACGCATGAGTCCGCCCGTCATCACAAATCAGACGGCCCTTGACTTCGCCGTCGAGTCGCCTGAGGAAGCAGCAGCCGCAATCGAGGCATTGCTGTTTGCCTCGGGAAGTGCCGAGGATCTATCGATACTGGCGGCATCGCTGGGCTGGAGTCTGTCTGACGTGAAACGCGGTCTGGAACTTCTCGACCGCCAACTGCGAGATGATAAACGGGGTATTCTCCTCCAGCGAGACGGAGATACCGTCCAACTCGTATCCGCCCCCCGATTCGGTCAGCCCATCGCGCGCTTGCTCGGGATGGAGCGGACGGTCAAACTATCGAGCGCTGCCCTCGAAACACTTGCCTTGGTCGCCTACCGGCAACCAGCGACGCGTTCAGAAATCGAGGCAGTACGCGGCGTCGATTCGAGTGGAGTTCTTGCAACCCTCGTTGCCCGTGAACTGGTCGAACCGCTTGGCCGGAGGTCGACGCCCGGTAATCCGGTCGAATATGGCACGACCGGGAGTTTCCTTCAGTTCTTCGGATTGGCGTCGCTCGACGAGTTACCGCCGTTGTCGGAGGAGTGACAGTGCGTCTACGCTGTAGAACTCGCGAGCGAGCGTACTCGTGAGACCGTTTCGGCGACTGCGACAATAACCCGGTCGACCTCGGCTTCTGTGTTGTCCTTGCCGAGTGTTAGTCTCAGTGAACCACGTGCAACCTCTGGCCCGATGCCGAGGGCAGTCAGAACATGTGACGGCTCCGTCGATCCCGTTGAACAGGCTGAGCCGCTACTCGCTGCGATTCCGAGCATGTCGAGGTTCAGCAACATCGTTTCGCCTTCGACGCCCGCAAACGACAGATTCACGTTATTCGCAAGCCGGTCCGTTGCATGACCGTTGAGGCGCGCATCAGGGACTCGTTCAATAATGCCCTCGATGAGGCGATCGCGTAAGCGCTGAATTCTGGCGTTGCGCTCGTCCATCTCGTCAACGGAGAGAGCGAGTGCCGCCGCCATCCCGACGATCAGCGGCACATTCTCGGTCCCGCCGCGTCGAGCGCTTTCCTGTCCACCGCCATGCTGCTGCCAGGCAATCTGCGTTCGCCGGCGAATGTAAAGCAAGCCGACGCCCTTTGGCCCGTAAAATTTATGGGCTGAAAGCGACAGCAGGTCCACACCGAGTGCATCGACATCAAGTGGAAGCGTCCCAGCGGCCTGGACGGCATCAGTATGGATGGTGATGCCGCGATCTCGAACGAGTGCGGCGATTTCTCGAATTGGTTGAATCGTGCCGATCTCGTTGTTCGCCAACATGACTGAAACGAGACAGGTGTCAGGTCGGAGCGCAGCCTCGACTGCCGCAGGCGAGATCACGCCATGATCGTCAGGCTGAACAAGTGTCACCTCGAAGCCGTTTGGGATCAATGCCTCGGCTGCGTGCAGGACAGCATGGTGTTCGATGGCCGAAACGACGATGTGGTTGCCGCGGTCCGGGGCCTTGAAGCGATGCCACCACGCGACGCCTTTGACAGCGAGATTGTTTGATTCCGTTGCACCGCTCGTCATCACGATTTCGCGTGACTGGCAGCCGAGCGCGTCTGCCAGGGTGTCGCGCGCCCAGTCCAGACCTGCGCGAGCATCCTGACCGATCGTGTAGATGCTGGATGGATTTCCGAAGCGCTCTGAAAAGAAGGGCAGCATCACCTCAAGGACTCGCGGGTCAACCGGAGTCGTTGCCGCGTGATCGAGGTAGATGTCGATGTCTCGCACCGACAAACTCCTCTCGGTTACTGTTCTTGAAACAGACTAAACAGCGCGTGCTTCCGCCTCGGCGGTAGCTGGCAGGGGTTGGTTGCGCCGAGGTCGACTTTGTGACAGCAGATCGTCGAGTGTCGTCGAGTCAAGCGCTTCAATGATGCTGTCACGCACCTTGAGCCAGACGACGCGGGTTGCACACCCATCGATCAGCGGGCACTGCTCTTCTGGTTCGACCTCCGAAACACATTCCATTGGAGCTACCGGACCTTCAAGAACACGATAGATCTCGCCAACTAGAATGTCCTGGGGCGCTCGCGAGAGAGCGTAACCGCCATGGGCGCCGCGAGTAGAAGTAACGAGGCCCGACCGTCGTAGTGTCCCTAGCAACTGTTCGAGATAGGCAGCTGGAACGGATGAGTCATGCGCCACGCCAGATAACGCGAGGGGACCATTGCCAAACTCACGTGCCAGCGAGACCATCGCTCGCATCCCGTACTCTCCACGAGTGGAAACCTTCATGTAGCGGCGTCCTTTCGTGATCAGACAGAAACGGGACGAAACCAAATCGTACACCTGTTCGTACGGGCTGGTCAAGCACCGGAAGGAATGAGTTACGACTAAGACTCATTATCACCTGACTGCGCTAGCATGTACAACGTTAGGATCGGCAGGGTTATTCCATCTTCAGAATTCGAAGTCAACGCCAGGCAACACGTAGGCGCTGCAGTGCGCCAAGGACGTTCCGCTGCCATCGGAAACTTCGTTGGTCGAGGTGCTCATAGACATGAGTCAATCGTTCATTTGTGAAAATGCCACGATACACGCCGTTTTCGACGACTGGTACAGCCGGTCGATTGCTGGAGGCGAGCCACAGATGGACATCGTAGATTGAATCGCTCACGTCCACGGCGTTGAACCGACGATCCATTATGTCTCGAACATACAGGTCGCGATGGGCGCCGTTCAGATGTCGTAACAGGTCGTGACGCCAAAGCATGCCGATCACGGCGCCATCCCTGGTGACGGCGATGTCGCGTGGGCCACCGTTGACCGCATGAGCGAGCGGGGCGTCTGGGCGAATGCCTCCAGCCTCCCAGAGCGCGAATTGCCCGACTGGAAGTCGCCGAAGTGCAGATTCCATGCGAACGAAATTGGCTTCCATCTGCGCCGCAACGACGATAAAGACACTCACCAATGGAAGCAGATAGTCTCCAACGACCAGACCACCGATTCCTAGCAAGACGGCGAACACGTAGCCAATAGTAACGGCCGTTCGAGTCGCTTCGGCCTTACCACGATAGCGAGAAAGGCCCGCCCGCAACAGACGCCCCCCATCCATTGGGAACGCCGGAATCAGGTTAAATGCGGCGAGTAGGAGATTTGCAATCCAGAGATACAAAATAAAACCTGCCAGTGACACCTCACTGGCAGAGAGCAGAATGCTGATCGGGTGGTCGATTTGGCGAATCGCGACAACGATCGCAACCAGCGGAGTGAGTAGAAGCGCGATCGCGACATTCATCGCAGGACCGGCCATCGCTATCAATGCTTCGGACTTCGGCGACAGCAGCGAGTGTTCAACGCGCGCGACTCCTCCGATTGGGAGGAGCGTAATGTCTCGGACACGAATCCCGTGCTCGATTGCAACGAGCGCGTGTGCCAGTTCATGGAGCAGAACACATCCGAATACAGCGACCAGGACAAGTGTGCCGAAAAAAACGCCGGTTATCCCGGCCTGCGCGGTGACGCCCCACTGATAAATAACCCACAGCATTACGATCGCGAAGGTCGGGTGGACCAGCACGTCGATACCTTTGATCGAACCGATTCGGAGCGATCGTCCCACGGGTGCTCACTCACATTAGTATCAAAATCATGGTTCTTAACGGCCAAAGACCACAAAGATGCAGGGCAAGATGGGCCCATCATAGCAGAGACACGAGCATTCGTCACGAACATGTGTTCGTACAGTGCAGCGTGGCACGGGGATTGCGTCCTAGGTGTCTCGCGAGACCTGCCAAGATGTGTTATATCCATATCTCGCGCAAGGCGTCGGTGATGGGCCGCAAGAACCGAGCCATCGAGACGTATCGCGCGTGTTGAGACGACTATGTCTCAAAGCAGGCTCCCATGTCGTGGGTAGGGAAAGGGCATATCGGATGGCTCGAATGGACGCAGGGTTTGAGATCAGCACCGACATGCGGCAGTGGATCTCGCCGAGTCTGATCGAGGCGAACTACATCCTCAGCCTCTCACGTCAAGAGCTCGAATCAGTTATCCATCAGGAACTCGATAGCAATCCAGCACTTGAGATTGGTGAAGAAACCGTTTGCCCGATGTGTGGCGGTGTGATGGAGGGTTCCTTCTGCTCCACCTGCCTTATCTCTCACAAGCACGACGACCAGCAGGAGTCATGGGAGGATTTTCCGGAACAGTCGTATACAGCTTCCGCCACACGTGAGGATTCCGACGAGTTTGATCCCATGACGCTCGTCGGCGGAAGCGTGAGCCTTCGCGACCAGATCGCTCTTGATATCGCAACGATGGTTCATGAAGATCTGCTCCCAGTCGCACACTATCTGCTCGATTCGCTTGACGAGCGCGGGTTTGTTGATTGTGACGCCGACGACGTGTGCTCCCAATTCGAGATCACTATGGACGAGTTCGAGGAGGTCCTAAGCGCGATTCAATTGCTCGCTCCAGTGGGAGTTGGCGCTCGTAACTTGCGTGAGTGTCTCGTACTTCAGGTCCAGCACCTAAAGAATCGTGAATTGGACATCCCGCCATACGTCGAAGAAATTGTCGATTCGTATCTCATGGAACTTGGCGCACATAAGTTTGGCCTGATCGCTCGTGAACTCGGCGTATCGACCGAGGTAGTCGAGGTGGCGCGAGACTTCATCCGGGCGAATTTGACGCCGTTCCCACTTCAGAGCCAGGAAGCACGCCAGTGGCGGTCCCCGGTCGAATCGCCGTATGTCGCTCCTGACGTTGTGATCAGCATCAAAGATGACGAACTGGTCGTGGAGGTCGTTGAAACCCGCCAGGCCCAGTTGCGAGTCAACTCTCTGTACGATCAGATGGCGCGGGCGGCCCTGGCTGCCCGGAAGAACAGCAGCATGGACGAAGACACTCGTGGGCATGTTCGCGAGCATGTTGCGCGAGCCAAATTGTTCCTTGGGAACGTTCGCCAGCGGCACGAGACGCTGGCTCGAATATCCCGGAACGTCGCGGAACTTCAGGAAGACTTTCTTCGCGGCGGCGTGCGTAAACTCATCCCACTTACGCGGGCGACCGTGGCTCAGCAGGTCGGAGTCCACGAATCGACAGTCAGTCGTGCGACGGCAAATAAGTACGTGATGCTCCCGAACCGAAAAGTCATCCCCTTCAGTGATTTCTTCACCCCGTCCTTGTCCGTTAAGGACATGATCAAGGAAATGATCGAAGAGGAAAAAGACTCGCTCACCGACAAGCGAATCGTCGAGCTTCTCAACCGCCGGGGAGTTCGAATCGCTCGTCGAACTGTCGCCAAGTACCGCTCCGAACTGAACATCCTTCCCAGCACACTTCGCTAAGTCACAGAACGGGTCGTAGAGATCCGCCGGGCTGGTGGACACTGCAGTCTAGCGCTTGTAAGGTTCGGCGCAGATTCATGATGCAGTGACCGCCGGATGGCGATTGCCCTTATCGGAGGGAGCGGGTGGCGAACGTGGGATTTCCTCGACATATCCTGCACGTCGATCAGTTTGACCGAACCGATTTGAGCCGACTGTTCGCTCATGCGCGAGACATGCGATCGCTCGTCGGTGCGCCGGGCACAGGGCGCCTGCATGGGAACGTGCTGGCGACGCTGTTTTTTGAACCGAGTACCCGCACGCGGTTGAGTTTCGAATCCGCAATGCTCCGCCTGGGTGGGCAGGTCATCTCCGCCGAAAGCGCCGATATCACATCGTCCGCGGTAAAGGGTGAGACGATCGAGGACACAGTTCGCATCGTCGAGTCGTACGCTGATGCGATTGTTATTCGCCATCCACGGGGCGGAATAACTGATGCTGCCGCTGCAGTCGCGTCGGTTCCGATCCTTAATGCCGGCGACGGTGCACGAGAACATCCAACGCAGGCGTTGCTGGATCTGTTCACGATCTCGGAAGAACTCGGGCGAATCGACAACCTGACGGTGACGCTCGCCGGAGATCTGCGCTATGGTCGAGCGCCACGATCGCTTGCGATGCTGCTGACGCTAACCACCGGTTGCCGCATTATTCTGAGCACACCACCAGGCATCGAAATGGCTGAAGATGTCGTCGCGACTTTAACGCGGGCAGGTGTTCAGTACGATGTTGAGCCTGACCTTGTAGCCGCTGCCGCTCAGTCGGACGTGGTGTACGTCACGCGAGTTCAGAAGGAACGGTTCCCGGATGAGGAAGCGTTTCAGAAGGCACGCGGCAGTTACCACTTCACGAGGAAACATCTGGACGCTATGAAGACCGATTCGATCGTCATGCACCCGTTGCCGCGAGTCGATGAGATTGCTGCTGAGGTTGATTCCGATGCACGCGCTGCCTATTTCCGACAGGCGCGCTACGGAGTCGATATCCGAATGGCGCTGCTCGACATCCTGCTTGGCTCAAATGGCGCGATAGTCGTCTAGGTTGGCGTTCGAACAAGTAGTCATGGTCCATCGTCATCTGGAAGTGGCGGTGCCTCACGTTTCAGGTTGTACAAACCCGTCAACGCTAGCATCACAGCGATGACGACTAGGACGCGGACGACGCCGACAATGTCGGCGATGGCACCGGCGAATAAGACCGGAGCGAATGAAAAGATGTTCGAGATCGTGAAGTACGTCGCGTAAACTCGTGCTACCCCTTCTTCTGGTGCTGCTCGTTGCATGATCGCCTGACTTGGGACAAGGATAAAGGCGTTCGAAATCCCCAGCGTCGCCGCAAACGAGACGCTAATGAGAATCAGGACCCTGCCTGCTTCGCCGTCCGAGAGTCCGATGGCCGATCCAATTGGCTCCGTCAGGGCAAACAACGCGAGAGACACTCCTGCGCCGATTAATCCGAAGTCGACCAACCGTACTGGGGAGATGATTTTCGTGACGCGGTTCACGAGTAATGCCCCGGCGACGACACCGAGACCGGCAGGAGCGACGACGTATGCGATGTCCTCCGCCGGAAGTCCCAGAACGTCGGCAATGAACTCCGGCCCCAGTGCAGCAATCATCAAATAGGTCGTTGTCGCTAATGTCAGATAGATAATCGACTTAATCAACAACGGCCGCTGGGCGACGAAAGAAAGTCCTTCGCGAGCTTCCCGGACGAACTGTCGGAACGGATGTCGCTCGTCTCCCGAATCTGGTCGGTAGGATGATGGCGTCGATGGGATGAACGTCGCGAGCGCAGTAGTCGCGATGTAAAGGAAGAGGATCCCGACGAGCGTGGTTTCAGTCCCGAGAAGTTTAATCGCCAATGGGCCAAACAGCGCGAAACCGAGGACTTGCGATCCGGTGAACGTCAGGTTGAACAATGCATTTGCGCTGATTAGATCTCGCGGTCGAACGATCACCGGAATCGCCGCGAGTTGCGCTGGTCCGAAGAACTGCCCGACTGCCCCGAGGAAAAAGGTGATGGTGTAAAGCGCCGAAAGCGTCAGGATTGCAGGCCAGGCAGGATTGATCGCAAGGAACGCCAGAACAGCAAGTGCCCGCAATCCGTTCGCAACGATCATAATCGTTCGTTTGTCAGCGCGTTCGACAATGACGCCAGCAATTGGTGAAAACACGACCGCAGGCGCGCTGAAGGCAAGGACGAGGAGCGAGATTGCTGTATTTGCCTCCGAAATATTCTGGGTCTCGATAATCTCGCGCACGAGGATCAACAGGGAGAAGTTGATCATGTTCTGTGCCGTCTGGGTAAGAGCTTGCAGCACCCAGAGTCGGAGGAAGCCCTGGTTTCGCAGGACCGTTTTTATACTGCCGGTTTCCGCGGGCACTACGCGCCCACGGCTTCGTCGGAACATTGTGATGTGGAGCCAGCAAGGGCTGACTCCGCCGCGTCGAATGCTGGTCCGCGGGCGAGGAAACTCTTCAATCGCTTTTCAAGATCACGGCGGGGTAGCAGCACGCGTCGTCCGCAGCCATGACAACGTAGTCCGATGTCAGCGCCAAGCCTGACGACCGTCCAGTCGTGGGACCCGCAAGGATGCGGTTTCCGCAGACGGACAATGTCTCCAATAACGACTTGTAATGGTTCGCTCGACCGCATCCTGACCCTGTTCGTATCCTAACCGGCGAAACCAGATGCCGCCCGGCGAAGTATAGCCGCCACGCCGGACGACGGTCCGAACATCTGCTAGACTCTGTCAGGGAGTACGTACACATGCGTCAAACCGGACAGTCCGCGATCGTGGCGCTGGCAGCGTTGCTGAGTTGGCTGATGCTTAGACAACTGATCATCGATGATGTGGGAGGACGCTCGGCGTTCGATCCACTACGACTCGTGTTCTACCTGCTGCTGATCGCGGCCCCGATGCTGACGTTTGTGCCGATCTCCAACTGGTTGCGCGCCCCGTTGTTCGAAGTCGAATCAGTCGCCAGTTGGGCGACGCTCGGTTTCGTCGTTGCGGTTGTGACGCCAAACAACCCTCCGTCGCTCGGTCAGTTCCTCGTCCTCCTGCTGCCATTAACGGTGGCATTGGCCACGGTGATGACGCTCGTCTCTTTCCTGGCTGGATTGCGGGTGTATCGAGGTGATCCACGCCGATACGACATCATCCGAGCGCGCCGCCAGGGATACCTAGCGTCGTTTATGATCATTGCAAGCATGCTGCTGTACAGTATCGGCACGCTATCGCCGACCAGCGCGACGATGCTCCTCGGTATTGCAATCCTGGCTGAAATGTTTTCGCTGACCCGCGATGGTCAGCGATTCCGTGGTTCGGCCTCACGAGTTGCGTCGAGAACCTGACGCTCCGTCATCAATCCCGTTTCTGAATGCATCGAAACGCTCGACGTAGTGCGATGTTACGTCAGTCCAGGGATGTTGATGCCGCCCGTGATTGCCGACATCTTGTCGGATGCGAGGGCTTCAGCGTTCTGCATCGCGTCATTGATCGCGGCGACAACCATGTCTTCGAGGAGTTCGATGTCGTCAGCGTCGACGGCTTCTGGCGCGATCTTGACCGATTGGACTTCTTTGAGACCGTTGATCTTGACGGTGACCATGCCCCCACCGGCGGTCCCCTCGACAACCGTCACGCCGAGTTCTTCCTGCATCTTCTGAATTCGGTTCTGCATCTGCTGGATCATGCGCATGTTCGGCTGCACCGTTGGCGGTCCTTTCCGATGGAACCCTGGCCGGACAGTTCCTGCCGGTCGATCTGGCGCGCCGGTGCGCTCCAGTTAACGGCGATTATATCAGTGGGGTTTTTTGCGACGTTTCTGATCGCCCTGGGCCGACATTTTCCATTCGGTTACCCGTTGGAGTAGGGCGGACGCATTTGCGCGTGATTCCGGGGTTGGCGGAAGTCCGTCGAGCATCGCGGCGAGTTCCTCGACACGGTCTGCGCCGTCGATGGCACGAGCCGTCGTCACTGTTCGGTTTCCCACCTCGCTCTTCACGAGAATCAGGTGGCGATCGGCAAACGCCGCGATCTGTGACAGGTGGGAGATAACGATGACCTGGTGCTTGTCGTTCAGACTCCAGAGCTTTTCACCGACAACTTGTCCGCTCCGTCCGCCGACGCCAACATCGACCTCGTCAAAGACGAGAATCGGCGTATCGTCAGCGTCGGAGAGGATGGACTTCAAGGCGAGCATCAGCCGGGCGGTTTCACCACCCGAGGCGACTCTCGCCAGTGGGCGCAGTTCCTCGCCAGCGTTTGCAGCGAGGTAAAACGCGATTCGGTCAACGCCGGTCTCGTCGATCGCAATTGGAGTTGCACTATCTGAAATGTTGATACCGTCAGCATCGGGACTCGTATCGAACCGAACCATGAAGTTCGCCCGGCCCATATTCAGTTCCGTGATGGCTTCCTCGACCCGATGGGCCAGGGTTATCGCTGCCGATTTCCGGTGGCTTGAGAGATCGAGAGCAGCCGTTTCCAGTTTTCGGCGAAGTCGTGCTTCCTCGTCACGCAACGCGTCGATATCGTGGCCGCCTGCCTCGATCGATTCCAGCTCGCTCTGGATGCGTTCGGCATGTTCGACCACATCTGGCAGTTCCGGCCCGTACTTCCGCTTGATACGCCGAAGCAGGTCCAATCGCTCATCGACCTGTTCGAGCCGCAATGGATCGAGCTCTGTGCGTTCAGCATAGTCGCGGAGCTCCGAAGAAACGTCTTCAATGGCGAACAACGCATCGTTCAGTTTCGTCAGCGTTGGTTCGATCGCTGGATCGAGTTGGACGGCATCCTCCAGCGATGCAGCGGCAGCACGGACTCGGTCGAGCGCTCCCGCATCAAGGACTGCTCCGGATGCGTCACCGTTGAGTGCCGATTCCGCTTCGGCGGCAGCGCGGAGCAGTCGTTCGGCGTTGGCGAGGACTGACCGCTCACGCTGCAATTCCTCGTCTTCGCCGATCCTGATCGCCGCGTTACCCAATTCCTCGGACTGAAATCGCAGCATGTCGAGTCGCTGCGCTACGTTACGCTGTTCGATGTCAAATTCATGAATGCGTCTGCGGAGTGCCTTCCAGTCGCGGTAGTGGCTGGCGACGATCTCTCGAAGGTCGAGGGTTCCCGCAAACCGGTCGAG
This sequence comes from Thermomicrobiales bacterium, assembly GCA_041751795.1. GTDB lineage: Bacteria > Chloroflexota > Chloroflexia > Thermomicrobiales > CFX8 > JBBECJ01. The sequence goes on from JBGSWU010000306.1 coordinate 19,110, forward strand.
CAGGTCGAGTTGGGCGACCGGACGGAGGAGCGACAGGTGATCGCTTTGCCCGTGGATATCGACTAGAAGCTCGCCAAGCTGGCCAAGTACGGCAGCAGTCATCGTTCTCCCCGCTATTCGTGCCGTTGATCGACCGTTTGCGCTTACGTCGCGGGCAAGCACTAGCGGTTCATCGTCGGCGAGAGTAATTCCGAGTTCATCGAGCATCGCACGAACCGGAGCGGGGTTCGGGAGATCGCTTATGTCGAAGACTGCCTCTATATACGCGCCGTTCGCGCCACTGCGAACAAACTCCGCGGATGTACGTGCGCCGAGCACTGCCCCAAGCGCATCGATCACGATCGACTTGCCCGCTCCAGTCTCACCCGTCAGGGCATTGAGACCACGCGCGAACTCGATCCGCGTTTCTTCGATGACGGCGAAGTTTCGAATTGTGAGTTCGATCAGCACCGGCGTCCCAGTTCTTTCGGGTTGACCTCGTCGAAACCTCCGACGACGCCCGATTGACGGAGCATATGGTAGCGCGTCGAAGGATGCCGGTCGAGCAACGGGTAGATCAGGCTGAGGATCTCGACGGCTACCTAATGAATTCGAGCAATTGCTTCCCGATTCTCACTGGATTCGGCCTATATCTGAGGGACATCGGAAAAACAGTTGACATTGTAGTGGTATTGCTGTATTGTGTTGAATAGAAGGAGGCAGACATGAGCCGAGTTGATGAAATCAAGACGGGACAGTCAATAACTCGTTGGCAGATTCCGACCCGACGCTCCGAGTCGGACGTGTCGGCCGATGGAGTTAGCCGCTGACCTCAGTGCAATTTTTTGAATCATGAGTTAGGAAAAGGAGCATGGCGCATGGACCCGTACACAATGATGAAGATGGCCGAGTACACCCATCAGAACCTGGCCAAGGCGCGCGGCCAACGAAACTGGAAGACGCTGTTCAACAAGTAAGCTCCCCAATCGACGCGCGGCCCTGCACCGCGTATCGAGACTCCCCCATCCTCCCCCTCACCCCCCACGAACGAACTCCTCATGGCTTCAACCGGTGCCACGTGGAGTTCGATCGTTACCTGAACGCGGATACCAACGTCGAACTGTCCAATATGCCAGTCACTCATCGACCAACAGGTCACGTTGTGGGTGCGTGCTGCATGTTACGCTGTACCTCGGCTTCAACATTCATCGTCTTGCATTCGATCAGAAAGGGTCCGACACCAATGACGCTCCTCGTCCAGGCGTCCGAAGTCAAATACGCACACGGCGGGAACCAGATCTTTGATGGCGTAACGTTCGAGGTGCGTGATGGGGACCGTTTGGCGCTCATTGGTGAGAACGGCGTCGGAAAGTCGACACTCTTCCGACTGATGGCACGCGATCTCTTTCCACACGGCGGAGCAGTGACACACAAGCGTGGCCTGACAGTTGGGTATCTCACTCAGCATTCAACGCTCGATCCATCGCTGAGTGTCCAGCAGGCGATCGCTGTTGCAGCTGGAGACCCGACGGCGCTGGAAACGCAATTGCGCGAACTCGAAGCGAAGATGGCCGAGCCATTGGACGACGATGCGCTGAGCGATGTTCTCGAAGAGTACAGTGCCACGCTGGAGCGATTTGAAGGCGGTCCTGGTCAGGACCTCGAATCCCGAATCGCACAGATCCTGACTGGACTGGGTTTGCCGGCTGAACGCTGGAAAACCAGGGTCGGCCAGTTGAGCGGCGGAGAAAAGAAACTCGTCGCACTTGCGGGGTTCTTGATTGAAGAACCCGACCTGCTGTTGCTCGATGAGCCGGACAATCATCTCGATGAGTCGGCAAAAGCCTGGCTTGAGGATTACTTGCAAACGCGCCGTGGGGCTGTAGCTGTTATTTCTCACGATCGGTATTTCATCGATCGCGTTGCCAACCGCATCTTCGATCTCGAGGACGGACGGATCGTTGGCTATCCGGGGAACTATTCGACGTTTCTCACTGTCAAACGAGAACGGCTCGAGCGCGATGAGCAGTTGTACGAAATGCGACAACGGGAACTCAAGAAACTCAAGGCAAGTGCTGAACAGTTGACTCAGTGGGCGAAGCAGAATCCCAAGTTCGCTGCTCGCGCTGGAAATCGTTGGCGTAATTTCGAGATCGAGAAGGAGCGCCTCGAGAACACACCCACGCCGATCCTCGATCGAAAGCGAATTGAAGTCGATTTCAATGCCGAACGCGGCTCATCGCTGGTGCTCGAAATCAAGGGAATGGCGAAGGCATTCGGCGACCGGCAGGTCTTCGCGCCGTTTGACTTCACGATGATGCATGGCGAGCGGGTCGGAATCGTCGGCGGGAACGGCGCCGGGAAGACAACACTGTTCAAGTTGATTCTTAGCCAGATAGAACCAGATGCAGGCCGTCTCAGGATCGGACCATCAATTCAAACGGGGTACTACGCTCAGGAGCAGGAAACACTCGATCCGACACTGACTCCGCTCGAACTGGTGCGGAAGTCAAAGGCGATGAACGAGCAGCAGGCGATCGGATTCCTCGTGGGACTGTTGTTCGATCGGAACGACGCGATGAACCAGATCGGCAACCTGAGCGGTGGCGAGCGAAGTCGCCTTCAGATCGCGATGCTCATCTTGCAAGGCGCCAACTTCCTCCTTTTGGACGAGCCGACAAACAACCTGGATATACCGTCAATCGAGGTGCTGGAAACTGCACTGCTTGACTTCGGTGGCTCAATTCTGACGATCTCCCACGATCGGTATTACCTTAACCGGCTGTGTGAACGAATCATTGAGATCGATGACGGTATCGTGCGTGAGTATCCCGGGAATTTTTCCTATTATAGTCAGCGTCGTGGACAAGGAGCCGAGCTAACGGTACGAGAACCGGCAGGCAAGCGCCGATAGCGACGAGTGGAGACCTAACGTCCTGACCGGTCGTCGCTGTTCCGGTTGCCGGGACGCATAGTTGCGAGAGTATTCGAAAGGATGAGTTCCCGCGTGGCAAGAACCGTCGTCGTCGGTGCAGGCGTCATTGGGCTGGCATGTGCGTGGGAACTTTGCAGGCGCGGCGAAGAGGTGATCGTACTTGACCGCGATGAACCAGGAATGGCGTGCTCCGCTGGAAACGCCGGTTGGATCGTTCCATCGATCTCGACCCCGCTACCTGCGCCGGGACTGGTTGGTACCTCATTGCGCTGGATGCTCAAGCGAGACAGTCCTCTCTACATTAAGCCTCGTATCAACCCACGTTTCGCGGCCTGGCTTGCTGACTTCTGGCGGCATTGCCGAAAAGACGCATACGAGGATGGTTTCACCGCGCTCGCCGAATTAAACCGACGCACGATGACGCTGTTCGATCGGTGGCTTGAAGATGGTGTCGATTTTGAGATGCATGAAGCAGGGCTTCTTTTTCTTGGGATGAGTCGAGATGCGATCGATCACGCCGCCGCCGAAGTCCAGATGCTGGAGTCATATGGATACGCTCGACCGTCGATCCTGTCCGACGCAGAGGTGCGTGACATTGAACCTGGCCTCAGCCGGGACATTGCCGGCGGGTTCCTTGTCAACGAAGAACGTCATGTGCGGCCTGAGACTGTTACAGCGGGGTTGGCGAACCGATTGAGGGTGGAAGGTGGCGAGATCCGCTCCGGCGTTTCCGTCACGGGCATCGTCCACCACGGTGGAAAGATCAACGCCGTGAGTACATCAGCCGGATCGATCGATGCCGAGCGCGTTCTCATTGCTGCCGGAGCGTGGTCGGGGCAGATCGCTCAGCGGTTTGGCGTCCGATTGCCGATCGAGGCTGGCAAGGGATACAGTGTCACGATAGATTATCCACGCCGGACGATCGGCAGACCGCTGGATCTAATCGAAGCTCGTGTTGCAGTAACTCCGTTTACGGACGGGTTGCGACTCGCCGGAACGATGGAACTGTCTGGATTAAACCTCCAACTCGAACACCAAAGGGTCGAGGCTATCCGCAGGGCCGGTGACCGTTACCTCGGCGACTGGCGCGGGGGACGAACCGAACATGCCTGGGTGGGGATGCGCCCGCTGACCCCCGACGGCCTTCCGGTGATTGGAGCAATCTCCGGCTTTGACAACCTCTACGTCGCAGGTGGACACCAGATGCTCGGCGTGACGCTGGCACCTTCGACCGGTGAAGCGATTGCGGAACTGATGCTGACGGGCTCCAGTCAGGTCGATCTTCAACCGTTCGATCCGGCTCGATTTCGGCCAGCGGACTTCTCCGACTGGTTGCCAGCGCGTCGATCTGCCTGATCTTCGTCCTCACTGCTTCCAACAGAACTCAAATACTCAATCACGTAGCGACCAATTGAACAGCGGTGACATGCCGATATCGGTGCGTCAAAAGAGGGCTATAGCTCCAGTACCGCGATGCTCAATATTGCCGTATTATCGATTCGAGAGTATTCGCTGTTGAATTAAGGAGGTTGCGGGATGCCTCAGCGCCGGCTGTTCATCGGATTGATCGCTATTCTTACGCTCTTGATTTCCGCATCGGCCCCAGTGCTGACTGGGTCTACGGCTGGTGGCGTCTATTCACTTTCTACGGCACTGCGTGGCGACAATGAGAATCCGCCCGGTGACTCGGACGGCTTTGGCTTCGCCAAGATTACCGTTTTCCCTGACACAGGCGAAATCTGTTTTTCGTTGAGCGTGGCACGAGTCGACCCGCTCACTTCTGCCCACATACACCGAGGGTCGCTAAACGAAGCCGGACCGGTGGTCGTTGACCTCGATGGAGTCGGTTCAGACGGGTTGACACGCGGCTGCAAATCTGTCGACCTTGCGATTCTACGCGAGATCTTGGTCACTCCCGGAGATTTCTATGTGAACGTCCATAACGCTGAATATCCAGATGGTGCCCTGCGTGGCCAACTGGCGATTGATGGAGCGGCGCGTCCTCTACCGCCAGAAACGCCAGTCCCTGACCTTGAACTCGTCGCGAGTGGCCTTGAGAGTCCACGTGGAATTGCATTTGGTCCAGACAACTCACTCTTTGTCGTTGAGGCTGGAGTCGCGGGAGACGATTGCGTCGAAGTTCCCGAGCCGCCTGCGTTTGGCGACCCGATCCTCTGTTTTGGCGCGACGGGCGCTGTCACCATGGTCGCTGATGGAGTTCAGGAACGCGTTGTCACAGGACTGCCGTCTCACCGAACCGGAGGCCAGATCACCGGAGTGCAGGATATCGCAATCGACGACGATGGCCAGATCTTTCTGACGATCGGCTATGCACAGGATCCTGCCTATCGCGACGACCTCGTAGATATGGCCACACTGATGGGCCAACTCGTTTCGGTGGATCAGGACGGAACGGTCTCACCAGTCGCCGACCTTGCCATGCATGAGTTGAGTTCCAATCCAGAGCCAACTGGTGGCGATCACAGCAACCCGTTTGGGGTGGTCATTCAAGACAATGGTTTCATCATCGTCGACTCGGCAGGAAATGACCTGTTGCATGTCGCTGAAGACGGTTCAATCTCGACAATAGCGACCTTCCCACCGCAAATGGTCGAAGTACCAGCAGGATCTGACGGTGAGCCGGCTACGATCGTGCCGATGGCTTCAGTTCCGACATCGGTCGCTATTGGTCCAGACGGTGCTTACTACGTCGGTGAGTTTTCAGGCTATCCGTTTGTTCCGGATACGTCGCGCATCTGGCGCGTTGTTCCCGGGCAGGCACCAGAGGTTTTTGCAACCGGCTTCACCGCCGTGATCGATCTGGCATTTGACGAAGGTGGTCGACTGTACGTACTTGAGGCTGTTCAAGGTGGGCTTGGAGCGATTGACCCGACGAATCCATCAACCTTGGCTGGCGCGCTAATTAGACTCGACGCAGATGGAACTCGAACCACGCTGTTGAACGCCGGGCTGCTCTTTCCAACCAGTGTTGCGGTTGGACCAGACGGCATGGTGTACGTCACCAACAACGGCATCGTGCCAGGGCAGGGACAAGTCGTCCGGTTCCGACCGTAGCAGTATTTGGCCTGGATTGATGGACATGCGCCGAGATTCTGCAGCGCCATGTCCATCAATTCTGATCATGCCGTAGACGTCGAGGAATGATGACTAGAAGAGCGATTCGAACGATTCGTCCGTCTGGGAGGGCTCCAATATGGTCGCTAGCGAAGAAACGAATTGAAGAGCTAATGGTGAGTCACGTTCGGGGTGCGGAACCCGGGATTCTCAGACTGTCGTGTCGGCGTGTGACGCAACGTGCCAACCACTGCGTACGTATGCACGGTGTTGCCTACACAGTGCCGTGTAATTATGCTGGCTGTCGGGCAGTTTGCAACCTCGATGCAACCTCGCAACGACGATGCCCCGCGCTGGTGAGACAGCCGGGGCAGTGGCGACCGACTACGTGAGGAGTCGAACGCATGACGAGTTTACAAGAACTTCAACGGTGGTACC
>JBGSWU010000307.1:0-4364 GCA_041751795.1 Thermomicrobiales bacterium
ACCTGGCGCACGACATCGAGAGCGAACGAGGCGTCCTCAACGTCTCCTACCTGCCAGGGTTCCCATGGGCGGACATCGAACCGACCAACTTCACGATCATCGTCACGACTGACAACAATCCACAACAGGCCGAGGACGCTGCCAAACGACTCGCACGTTACATCTGGGATCGTCGTGCCGAATTCATTGTCACCCCAACGCCGGTCGATGAAGCGGTGACGTACGCGATGGCAGCGCCGGAGGGACCGATTGTCCTCGCTGACATCGGAGACAACCCGGGCGGTGGGACTCCTGCCGACGGCACGGTCCTCCTTGAAGCACTGCTGCGGCTCGGCGCGACGAAGGCTGTCATCACGCCAATGGCTGATCCGGAGGTCGTTCAACAGGCGATCAAAGCAGGCGAGGGCGCGACATTCCAAACGAAATTGGGTGGCAAGGTCGATACCTTCCACGGAGTTCCACTCGATGTCACCGCGACGGTCATCCGGCTGACCGATGGAACCTGGGTCAACAAGGGACTGATGGGAACCGGCGTTCGCCAGAACGTTGGTCCAACCGCGGTGCTTGAACTCGCTGGACAGAACGGCGGCAGCGTCATCGCCATCACAACGACTTATCGTCAACAGCCGACCGATCTGGAAATGCTTCGCTCGCAGGGAATTGAGCCAACCGAGCAGCAGATCCTCATCGTCAAGTCATCGGTGCACTATCGCAGCGCCTTCACGCCAATTGCAAAGGAGATCATCGAGGTCGACACACCAGGCTTGACGAGTCCACACATCGACACGCTGGAGTTCCGCAAGATCAAGCGGCCGATCTACCCATTTGACGCAGACATGGAGTGGCAGCCCTAAACACCGACCGCAGCGCCCTCCTGCCGTCCGAGAACTGCACGAATCCAGATCATCATGCTGGATCGGCAGGTGCACACGCTTCGCTCGCACAACCCGTTGGCTACTGGATCCGTCGTGCGGTGACGTACCGCGTGCTCCAGTACGGATCAGACAAACTGCTGATTCCTACCGAGTCGTGCTCGCCGCTGGCGCTAACGAACTGACCGTCGCCGATGTAGATGCCAACGTGGGACAGGCCCCACTGGTAGGTATTTTGAAAGAAGACCAGATCACCGAGGGCAAGATCGGATGCTGCTACCTCAGTCCCATACACCACCTGATCCTCGTTCGGTCGGGGGAATGCACTGTCGGCAACGTTGCTGAGAATAAACCAGGTGAACCCTGAGCAGTCGAACCCGTCTGGCGTCGTTCCGGCCCAGACATACGGCGTCCCAAGATACCCGAGCGCCGCGTCGACAATCGCCGAGCCGGTGGGCGTTGCGTTGTTCCCGTCCGAACTGAGATATCCGCTATGGCTCCAGCCAACCAGACCGTCGGCCTCGATCTGGTACCAGCCGTTGCCAAAAGCATCCGTGACGGGGCCATCGAGAAGCCAGCCGATCGTGCCTTCCGCCAGAATCGCCAGCCGCGCGGCAAAGGCGTCGGGACCATCGCGCAAGCTAAGCCCGCCTCCGCCAGTCCCACTGACATACAATCGTCCATCATTGGTGCTCGCACTACTTTCAGGGAAACTACCCAGGAACCCAGCAGCACTGTAGCCGACTACGCTGTCGTACTCCACGAGCGACCAGGCCACACCTTCCTCGTCAAACTGCATCGGCGCCAGAATCTCGACAGACGCACCGTCAGGGATGGCCGTCCAGACATACGCTGTCATCGAGGGTGCAACGCGCAGGTTCAGCCCGTCGCCGCCGCTGTCGAGAACAACAGGAACGCCGCTTGCCGCGCTCGAGTCGAAGAACGGCGGAGGAACCACGACTGACAAGTCACTGATGTACTCTGCGCTGACCCAACCAGAAACAACTCCACCGTCGTCAGATGAGACGGCGTACCAGAACGAACCGTCAGCCGCTTCGACCGGGCCGTCTTCGATCGTGACAGCAGCGCTTTCCGGCAAGCCAGCGATGATGGCCGCGCCGGTGTCCGGTGCCTCGCGAACGTTTACGCCATCCCCACTGGTGTAGGCGACCCTCGCTCGATCTCCTGAGAACAGCCCGAGATCAGCAGCAGCCGGTAGCGTGAGCACGAGGCTCGCGAGCGCCACCGCCCCGGCAATAGTCACCCAATGTCGCGTCCGAACTCCCACAGGCAACACCCCCTTCCGTCCGCAGCCCCATGCTGATTCTCTTCGGGCGATGCATGCATGAGGCGGGACACCAACCTTACTGTTCCCGTTTGTCACAGCCTGTACGTACAGTCTACGTTGCTGCGTCAACCGGTTTCTGAGGACAGCCTGAGAATTGCCTGAGAATTTCTCTAGGGTGACGGATTGGAGTACGCTCTCAGTCGAGGACGTCTGCCGAGAATCTGAGCAGGAGCACAAGGTTCGGAGCATGGAAACGCTCGACCGCTGGTTGCAATCGCAGATTGAGATTGCAGTTGCAGACCTCGCTCGGCAGCTCAACATCGTCGAATCGACGATTACTGTCGTGCGTGCCGAGCGCGTCACCTGGCGCGACGGTAGTCTGGGATGTCCGCAGCCTGGCATGGGCTACAACCAGGCGCTCGTTCCCGGGTCATTCATTCAACTTGCAGTCGACGGGGCGATCTATAACTACCACGGTGGCAGGAACAATCGGCTCAGACTCTGCGATTCGCCGTTCGAGGTACTGCCCGAGAGTCTACCCAGCGATCCATACATGTAGGTTGATTTCTCGAGATGGCCCTTGCATTCGAAGGTAGCGAATCAAAAAAGAACCAGCCGCGACACCGAATAGCTCCGGAATCGCGGCTGGCTGAAGTGTTAACGGAAACCAGCGTGGACTGATCCCGCCGAAACCCCGGTGATTAGTCGGTTGCGACGCTGACCAACGTCACCTCGAAGATCCCGCCTGAGTCGCTGTGCGAAACAGCGCCGAGATACTTGGTGCCACCTGTCAACCCTGTCCAACTCACGTCGATTGAGTTGGTCGCACCGAGGGTCGCTGACGCTGGCGCATTGTCCACTGTCAGGCTACCACCGGAAGCAGATGGGACCGACCAACTGAACAAGGTGTAGTTCGAGTCAGGTCCGTCCGTCTGCCATCCATGAACGACAACGAAATACGTACCTGCGGCTGGTGCCACAACGTCCACCCGTTCGGCTGATGTTCCGGAGCCGCTTCCACCGACGAAGCCGGAGGGGCCAAAGACATACAGGTCCAGATCGTCGTTGCCGTCGGTGTAATCGTCGAACAGTGAGAAGCGCGCGTGTAACGTCCCTGCTGGCACTGCAACAGCATGGACAGTGATGCCGACGCCGGTACCGAGCGCGGTGTTAATGTCGTTAGCCGGATCGTCAACGACATTCCCCGCCATCTTCGTGGCGGCCACCAGGCCATGAGGCGCGGCTGTGTAGTCACCCGTGTAGCCAAAGGTGACCTCGAAGCTCAGTGATCCGTCCGTTCCGGACGAGGAGACCTCGGCTGGCGCAGCAATCTGAACTGGCCGGACAACCAATGGGCTACGCACGTTCCGGACGCCATCTGACCATGTCAGCGACCCGAACGTGTAATCACCGATTGTTGCCGATGTCACGGTGAACGTAACCTCGTAGGTCGCCGACTGGCCTGTCGCCAGCGTCAACGACGACGGGCTTACCTGCACATCGACGCCCGCCGGCGCGTTTACCGACACGTTGTAGGTGCCGGATGGTCCTACGTTCGTCACGGTGCGCGTGATCGTCTGAATACCTGCCAGATCACCAATGCTGATCGACGGGTAGTTCAGATTACTTGGGTCAATACCGAGCGCTGAACAGGATGCCGATTGCAGTTGACCTGTGCCGCACAGGAAACCGAAGTAGTCGATGAATCCTGCGTCGTAGACGAGGCCAGGATTCACCGCGTTATTCGGGACGATATGACCCGCGCCGTAGTCAAATGGCGTTCCCGCGATCGGATTGCCTTGTGTCGTATACGTCGTCGCGCTCGTCATCATCGCTGACTTCATCGCAGCCGGAGACCACTCGGGGTGAGCATCCGTCAGCAATGCTGCGAAACCAGCCACATGCGGACTCGACATCGACGTTCCACTCAGGAAGTCGAAGTTGCGGCCGTTGTATCCCTCTGGCGAAACGGCCGCCAGAATATCGACGCCCGGAGCCATGATATCGGGCTTGAGAAGATCGCCACCTGCGAGGTTCGGGCCACGAGACGAGAAGGATGCGACATCAGGTGCATCGATGATCGTCGCCGTGCCGCTGAAAATCGTCGCCGTCGCGCCAGGCGTCTGCGCATAGGTCACGATTGCCGGTCCGACAATGTGATCAACGTGGATCGACGGGACGAAGTGCAGATCAGCGTTGACTGA
>JBGSWU010000308.1:0-9325 GCA_041751795.1 Thermomicrobiales bacterium
TGCCGGTGGCGGTTATGCGCAAGTCGTTCCAATGGAGGAACTGAATCTGCACCTGACCGGCGATAGTCACGCAGTCACAGCGGCCCACAACCTTTGTTCGGCATTCCTCGACAACTCGCTCAATCAAGGCAACGCACTGAATATCGATGTCGACTCGATCACCTGGCGACGCGTGCTCGACGTGAATGATCGTGCCCTGCGCGAAATTGTCATCGGCCTTGGGCGCGACAACGGCGTGACACGCCAAACGGGATTCGACATTACGGCGGCGTCGGAAGTCATGGCGATTCTGGCACTCGCGCGCGACCTTCCTGATCTGCGCGCTCGGCTTGGGCGCATCGTCGTCGGTCAAACGCGAGACCGCCAGCCAGTCACGGTGGACCAAATTGGGATCGGCGGCGCGATGGCCGCTCTGATGCGCGATGCGATCAAGCCCAACCTTCTCCAAACACTCGAACACTCACCCGCGCTCATTCACGCAGGACCGTTTGGCAACATCGCTCATGGGAACTCATCGGTCATCGCCGACATGATCGGTCTTCGCCTCGCGGATATCCTGCTCACGGAAGCCGGGTTCGGAGCCGACCTTGGAGCTGAGAAGTTCTTCAACATCAAGTGCCGGGTCAGTGGGCTCATCCCGGATGCAGCTGTCATGGTCGCTACGATTCGCGCACTCAAAGCGCACAGCGGTCGATTCAAGATCGTTGCTGGCCGACCGCTCGACCCAGCTTTGAACAGCGAGAATCTTGAAGCCCTCCAGGATGGAATAGGCAATCTCGTCAAGCAAATTGAGAACGTGGCTCGTCACGGTGTACCCGTCGTTGTGGCGATCAACCACTTCCCAACTGACAGCGAGGCAGAAATCGATCTCGTGCGCCGAGTGAGTCTCGACGCAGGCGCAGTCGATGTTGCGGTCAGCAAGGTCTTCGCCGAGGGTGGACCCGGCGGAGCAGATCTCGCCCGGGCGACCGTCAAGGCCGCTCAGATCGGTAGCAGTTTCAACCACCTGTATCCACTCGACGCGCCGATCAAAACGAAGATCGAAACGATTGCTCGCGAAATTTACGGAGCAGGCTCTGTCAGCTACACTCCGGGCGCGAATCGGTCGATTCGCAATTACGCCAACCTCGGGTATGACACACTCCCAATCTGCATGGCGAAGACTCACCTGTCACTGAGCGGTGATGCGGGACTTGTTGGACGTCCCGAGGGGTTTGATCTCCTGATTCGCGAAGTTCGAGCATCAGTCGGCGCCGGATTCATCTACCCGATCGTCGGCGAAATGCGAACGATGCCCGGACTCGGCAAATCGCCAGGTGGCTTAAACGTAGATCTCGATGAATTCGGCGAGATTCAGGGACTATCGTAATTCTCAGACTCGACGGGATATGTCGCCGCCGAAGTGATCGCGATTGCAGGTCGGAACCAGGAGTCTTAATTGCTTCTTGGTATTCGACCTGTCGATTCAATTGTTACGTTCCTACCGAATGTCAAACTGCGATGGTTTAAGACGCTGTTGATCGAGCAGCGTCTTCATCGCGTCTCGCGCGTTCGCAGGAAGGCTTGATCGATCGAGCAATCCTTTTAGTGACTGGACGGATTCCCGGTCATCACCTCGGCGCGAGGCGTCCATCCACAGTTTTGTCGCGATAGCCACGAAGATCACAACGAGAAGAAACTTTTTCACCGACAGTATTCCTTGACTAATCTGATCTCAGCCTCTTGGCAATGCCGAAAACGTCCAACATACTATCTATTGGTTTGCTCGGAGGTTGACCCAAGCCGTCTGTCGCCATTAGAAACGTTGATGGCCGAGCATTGAATGCTCGGCCATCAACGTTTACGTATCGTGGCTGGGGAGCAGGGACTCGAACCCCAACTGCCTGATCCAGAATCAGGTGTCCTACCATTAGACGACTCCCCATCGCCCTTGTGCGACGAGTAAGTATAACGATCTGACATTCGGCGCGCAAGCCATTCAAGCCTTGCCTGCAGTACCGGGCTGTCTGAATTTCTCCAGAGTAAGTTCGCCCAATTCCGACAGCCCATGTCGATTCAGCAATGTTCGATCTGTAGACGTGATGAGTAATTGGCCGCTATGCTCCCAGGCCGCGGTTAGCAGCGACGACTGATGGGTTTCGTCCAGTTCGGACAGCACGTCGTCGAGGAGTAGTACGGGCCGAAGGCCGAGAGACTGCGTGGCCGTGTCCAGTTCGGCTAGCTTCAAAGCGAGGACCGCCAGTCGTTGTTGGCCGCGTGAACCAAAGTGCGCGAGGTCATGGTTGGCAATCGACAGCGCGAGGTCGTCACGGTGGGGTCCAACGAGGGTCGACCCTCGCGCAAGATCGGCAGATCGACCATCGCGCAATTGCTGCTCGTAGGCGACAGCCACTCGTTGCGACGCGTCAACTGATCCAGGTTCTGAATCACCGACCTCCTTCCACCATGCAGCAGTCCCGCGAATTGTTGATGAGTACTCGACCAGCAGTTCGCCGGTGCGGGCCGACAATCGTTCGAATCGCTCTCGCGCTCCAGTCGCTAGCCGATTGACAGCCGACGCACGGGAAGCCACGATGTACGCACCAAGTGCGACAAGTTGCTCATCCCAGTACGCGAACTGTTCAACGCCGTTACCACCCTCTTGACTCACCTGACGCAGTAGGCCATTGCGTTGGGCGAGGATCTTGGCGTAGCGAGACAAGTAGCGTAGATAACGACGATCGATCTGCGAGAGCAGGATATCGAGGAATCGACGGCGAACCGATGGCGAACCCAGGACGATGTCGAGGTCATCTGGTGCAAACGTAACCGTCGGTACCAACCCTACGACATCACCTGCTCGGCGTGGACGATCCGCAACTCTCAGGAGCTTCTTCGTTGATCCTCCGCGCCCGGTCCGTTGAGTGAAAATCTCCAGCCGAACTTCGGCGTCCCCGCGCCGGACCATCCCAACGACGCGCGCGTATGGTTGAACGCCGAGATCCTCGCCGCTACCATGAGCGATGATGTCAGCATCAATCGACCCCCGGCGAGGTCGAGTCGTCGACAGCAGTTCGATCGCCTCGAGAAAGGTTGATTTACCGCTGCCATTGGCTCCGACGATCCGCAACCCTCGTTGAGGGATGTCCATCGCCAGATCGCGGTACACACGGAACTGTTCGAGTTCAAGCCGGCTGATGTGGACCGTCTGTGCTCCATCCACCGGCAATCGTTGTTAGTTTGCGCCGATGACCATTGGCATGATCACGTGGGTGAAATCATCGGAGTCAGCGGGCTTGATCACACCCGCAGCGTTCGCACCTTGGAGCTCGAACGCCACGTTGGAGTCTCGCATCACCGAGAGAACGTCCGTGAGATACCTGCCATTGAAGGCAATCTGCATCTCACCACCTTCGACCTGCGCGTCCACATCGTCGCGATTGTCACCGGTGTCGGCGGCGTTACCCGTCACGGTTACCCGACCCATGTCCAACGATTCGGAGGCTGGTGCGATGTCGAAGCGGACGACGTCATTGGCACTTCGCGAGAATATCGCAGCTCGGCGAGCGGCGTCGAGCAAGATCTCACGTGAGACGACCGTCCGAGTGTTCCAGTCCTTCGGGATGATCTGACTCAAATCCGGGAACGTCCCGTCGATCAATCTCGTCGTAAACCAGATGTCTTCAAGGGAGACGAGCAACTGGCTCTGGTTCGGCGATACCGTCAGTTCAACAACGTCACCCGCGTCCGCGAGAATTCGCGACAGTTCGTTCATCGCCCTCGCTGGAACGATGATCGACATCGGAGTATCGACTCGTTGACCAAGGTGAGCATGATGCAGCGACATCCGGAAACCGTCTGCTGCGGCAAGCGACAATCGCTCTTCCGAAGCTATGAGCTGAACTCCTGCAAGGACAGGACGGCTGTCATCCGACGCAGCCGCAAACACGACGTGACTGATCGCGTCACGCAACGTGACAGGATCAAGGCGAAGGGTCGTCCCTTCCTGCATCGTTCGATTCAACGGAGGGAAATCGTCCGGGTCGATGCCACGAACGTGGGCTTCTGTCGCCTTCTGACTGACGGTAACCGTAAGTGGACCTTGATCGAGGTTAAGTTGTACTTCACCCGGCTGAAGACTTCCGACGAAATCGCTGAGCACACGCGCCTGAACGGTGATCCGGCCTTCTTTTTCGATAGCCGCGTCAAGTCGAACGGTGATACCGATCTCGAGGTTCGTTGCCGAGATCAACAACGAACCATCAGTCGCCTCGATCAGATAGTTACCCAGCACTGGAAGAGTGCTCTTCGTCGCGACGGCCCGTCCAGCGGTTGATAGCGCCCGATGGAGGCTCTCCTGGCTACAACTCACCCGCACCGTTGCCACTCCTTCAGTGTCCGTACACATACCCGTGGCTGCGAAGTATAGCACAGCATTGAACGATTTCGGCTCCCAGATCGGCAGAAGCGAAATAGAACACTCGTTCTATTTTCTCTTGACATCTGGGCAAGGTAAACGTAGAATACATTTAGAACACCTGTTCTACAGGTGGCGGACTCGACACAGACGTGAACGGAGAGAAGACGATGAGCGAGCAGTCCGCTTTCGATCCCACCAGGCACCTGACGAAGGTCAGTGGACGAGACTACCTGGAAGTGAAATGGCGACTTGTCTGGTTGCGGTCGACGCACCCTGACGCGCAGATCGAAACCGAGCTGGTACAGCATCAGAACCAGCAGGCCGTCTTCCGCGCACGAGTCACAATTCCGAGCGGCGCCAGCGCAACTGGCTGGGGGAGTGAAGCCTCAGACGACTTCGGTGACTACCTTGAGAAAGCTGAAACGAAGGCACTCGGACGAGCACTTGCCGCGCTCGGTTTCGGTACGCAATTCTGCCCGGACTTCGACTTTGGAGCGGATCGTCAGCGCGTTGTTGACTCGCCGGTCGACATTCGAAGCAGCCGCGGCAGCGCCGGACCAAACGCGACGCGGCAGGAGGCAACGCCGCGTCAGGTCAAGTATCTCTATGCGGTCGCGCGAGAAGTCGGACTCACGAACGACGAACTCGATGAGCGATCTGTCGACGGGTTTGGTTGCACGGTATCGGAATTGAGCCGCCGCGACATTTCGGCCCTGATCGAGCAGATTCAGGCTGGACGCCCGGAACACAGTATCGCGTCTTAAACGGCGCGTTCGCCTGATTCAGGCTGGAGGATCAAGTCATGGTTGCACTGCAGTCCACGCCGGTGACGACATCGATCGATAAGCAATCGATGGAAGCCGAAATGCAGAGGCTCCTGTTCCGCCTCGAGGACGGCTTCGAAAAGATCGTTCGAGCCTCGGCGGAGGGTGAAGATGTTGAACGCTGGGAAGAGATCTGGGTACGCCTTCTCGGCGAATACGAGCATCTCTACGATCAGCTTTCAGCTTGACTCACTGTCACCAAAATCAATAATTCGAGTGTCCTGGGCCGGTGATTTCACCGGCCTTTGGCATTGCTTGGCTACTGTCGATTGACGCAGGAGGTCCTGCCTGTTACGGTCCTCGATCGTGGGCGTACGGGATCAAACAGGAAGGTCGACATGACTGCCGAATACGATCTCCAGAAAGCGCGAGCGAACCTTCCAGTCCTCGAAGACTGGACGTATTTGAATACTGGAACGGTCGGCGTCATGGCTGAACCTGTGTTGCAGAAGCATCTCAGCTACATCGCAGATCACGAACGGTTCGGACATGCTACCCAACCGCGCGCGATCGAAGGGTACGAACGAGCACGGTACGCTCTTGCGACGCTGACACGCAGCCAAGCAGCGGATATCGCCTTGAACCGGAACGCGACCGACGGCATCAATTGGGTCGCTGCCACTTTCCCGCTGAAACCCGGCGATGAGGTCATCACCTCGACTGAAGAGCATCCAGCGATGATCTACCCCTGGATTGCTGCCTGCGAACGATCTGGCGCTCGTATCCGCTACATCGACCTGCATACCAACGCGGATGAACTCCGCCGCGCTCTCTTGGCTGCGCTGACTGACAATACGCACGTCGTCACATTGAGCCATGTATCATGCGAAACGGGGAAGCGTGTTCCGGTTGAGATAATTCGCGATATCGTCGGAGAGAACGTCGCGATTCTCATCGATGCGTCGCAATCGTTGGGCCAGTTTCCGATCGACATACCGTCGATGCGTGCGAACTTCGTGATCGGCAATGGACATAAATGGCTTGCCGGACCAAAAGGTACAGGCTTCGCGTGGTTCAACCCTTCAACGATTGATCTCGTTCCCCCAGCCTACTTTGGCGATGGTGCGGTCGAACCGCGCTGGACACGCGAGTACTACCAGGCAGACCCTTCGCCTCGCCTGCAATGCGGAGGGGACGCCACACGATTCGAGTACGGCACTCGAGCCTGGCATATGTACGAGGCACTCGCGGATGCGATCGAGTATCAAGAGAACTTCGGCTGGGACGCAATCTTTAGTCACGTTGATGCAATGACGACGTTTACGAAGGCCACGCTGGAGGAAATCCCAGGTGTTGACATCGTCACGCCCGCGTCGTGGTCTGAATCCTCGGGAATCGTGACGTTCACAATCGCCGGACTTAAGGGTGAGGACGTCAGTAGCGAACTCTGGAACGCCGAGAAGATCACTCAGCGACGAGTCGAGGTTCCAAGTGCCGTACGCGTTTCCTGCACCTACTTCACATCCGAGGAAGATGTGATTCGCCTGGGTCAAGCAGTCGACCGGATTGCGCGCGGTCGCTGAGAAGCAGCGAATCATCCCAGACTACGAGATTGTGCAGATCAACCGTCGTTCGACGCGTCGTTCTCGATACCCGGGTGATACCACAGTTGGCAAACCGGAATGAATGCCTGTTGTATGCTGGCAGGTCGAGGAGAACGGTCGTCAGGACACTGAGTTTTCCTCCGAGCGCGACGACGAGAACATGGTGCCCAGCATCAGGTGGATGTGCTTCGTCGATTCGCTGAACGAAGCGGCGGGAACGATGGCGAAACTGCCGCAGGCTTTCGCCGCCTGGCGCAGCCGTTCCCTTCCGATGAAACGCTCCGCTGTTCCACGATTCGGCCAGTCCGTGAGCCTCGAGAATGTCCGGAGCCTGGTGGTAGCGCGTGCCCTGAAGCACTCCATAGTGCATCTCACGCAGATCAGAATCCAGGTTCACTTCGTGGCGGCCAGCAACAATGAGTTCCGCAGTTCGGGCTGCGCGTTGGAGGTCGCTAGCGTACACGGCATCAAAGTGGACGTTCGATAATCGGCGACCGACAGCCTCGGCCTGTTGTTCACCGCGTTCGTTCAACACCACATCGATATGACCTTGAAACACCCCATCGGCGTTCGCACTCGTTTCTCCGTGCCTGACCAGCCATAACGTTGTTGTCACGATACCGTCCTCGGTCCACGTCGAAGGGCGGCCAATGGCCGCCCTCTACCGCTGCTGAAATGATCGTCTACTTAACGGTTATCTCGACACTCTCGATGGTAAGTGGCTCTTTTGGAGCAGACATCTCGCCGCTGCGGCTGGCACCGACCGGTACACTGGCAATCGCGTCAACGACATCGATTCCTTCGGTGACTGTACCGAAGATTGAATAGTTCTTCGGTAGGCCGTTCGTCAGATCGGCGTGACAGATGAAGAACTGGGAGCCGTTTGTGTTAGCCCCAGCGTTAGCCATTGCCAGTGTGCCACGAGTGTAGTTGAGGTTCGTCGGGAGCTCGTCCTTGAACTTGTATCCTGGTCCACCGGCACCAGTTCCGGTTGGGTCACCGGTCTGGATCATGAACCCCGAAATGATTCGATGGAATGGCACATTCGCGTAGTATCCCTGCTGAGCCAAGAACACAAAGTTGTTTACCGTGTTCGGCGCGTCAGACTCATACAAGTCGACAACGATTTCGCCCTTGCTGGTCTTGATGACCGCGCCGTAATCCTTGCCATCCTCGAGTGCCATTGCTGGTGGCTGATTCCACTGCATCTGCGTTTCACCTCCATTAGTTGATTCAGTCGCGGTCGTATCGCCCCCCGCGCTTTCTGCTGTCGGGGTGACAGCGGCGGGAACAACATTGGACGATTCAGCGGTCGATGCACCGCCCGATCCGAACTGATCGTCATCACCTTCGTCCTCACCACAGGCAGCTAGTAGCGCCAGTGTCAACGTCAGGACGAGCATAAACAGTATTCCACGCCGCATCTCAGACTCCCGACTCAACCGATGTAACCGTGCGATTCAGGCCGAGTCTCGGGGCAATCGTTGCAACGCCATCGACAACATGCTGAATGTGAACATCGAAGTCCACACCAAGCGCTTCAGCGTTGTGTCGCATCTCATCGCGATTCACCGCTCGCGCAAACGCCTTGTCCTTCATCTTCTTCTTGACGGAGGCCGGCGTCACTTCGTCAATCGACTTCGTCGGCCGCACCAATGCGACTGCTGTTACAAACCCGCTCATCTCGTCAACTGCCGCCAGGGTCAGTTCAAGTCGAGATGAGCGAGGAACATCAAGATGATCGGCGTGGCTGAGAATCGACTGGATAACATGCTCAGGCACACCGCGCTCTCGCAGGATTGGCGCACCGTCCTGCGGATGCTGATCGAGCGTCGGGTGAATTTCAAAGTCGAAGTCATGGAGGAGACCGATGAAGCCCCAGAGCTCTTCATCTTCCTCAAAAACACGCGCGTATTCGCGCATGCTGGCCTCGACACCGAGGCAGTGCTTCAGCAGCGGCTCGCTCTTCACGAACTCCGTGAGAAGCGCCCATGCGTTCTCTCGTGTGATCTCCATCGCGATGTCGTGTCCCTACTTCCAGCTTCAAACGCTACGAGTCCGACGTGTCATCCTACACGATCAGCATTGCATCACCGAACGAATAAAAGCGATACTGCTGCTCGATTGCATGTGCATAGGCGCCACGGACATGGTCTTCTCCGGCAAATGCTGAGACGAGCAGCAGCAACGTTGTCCGCGGCAAATGGAAGTTCGTGATCATGACATCAACAACCTGATACTCGTAGCCAGGAGTTATGTAGAGTCGAGTTGGGCCCGATAGTTGTAGGTCGCCAGTGTCTCCAGCGGCGACCACACTCGCAATCGACTCCAGCGTACGCACTGAAGTCGTTCCGACTGCAACAACACGCCGTCCAAATTTTTTGGCTGCTACGACCTTCTGGAATGTCTCGGAAGGTACCTCGTAATACTCAGAGTGAATCTGGTGGTCACGAGCATCAGCGGTCTTGATCGGCTGGAACGTATCCAGACCCACATGGAGGGTAACGGAGGCGAACTCAATCCCACGTTCGCGGCAAGCACTCATGACTCGATTGGTG
>JBGSWU010000309.1:0-8608 GCA_041751795.1 Thermomicrobiales bacterium
TGATCGTGGGAACTACGTTGCGGCCCGACGTCACGCGGCCGACCAACTGTTCAACTATTTGACCGAGGAACGACGACTGACGCCGGAAGACGCATACACGCTGTTTTCTGCGGCAGGTGATTTGACCTTTGGCGGACCGGCTGGCGCAGTCGTTCTGGCAAGCGTTCCAATCGACGTTCTCGACGCCCGCGACGCATATGCACGACGATCTTGAAGGCACTCGATCGCTGATCACTCGCGACGAATCGCTGGACCATTTCCGTTAGAGGGAACGGGATGTCACGGGTGGCGGAAGCGCAACCCTGTGACGACTGCCAGCGTCAAGAAGATCTTTGCCCCGCCACAGACAACGAGCAGCACACCCCAACCATAGGTTTCCGCCAGCCATCCACCGAGGGGAAACGCTGGAATCATCGTCAACGAGAATAGCCACGATTCGACCGAGAGTAGTGTCGCTCGTTGCGCTGATGGGACCTGCCTGTTGAACCAGGCGAACATCAACGGTTCGAGCAGGCCCGAGAACAGATTCGAGAGAAGGTACGCTGTCGTCGCAATAGCGATTGGGCTGGCGGCGGTCGAGACGAGTCCAATCCCCG
Source organism: Thermomicrobiales bacterium (assembly GCA_041751795.1). Lineage (GTDB taxonomy): Bacteria > Chloroflexota > Chloroflexia > Thermomicrobiales > CFX8 > JBBECJ01. The sequence goes on from JBGSWU010000309.1 coordinate 597, forward strand.
TCAGTAGGGCCAGAACAATGAGTTGATGACGATATCGTCCGCGACGTTCGAAGTGGCCGGCAAATGTCGCGCCAAGGGCGTTGAGCACGAGCGCGCCACCGATGATCAGACCAACGCTGGAATTTGACAAGCCTCGGTCGGAGAACGCGGCCTGGAGATATAAGTAGGCAATCGTTCCGGCTGCCCAGAAGCCTCCCGAGTATCCGAGCATCGCCGCTACGTGCGGGCGGGCGCGTAAGACGCCCCAGACCTCGCGGACGTGATGGAGCATGGATGTGTGCCCCTCATCACGGGCGCTCGCTGGCGGCTCGGTGAGCCCCGCTGCAAGCCATGTTCCGGCCAACGCCAGTCCAATCGCGATGCCGTACGGCCACGCATACGAAACGTCGGATAAGGCTGCGCCGAGCCAGAGCGTTGCGCCACCCACGATGTAGGTTGCGCCAAAGAGCCGTCCGAGGATGCCGGCAAAGTTCCCCTGTCGGTCGCCGAGTGAATCGTAGAGGTAGGCCTGATCCGCTCCGGATCGGAACGAATACGATGCGCCGTTGAGGAAGAGTGCGAACATCGCCAGCGGGAGTGAGTCGGCAACGAACATCACTGCTGTTGAAATGGCGACCAGTAGCGAGCCGATCGCCAGCGACCAGCGGCGACCAACAAGGTCGGCGAACGATCCCGACGGCAACTCGAAAAGGACCGGCGCAAGGTGAAAGGCTGCTTCAGCCAGTCCGATCTCGGTCAGACTCAGACCACGGCTCTTGAGATAGAGGATCCATATCCCACCGGTGAATTCGGTGCGGGTGACCAGGGTAAAGATGTAAAAGCGGCGAATACTGCTACTGGGAACGGGTGCAACGACCGCTGGTGCGGTCGACTCTGTACCAATCATGCGTGATGAACTCCCACATTTTGTGGGGAGGGGGTGCCTGCGCTGATCCATGGGCCAGCGACATCACGACGCCCACTCCCGCTGTCCTTCTGCGTCGAATCTCAGGACAGCGGGCAGTTGTGCGTTGTCGTGTTCTTCCATGCAAACCAGTCGCGCGATTCGTCTCGCGCGCCTGGAGTCAGGTTCATCACGGTGTATGACATCCCATCGTGCTTCGTATCGGCGCGGATGATACACCGCACCGTCGATGCGTGCCACGTGGCCGATTGCATGATGTCGATGATCGCAGGTTCCACGTTATTCAGTAGGGATCGGTTTGAGCCGACGACGGCGGCCGAACATGGGCATCGTTGCCAGCACGACACCACCGATGATCAAACCGCCTCCAGCGATCGTCCCAATCGTGACTGGCTCATCGAGCAGGATTGCGCTGACGATCACTCCGAAGAGTGGGGTGAGGTAGAGATAAAGTCCGGCCCGTGACGCCTCTCCCCGCTGAAGACCGATTGCCCAGAGGATTGGCGCGATAACGCTGGCCGTGATCGTGAATTGCGCGACGCCGAGCCAACCGGTCCACGCTAGGTCGCCGAGCCCAGCAAATATCCCAGTCGCTCCGATCGGGATCATGATTGGCAGACCGGCGATCGATCCAAGCATCGGAATGCTTGTTGGAGGAATCTGGGTAAGCCACGGTTTGACGATCACCGAGTACACCGCCCATAACGCTGCTGAGCAGAGAATCAGCAGGCTCCCGGTCGCCTGATCGCGACTAAGCGACAGTTCCCCGCCGCTCGTGATTGTCACGAGGATGCTGCCAGAAAGGGCGAGAACAAGGCCAACGATGACGCGAAGGTGCAAGCGTTCGCCGAGGATGGGTACCGCCAGCGCCGCAATGAAGACTGACGATAACCCGGAGATCAACGCCGCCGTTCCTGCTTCGACATGTTGAATGCCGTAGGCGAGTGGGACATTGAAGCCTAGTTGTCCAAGCAGACCAAGGAATATGGCCCTCGGTATCAAATGGCGTGGAGGCAGCGGCGCGCGGAATCCCCACAGCAGGATTACTGCAGCGGCTGCGCCAACAAAGAATCGTGCGAGCAGGATGTTGCCTGGCGAGAGTGTCTGGACGACATGACGGGTTGAGGTTGGAACGAAGCCCCAGATCAGCGCCGCGCCAGCGAGTGACGCTGCGCCGATCCATCGACGGGATGACGCCGTGTTGTGCGTCACTGCGCCACGCGGGATGACCGCTGTGGCCACCGGTCTCCGTCAACACTCGTAGTCGACGGAAAGACGGACCTGAAAAGAAAGCAGCCGACCGTTCTCGACTGATTGCGTCGAACCGTTGGCGTCATCCCTATTCTGCCGGTTCCATTTCGTTCCACGCAGCACGGAAATCGTAATGAGGCACCTCGTGGGTGCAGGTGGCGTCGATGACGAATATCGTCTCGCTGGCGAAACCACGGTCGAGTGCCTCGCGCATCTGCTCGGGTCGATCGACCCGCATGCCATCGGCACCGAATGATCGTGCAAATGCGACGAAGTCAGGTCCGTTCAGTTCAGTCTGGTATGCACGCCCGTACGCTCCCTGCTGCATACCGACGATCATTCCGTATTGCCGATCGTTGAGGATGACGATGACCGGGTTGAGGCCGTATTCGACCGCCGTCGCGAAGTCGCTACTGGCCATCAGGAAGCATCCGTCACCCGTGACGCTGACGACCTTTTTGTCAGGAAAGGCGACCTTTGCGGCCATTGCTGCCGGAAGCCCAAATCCCATCGCGCCCCAGTAGCCTTCTGGAGTGAAGCTCGTTCTGTTCAGCGCGCGCAACACGAGTCTGGTCCACTGATTATGGCTTCCAATGTCACCCAGACAGATTGTGTCCTCGTCGACGATCTCTCCGAATGCGTTGAGTGCCGCGCCGTAGTGCATTGGGTTGGCGTCGCCCCACTCGCGCATGACTCCGTCCATGATGTGTTGGCGCAATCCGTCCCTGCCGCGTTCGATACGCGCACGAAGCGCCGCATCTACTGGTCGCTGCTGGTTGCCACAGGCTTCGATGACTTGATTGAGCGCGGCTTTGATATCGGCAACGTCGCCGCCAACCGATCGGCTGTCAGGACCTTCGCCATCGTTCCCAAGCCAGATCCCGGCCACCGGGGTACCGTTCGCGGTCGCGAATAAGGCGTCGGCGTGACCCGTTCCGCCCCGTTCACCGATCGACAGGATCAGATCGGCTTCTTCCGCGAGTTCTCGTTGAAGTGGCGTTCGGTCGTAGAGTGACAGCTGACCCGTCGAGAGTGGATGGGTATCGGGGAACGATCCAGATGCGTCTCCAGCCTGAATGACTGGTGCTTCGAGCAGTTCCGCCAGTTCCGTCAGTTCGCTGTCAGCTAGTCGCGATCGAACACCCTTGCCTGCCCAGATGATCGGTCGTTTGCTGTTGCTGATGCGTTCTGTCAGGTCAGCCAGGCATTCCTGACCGATTAGCGCAGGCGCGATTTCGGTTCGTTCATAGCCGTCCATTTCGGTTTCAGCGGCGACGATAATGTCCTGCGGAATCTCGACATGAACCGGCCCCGGGCGGCCACTGGTTGCGATCGCGAACGCGCGCGAGAGAACGTCAGGAATGTCTTCGACGCGTCGGACTGCGACGCTCCACTTCGTAACTTCTTCGAACATTCTGACGAGGAAATCGGGCTTGTCGACACCGTGGAAGGATTCATAGGACGCATCGGTAGGCACTGCGCCGCTGATGTGTACCATCGGTGAGGCGGCCATGTAGGCCTGCGCAACGCCTGTCAGCGAGTTTGTTGCGCCAGGTCCTGCTGTCACGAGGACGACGCCAGGCTTTCCGGTTAGACGGCCATATGCGTCGGCCATCCCACTTGCGGTCGATTCATGTTTCACGGTGATGTGCTGAATCTCCGGAGCATCGGCCAGTGCGTCGTAGATCGAGATGACATGCGAGCCTACCAGCCCGAAGACGACCTCGACGCCTTCTGCCCGGAGTGCGTCGACGACGGCGTCGGCTGCGCGCCGGTGTACCCGCGTACGATTTCCTTGCTGTGTCAACATAGTTAATCCTCCCGGATGTAGGGGCGTTCGGGCAGTTGTGCGCGAACAGTATCGCCTCACTCTGACTTGAGGACAATGGCAGTTTTTCACGCGTGATCGCCGATCAGAATCGGTGGGGTTTTTGACGTTCTGGTTTCTCGGAAATGGTTGATTGCTTGCTGGCGTCGATCAATCAGTGGGGCATCACAGACTGGACGCGATTTTCGATCAATCCTGTATTCACCGTAGACATTGTGTGTTGGAGGATATTCGTCACTTCTTCATTCGCGGATCAAGGATGTCGCGAAGTCCGTCGCCGACGAGGTTGAAGCCGATGACAACCAGTGAAATCGCCATCCCTGGGAACATCATCAGACGCGGCTCGCTCTGAAAGAAGACGCGACCGTTATTGAGCATCGTGCCCCACTCCGGCGTCGGTGGTTGCGCACCAAGGCCGAGAAAGCTTAGCCCGGATATCGCCAGCAACAGCCCTCCGAGCTCCAGGGTCGAGAGCACGATGACAGACGGAATGACGTTCGGTAGCAAGTGGCGCAAAATGATGTGCCGTGGTGGACAACCGATGCAGTGAGCCGATGTAATGTACTCGCGGTCTCGCAGACTGATCGTGATCCCCCGGATGACTCGGGCATAGTCCACCCACCAGACAGCGACCATGCCGATCATGACGTTCGTCAGACTTGGGCCAAGCATTCCGACGATTGCCAGTGCCAGAACCAGGCTTGGAAACGCCAGCAAAACGTCGACGACTCGCATCAGAAGGTCATCGACAATACCGCCCGCGTATCCGGCAACCAGTCCGACTGTGACGCCAATCGTGACAATTAGAGCTGTTGCGACAAGCGCTGTACCCAATGACCAGCGCGCTCCATACATCAGTCGGCTCAGCATGTCCCGGCCAATGTTGTCGGTACCGAGCCAATGTTCGCTGCTGGGAGAAGCCAGGATCGATCTCGCGTCGATTTCGGTAGGATCATACGGCGCGATGATGGGTGCGAAAATCGCAATGAAAGCAAAAAAGGTGATGATTATCGCGCCGGTCACGAGGGTATAGTCGCGTAGGATACGGCGCAGCACCGGCCAGCGGCGGATGCCAGAATGCTGCGCGCGTAGCGCGTCTGTAGTCTGAGAAAGCCCTCGATGTTGCGCGGTGTTCTGGCGCATGTCCGAGTTCCTCTCAGGTCCGACCAAGCCGAATGCGGGGGTCGAGCCACGCATACGATAGATCAACAATAAGATTGATCAACAGGAATGCTGTCCCCATGAAGACGACGAACCCCTGCACGACTGGATAGTCCCGATCGAAGATCGAATCGAGGACGAACTTGCCGATCCCTGGCCAGGCGAAAATGGTTTCGACGATGACCGCGCCGCCAAGCAAACTTGCGAAACGCAACCCGGCGACAGTGACAACCGGAATTAGGGCATTTCTCAATGCATGGCCGATAACGACGGCACGAGGACCGAGACCTTTTGCGCGACTCGTCCGGATGTAATCCTGCCCCAGGATTTCGAGCATCTCCGACCGAGTCAGGCGCATCAGACTTGCGCTCGCTCCGAGCCCAAGCGTGATCGACGGAAGGACGACGTGTTGCCAGGTTCCGCGTCCCGCAACCGGCAGCAACTGAAGCTTCACGGCGAAGAGCAGAATGAGCAGGTACGCGACCCAGTAACTTGGCATTGAAGCGCCCAGCAATGCGACGACGCGCGACACGTGGTCCAGCGGTGAATTTCGCCAGACTGCCGCCATGACGCCAAGTGGAAGGGCAACAAGGAGTGCTGCGAGCATCCCCGTAACCGCAATCTGCAGTGTGTCGGGAAACCTCTCCAACAGTGCGCCGAGTACCGATTCTCCTGTCCGATACGACGTCCCAAGATCGCCAGTCAGCGCGTCGCCTAGCCAACGCACGTATCGCACAAGAAACGGGTCGTCGAGTCGCATGGTTTCCCTAGCGGAGGCGACTTCTTCGGCGGTTGGCTGACGCTCCAGTTGTCGCTGAAGCATCAGCCGTGCCGGGTCGCCAGGTGTCAAATTCGCCAGCGCAAACGCGACAAATGAGATCCCAAGCCAGACGGGGATGAGGTAGATCAGTCGTCGTAGCAGATAACGCGTCATCCCTAACCCTCGACTGTCACCGACCCCCAGCGTTGGTTCACTCCTGATGGATGTGCTTCAAACCCCTTGACCTTCTTCGACGCCCCGAAGAGGCGGAATGTGCCGGCAAGCGGGATGACGACAAAGGTGTCGTCGATGAGTACTTTCATCGCCATTGCTGCCGATTCCTGAACTTCCTCAGGTGTGACTGCCGCTCGGCACGCGTCGATATGTTGATCGAAGTCGGCGCCGGGAGCGAAGGCATTGCCGTACATTGCCGATTCTGGATCGGCGTCGGCTGATGGCGAATAGAACAGCAAGTCTGGCAGGAAGCAAGGATTTCCGTCATTCTGACTTCCTGCTTCTGCCCACAGGTCGCCTTCGAGTGTCTGAAGACGGGCTTCGTATGTCGCCGTGTCCGGAGTTTGAACGATTTCCATATCGATGCCGGCATCTTTAAGTTGCGCCTGGACGAGTTCCGGCATTGGGCGGTGGATTTCTGCGTTCGGGAAACCAACGATCATTGTCAGCTTGAGTTTGCGACCGTCCTTTTCCCGGATTCCATCTGAACCTTCGACCCAACCCGCGTCCTCAAGAATCTGTTTGGCTCGATCGAGATCGGATTCTGTCCCTTCGATCATGTCTCCGGCAGAGCCGAGGATCGCTGGCGGAATCATCGTGTTACTGACTTCGGCATTCCCGCGCCAGACGCCTTCGACAATTGACTCCTTGTCGATCGCATGAGCCACGGCTTGCCTCACCGCGATGTCCTGTCCCAGATCGTACGGTTCCGGGCCATGGATGTTGAAGTAGAGAGCCTCGTACGCACCAACCTTGGATGTAATCAGTTGCAGGTCACCGTTTGACGAAATATCTTCCGTTGACTCACGCAAGACGTCGTAAATCAGGTCAACTTCACCTGATTGGAGCGCCAGCATGCGGGTGGTTGCGTCCGGGATAAAGCGGAACGTGATGCGCGAAAGCTTCGGTGGTTCACTCCAGTAATCAGGATTCGCTTCGACAATGAAGCGGTCTTCCTTCGCGTATTCAACTTCCTTGTATGGTCCAGTGCCGATGCGAGTTTCCAGCGGTTGGCTGTTGGGAGCGATAATGCTGTTGATTGGGTGGTTGAGTTGCTGGATCAGGCGAAGATTTGGTCGGGCAGGCGTGATCTCAACCGTGAGATCATCCACAGCAACGACCGACGTGTCGTCAATCCCCAGCGTTCCTCCGCCAGTCGCAGCGATCCGACCAAGCGACCAGACGACGGCTTCGGTTGTCAACGGGGTTCCGTCGTGGAACACAACATCGGGACGCAGCGTGAAACTCCACGTATTTGGCTCGACGAACTCCCAGGTTTCCGCCAGTAGGGGCTCGACCTGATATTCGGGAGTCAGCCTGACAAGGCTCTCGAAGACGTTCGTGTTCAGCGGATACATACCAATGTTGGCGCGTTCTGGTTCGGTGCGGTAGCCATCCTGGGTTGCCGCTACGATGAGTTCGCCACCTGTCGGGCCGTCATCGTCGCTCGCTGCGGTAGCGGCGCCGTCAGTTGGGGACGTTGCGGCTGGGTTGGCTTGGCTCGTCGGAGTTGACTCACTACCGGTGCCACCATTCACACTCGTTGGAGCCTCGTTATCGCTATCGTCGTCATCTCCACACGCCGCCAGGAGGCCGGGAAGCGAGGCGGTGCCGACGAACGCACCAACATATCCAATGAACCTGCGTCGTGAGAATTGGTTTGCAGTAATGGATTGCCCTTCGCTCACGGGTTACCTCCTCGTCAAACATGTCGAACACGACGTGCGAGTCAGAATCTGTTTCCTGAAAGAGTATAGCGTACCCCCCTACGGTATGACGTAACGGGCCCCCGTCCAGTAATCCAGCGTGAACGGAACGAGGTAGACGCTAGCAATTACTGCAGCCTTCGATCGGATGTTGACTCGTCGGACATT
>JBGSWU010000310.1:0-4482 GCA_041751795.1 Thermomicrobiales bacterium
GATGATGTACACGATTGCCGCAATGTCCCAGTCTGCGCCCGCCTTGGCGATAGCTGTCTCAGTCGATCGTCAACCATCCGATTGTACGTCACTCCAACAGGGCTGCGGGGTTTCCCGACGACGCACGAAGCCCGGAATCCCACCGCGAATCACGTTCTTCACCGTTTGTCGATCGTGTCACCTGCAGAATTTCGGTGGCTCGGTCCACTCATGTGATACCGATGTCGAGGGTGTGGTATCCCGTCGCTCCATCTGGGATCGGGTCTCGACGGTCGCTGGTTTGCATAGCACCAGTGCCGTCAATTGCACGTACGCGCAGCGTGTAGGTTCCCGAATCCGGAGGGTTCCACGTGAAACGCCAGATGGCCCAGGACAGCGGAGCGATGCGTTCAATCGAGTCAACCGCCTGCCAGGTGTCGCCGTCGGCACTGATCTCGACGTTTTCGATCTCGCGATCACCGGCAAATGCGATACCCGCCAGTTCGACCGGACCGAACGGGACGATTGCACGCGCTCCCGGAACGTCGAAGCGAGACATCGTCTGGATCGTCGCGTCGTCTGTCCAGCCACGTTGCTGCCAGTAGCCCTTGAAGTCGCTGGCAACGAGGTCGATCCGCGTCAGCCACTTGACGTTCTTGATTCCGTACTTTCCAGGGACGATCAGGCGCGCTGGGAATCCATGCCGTGATGACAGGGGTTCGTCGTTCATCAAGTACGCCAGCATCGTCGTCGGTTCCAGTGCTTTTGAAAGTGGAAACGACTCTGTGTAGCCGTCATCGGCGTAGAGGGCCAACTCCGACGCTCCGGGCTGGATGCCGGAAATGGAGAGGATGTCGGACAGGCGAACACCAGTCCACTTCGCGTTAGAGATCAGGTCGCCGCCAATCTCATTCGAGATACAGGTCAGCGTCGTTAGTTGATCCTGCGCCTGCATCGCTAGCAGGTCGGCGTAGGCGACGTCTCGTGGGGTATCGACCAGTCCCGTCACGCGTAACCGCCAGTTGTCCTCATCGACGGTCGGATCGACGAAGTTCTTCGATATCAGGTAGAAGTTGCTGTTCGGCGTAACGGGTTCGGAGATCGCATCGCTTCCACCGCCGATTGAACCGCCGCGAATGCCAGACACAAATCTGCCAACGTACGCGGTTGAGACGAGCGCGACGACCCCCGTTGCCGCCAATGAGATGAGGCGCCGTCGTCCCCGGTCGTCGGGCGGAGCGTCAACATGTTCCTGATAGTCCACCCGGGTGGACTGTCCGGTCAGCGCCGTCCTGATCAACGGGAAGAGCAGGTTGGTCGCCGAGACGACGACGATCACATCCGCCAGCACGATCGCTGACAGTGCGGCGATACTCCCGTTTGTGATTGGCGCAACTGTCCCAATTGCAACGATGATGACAGAGGTGATCGTCAGCGGCACCCAGATCGACAGCGTCACCATGAAACCGCGCCAGAATCGCGGACCGAGCGGTGTGACTCGCGCTGGACCACCGTCCAGTTGAGCGATCCCTCCCCCAACCAGCATCATCCCCGCGACGATGCCGATCACGAAGAGTGGCTTCGCCGCTTCCTGCAGTGTTTCCAGCAGCAATGAGAACAACGCCATTGGCATCGCCTGAAGGAACGCCTCGCCGATGATCTCCAGTAGCGAATCGGTTTCCGTGAAGCGACGCAAAGCCAACATGAACGCGACCGCGACCAGCGCGGCCAGGGTCCCTGACAGGAAGAGCATCGTCCGTATGACGCGTTCTTTCCGATCGATTGGCTGCCTGGATGGTCGCATCGCTTCTATTCGTGTGGTCATTGATCATTCCTTGGGAGTTCAGGCAATTGCCTGCGTTACGTCTCACCCTATCACTGGCGTCTTACGCAGAGATGACGGCCCTTCGCAGTGAAGCGTCTTTTGGATGGGTATCTGGAGGCGATCGACAACGGTTTCCCTGTTAGAATCACGTTGCGAACATGTGTTCGGCGTTCGTGCCCACCTGTGACCGACCGGAACATCTTGTCAATCGACGGTTGACCTTGTAGCCTGTGTACGTACACTGTTTCGCGTTCCTGCGATCCGGGGGAAATCATGTCTGCTGTCCCTGATATGCCAACCGAGTCGATCTATCCTTTCGCCTCAAAGGCGCCGTCGATCCGGCTCTTACATGACGAATCGACCCAGCATCCGTTCGCGCTGACGATTGCAGCGGCCTGGTCGTGCTACGGAGCGAAGCCGGCTCGCGTCGAGAATGTGCTCGGACTGCTCGATGAATCGCTGGACGACGGAGACGACCTCCGGCCAGGTCGCCGCAACCGTGCGCTGCGGTTGTATCGCGATCTCTTTGATGCCGGTCATCACACGACCTTCCAGCATGCGAACTTCGTATTCGTCCTCGACGGCGTGTCACGGCTCGCGATCTGGTCGTTCTTCCACCACCACCCGCATTACAACTCGGAGCAGGTCAGCCAGCGGTACCGCGAGGTGTCCGGCAAGGTGATGGTTACCCCTGACCTGACTGAACGGCAGTCTGCGATCTACAAGGCCGCAGTCAACCGCTCGATCGAAGGCTACCGGCGACTCGGTGATCTTCTGTCGCCTGGCCTCGCTGAGCGCTACGGACAGGTTTTCCCGGCTCGTCGCAAAGCCGATGGTGCCGATGCCGCTCGCCGCGTGGCAGACGCCGTTCAGAAGAAGTCGCAGGAAGTCGCACGATATGTCCTGCCATTGGCGACGCCAGCCCACCTTTATCACACGATCAACGGGCTAACGCTCCTCCGCTACTACGTACTCGTGAACCAGTTGGATGTCCCATCTGAAGTCCGCTTCATCGTCAATGCGATGGTTGCCGAAGTATTGAAGGTCGATCCGTTCTTCCTCGGTGCGCCGAACTACCCGCTCGAACTGCAGGTGCTCGGAGCCAGCGATACGCTCGAGTACGAGGCACTGGCGGAATTGCAGGGCACACTGGCGTCAAACCACGACGAATCGTTTTTCCGCGAGTACGATGCGGCTCTTGGCGGCCTTGATTCGCGTCTGGTCGGCTACGATTCCAACGCTGAACGGGTGCTGGCAGATGCCGTCCGGACGGTTCTTGGTGCCAGTGGCGACGCGATGAGTGATGCTGACGCGCTGGCGGCAGTGCTTGACCCCGCGAAGAACGCATATCTCGGTCACTCGCTCTTCCTGGCGATGAATAGCAAGTTGATGCAAACGCTCAACCACGTGCCGTTCACCTTCCAGAAGCGGATCAGTGGTGCTGAAGACGCCCAGAACCAGCGGCATCGTGGGACGCTGTCGTCATCGCCGGTGCTCTCGGCGCACATGCGGCACGAACCGGATGTCATCATCCCGGATGAGGTTCGGCGCTCTGATGCGGCCCTTGAGGAGTATCATGCGACAATCCAGGCGCTCTGGGATGCCAAGAACCAGTTGCTGGATGACGGCGTACCCGCCGAAAAGGTGCTGTACCTGCTGCCAAACAGCCACAATGTCCGGTTCCATGAGACGGGCACATTGCTCACCTACTACTGGAAGTGGGTCAAACGGCTCTGCTACAACGCACAGCGCGAAATCTTCGATACGGCCCGGCAGGAGACAGAACAGGTCAGCGCTGTGTTCCCGACGATCGGGATGCACGTCAGCGCCCCACCGTGCGTCGTCCGGTCACGAGCCGGAACTAAACCCTTCTGCCCTGAAGGAGAGCGCTTTTGTGGCGTTCCTGTCTGGCGAGATTACGATCCAAAAACGCTGGCGCTACGCCGGGTGCTGTAAGCGAGGGTTGGGGGTCGGTAGTAGAGGGATGAGCATGCGGCTGGCATGCTCATCCCTCTTTTCTCTACCTCGATCCCCTATACTCAAACGGCAAACAGCGGAATACCGCACGACGCCGATGGGATTGGGAACGGGAAGGAAGTCGCATGGACTTCAAAGGTGATGTGACGATTGATGCTCCGCGAGAACGGGTCTGGGCGTTTCTAACCGATCCGCATCAGGTGACACAGTGCGCGCCTGGACTGCAAAGCGTTGAGGTTATCGACGACACGCACTTCAAGTGCGTCGTTCGGGCCGGTATCGGGATGATCAAGGGCAACTTCAACTTCGATATCCACTGGCTGGAGATGGATGAGCCAAATAGCGCGAAGATGTCAGCGAACGGGAAGATCCCAGGCTCGGCTGTCGCCATGAACAGCGCCCTCGCCCTGGCCGACAATGGCAACGGCGGCACGGACATGCACTGGGAATCCAACGTCAAGATCAGTGGCACAATCGCTGGCGTTGGCGGGCGATTAATGAGCGGCGTTGCTGACCGAATGACGAAAGAGATCTTCGACTGCATCAAGTCGAAACTCGACACGCCGTAGCCCTCTCCAAGTCGCCCATTGGTGTGAACGGTGTAGCAACGTGGCCGACTGAGTCCAGTAGGTTTGCACCTATCATGGCGCGATACAAATGATCTGAAACACAAAAAGTTAAAGTGAGAGTCCACCCGGGTG
>JBGSWU010000311.1:0-5114 GCA_041751795.1 Thermomicrobiales bacterium
ACAATACGGGCAGCGATAACGATGCGACATCGGTGCATGCCGTGCACCCGGAACGAGTGGACCGAATGGAGCACGTGCTCCCGTCAAGCCGTTGACCGACAGAGCGCCGATCGTCGTGCCGTGGTAGGCGACGCGACGAGATGTCGTCTTCCAGCGATGCGGAAAACCCCTGGCTGTCTGGTACTGCTTGGCGAGTTTCAACGCAGTCTCAACCGACTCCGAGCCACCAGATGTGAAGAAGACACGGGCATTCCCGCCGAGTGGCGCGAGATCACCGAGCCGGTCAGCCAGAACGGCAGCTGGGACACTGGCGTAGCCGAACGGGTTGACGAACGGCATCGCTTCGAGTTGAGCCATCATCGCCTCAGCGATTCGTCGCCGGCCATATCCAGCGTTGACCGAGTAAATGCCTGCCAGGAAGTCGAGGTATGACCTACCGTTCTGGTCCCAGACGGTCGTGTCCTCACCTTTGACGAGGACGAGCGGACGCGTTTCGGGGTTGTCGTAGTCGGACATCTGGGTGAAATGCAACCAGAGGTTGTCACGAATCGCCTCACGGATGCGCTCGCCGTCATAGCCGGGGGCAAGTTCATCGCCAGAAGTCGTGCCGGGAATCGATGGAGCAACGGTCATTGGTGCGTCTCCTGTCACATACGTTCGGTTGACAGCAGCGTAGCACCAGATCCAACTTCTCGCGACTGCCTTTCCGCGTGGAATGTGAAATCAAACAGGAACAGCGAAATCGCTGTCCCTGTTGTCGGGCAATATGATCTGTAACGGCAATGCAAAACGGGAGCGAATCGGGAGCGCCCCAATCGCGTGGTAGGCAGTGTTACGGAGAATTACCTTCGCAGCCGATTCCGTCGCCATCAACGTCCAATCCGTGGGGATCGGGATCGAGCACCGTAAATCCGGTGTGGCCTGCAATCGGAGCATCACCACAATCCAGGTCTGGCGGTGGTGATGGAATGCAGAAATCGGGATACGCAGCATCACACTCAGGCGAAAGCGAGTCACCCTCGTACCGCCAACTGTAGTAATGCTGGCCGACGTTGCCCATCTCGACCTGCCACTCGACGGGGTTGCCAGGCGTGTAGGTCAGGCAGCGGCGCTCGAAGCACTGCATCAGGACATCGCGCGGCGTGCCACCGACCTTGACGGTCGCCCAGTACGCCTCGGTGATCGGGAATCCGGTCGCGTAGTACGGATTCTCGAACAGCGGCGCAGTAACGAACTGCCCGTTCGCGTAAATCATGCCGCTGGAGTTCATGAACTGCCAGAACGGAGCCGCGACGCGATGCTGAATACCTGGGACGTCGACCAGTTCAGCAGCCATGACGCCATATCCGGCAAGTGACCCATCGAATGTCACGTTCCCATCACGATCGACTCGGGCGGTAATGACTGCGCCAGCCGACCACGGCGTATCGTCACGGAGTCCGGCCATCGTCGCGTACGTAGGTCCGGTGGGATCGTTCGCGTCACCGGCGACGTTGACCTGCGCCGGCATCTGCTGATCAAACTCGTTGTCCCCGAGCTGCAGTCGCCCCGACACCAGTTCGACGACGAGCAGACCGTTCGTCACGTACCAGATCGAGTTACTGTCGCCGTTCGGATCGGTGATCTCCATCCGGGACTTATCGAAGTACTGCACAGTCCGGAACTGGTTCGGCGATTCCGCATATTCTTCCTGAACCGGCTCGGTGAAGGCTTGCGGCCCCCACATCCAGGTCCGGATCGCCTGACCATCAGCGACCGGCTTGTCAGTCCGCTCCCAGGTGCGTGCGATCGCGCCGTTCGGTGTGGGCGGCGGCGGCGGCGGCGGTTCCGACGCTTCTATATATGAAGAGAACCAGCAATCCATCTCTTCGCAACCGCTGGACAGATACGCCAGCATCTCAGGGTCCATCCGCTGCGCGATGTTAAATGTTGGCGTCCCGTTCGTGTGGACACCAACGACCATCTCGTCGGCACCGCGGAAGACCGCTGAACCACTCTGACCACTGAACGTGTCGATGTCGTGGAACAACAGGAAATTGTCGATCTCGAGGAATGCGCCCTTCTGGCCCTTCCACTGCGTCGCGTCGCTCTTGTCGCCAGGGTAGCCGACGATCGCCGGATTGAACGTCGCCGACTGGAGGGTTGGCGTCTGGAGGACGCCGACCGTGTAATGGCCGACACTGTTGCCGAGCGTGTCCGAGCCGAGGATCAGCAAGCCCCAGTCCCAGGTGAGGTCTTCAGTATTGCTGTTGACCCAGCCCTCATTAACCCAGGCAGTCACTGCATACTCCGACCCGTACGGCTCGTCCCACGAGTCTTTCCCGGGGACGACTCGGGCCGACTCGATGAATCCACCAAGATCGGGACCCCAGAGGCAGTGGCCAGCTGTCAGCAGAACACGCGGACCAATGAAGGTGCCACTACAGGTGTACATTCCTCCGTTGATCTCGAGAAAGGCAACACGCGGATTTCCCGGTGAGAGTTGATACCGCTCGTCATCACCGATAACCTGGTTCGGTCGCGGGTCGAGCGACTTCGCCTTGCTTCGCAACATCTCGGTCGAGAGCGAATCGTCAGCCGGACGAAGCGAGTGGACAATCGCACCAGCGGCCTGGCCAGCGTGCCGCGTCCGCAGCGATTCGACGCTGCTGGATTCCTGGACGGCGTACCCAGCATCGCTCGGCACTGCGGCAGCAGGCGCGACCATCGCGAACAAGGACGCGAGCACGACAACGATCGCGCCGGCTCGCCACGACGAATGAGAAACCCCCACAGTTTCCCTGCTTTCTTTTTCAACTAATCTGACACTCGAAAACGCCCGGATCGATACCACGACATTCCGGCAGCGTTTCCGCTAAACCATTCGATGACATACGCGTCGAGCAACCAAAGGGCACGCCAATCGATCGCCTGCGTCATTGAGGTGGAACCATCGTACGTGAGAACTAGAGTTTGCGCAAGCAGTTAACACATTATGTGCCTAAACAGCGACAATAGAATCACGCAACCCGGGTCTCCCAGTATGCTGGGAGACCCGGGTTGAATCAGCAGATTCTTCAGTTCCGTTTACCTGCTGGTAAACGTTAGGTTCACAAAAACAATTGATCGTAGGACCCATGAAAACGAGTACGCGAAATATCCACGAATATTTCACCAACACATCCAGAATCTCCTGAGGTTGAATAAAGCCAATGAACATTGAATTTGGGCTGAAATTCCATTGACGTGATGGTTGTTGTAGTGATACGTTCCCTTTGTCAGGCGTACTGGGCAGAATGCGCTGGAGCCACACAACACTGTGACTCTCAGTGATAGTCATGGAGTTGTGGAATGGGTGCTTCAAATCCGTCCTTCATATCGCGCCGTTTCCTCGCCGCGCGAGCGGCATTCACTTTTATCATCATATTGGCGATGTTTGTTAGTTTCCCAGGTGGTCGAGTAGCACGTGCTGATACGAAATATCAGTTCTCTTCAGTTTGCTGTTTCGGCCTCCAGACGCAGGTCGGGACAACTTTCGCTGAAAACGTGACGACGAAGGTAATCGACATCAATTCCTGGGCTGGCGTTGGCGGAATCGCAGTGACATTCACCGCCCCCGCCTCTGGAGCCAGCGGGACGTTCTCCAACGGTACGAATACGATCACGGTCACCAGCAAGGCTAGTGGACCTGACATCGGCTTCGCCTATGCCGGTGCATTCACCGCGAACAACATCGAAGGATCATATTCGATTACATTCACCGCCGTTGACGCCATACCCTCCGCAGCCGGATTCACGAACACTGCCAATGCCGCGACCAAGGCAGCTTCACTCAGCATCGGTGATGGATCCAACCAGGCAACGCTGATCAACACCGCATTCCCGATTTCAATGTCGGCCGCCGTCTTCAACGGGGCCGGGCAACTGATGCCGGGCGTGACCGTCACATTCACCGCGCCAAGCACTGGCCCAAGCGGGACCTTCCCCAATGGCACGAATACGACGGACGTCGTGACCGGACCGACCGGACTCGCGACGGCTCCAACGTTTACTGCAAATGGCACTTCTGGCGCAGCGTACAACGTCACGGTGACTGTCAGTGGAGATCAGACAACGACAGGTGATCCTCTTTCCAACTCATTCTCGTTACGAAACACGTCGACCAACGTCAACGGCGTACCTGACGTTCTCAGCTCAGCGGCAGGGAACGGACAGAACGCGCCAGTCCTGACGCCGTATAACACCAATCTGCAGGTCGTCGTCCTGGACGGCAGCCTGAACTACGTGTCCGGCGCGACGGTCGTCTTTACCGCGCCATCTACTGGGCCAAGCGGAACCTTCACGAACGGAACGAATGTCTTCGAGACGACGAGTGGCGCGACAGGGCTTGCGGCCGCACCAACGTTCACATCGAACGATCAGGTTGGCTCATTTTCCGTCAATGTGACTGCAACGAAGAGCGGTGTTTCTGCATCAACATCGATCGGGTTGTCGATTGGACGTGTCGAAACAACAACGACGCTGACAAGTTCGCCGGTTGGCAACACCGTCTACGGCCAGCCAATCACCCTGACGGCGACAGTCGCCCCGACGACTGGAGCGGTGGTTCCGAGCGGGCCAGTAACGTTCAAGCAGGGTGGTTCAGCGATCAGTAGCTGCACGTCAGTGACGCCAACCTCCGGTGTCGCAACTTGCACGCTCGACTCGCTTTCACCAAACACGTACTCGTTCACTGCCGATTATCTCGGCAACGCAACCAGCCAGCCGAGTTCGTCATCATCTGTATCTCGGACGGTTATCAAGGCCGATACGACGCTCGACCTATCGACGTCAGCACCGACATTCGCACTCGCTGGGAATTCGATTGCCTTCACAGCGACATTGAGCGCCACCGCGCCTGGAGGTGGCACACCGTCCGGTGGTGTCGTCTTTACGTCGAGCGATGGAACGCTGCTGAACAGCGGCACGGCCGTGACGCTCGTCAACGGCGTGGCGACGGTAACGACGAGTTCGTTGCCGGTAGGAACGCCAACGATTACCGCAACCTATGCAGGCGACACAAACTTCAACGGCAGTAACGACACGCTCGTCCAGAACATCTACTCAATTCCTGAGGTGACGGCCGATCCATCCAG
>JBGSWU010000312.1:0-9133 GCA_041751795.1 Thermomicrobiales bacterium
ATCATGACCGACGAGGGGCTGGCAGCGCACCGCGCCGCCTACTGCGCCGCCATCCGCGAAGCCCTCGCGGCGGGCAGGCAGGCTCGAACCTGGCCGCTACACTTCCTCATCCGCCACACCGCCTTCCACGTCCTCGACCACGCCTGGGAGATGGAAGACAAGGACCTGACAGCCCCTTTGTCATCGTAAGCGGCGGCACTCCTGGGGACGAGATCGAGCGCGTTGCGGAAGAGGTTCGTCGACGACGAGCAGAATCATCGTTATCGCATAGAACTTCCTGTTAGTGGTTCGGACGTGTGATGCCTATCAGGCTAGGGATAACCAGACTAGGCGTATACGTTCACCTACACGCCATGTTCTTTCAATGCCGATAATCGCCAAGCAGACGACGCGGCAGTTACTGGAGGTGCTGCACATGGGAGCAGGAGCGCGAACAGGCAGATAACTCGGCGCGGGCAACGTACTGCTCGGCGTGTCATGTCTCCGGGTATATGGTCGCGTGGATATGGTAGTCGATGTTCCGGAACTCGTGAAAGATGTCCCACCAGACTTCCTGCAATGTATCAATGTCAGCATCGCGAGCAGCGAGAACCGCAGGAATCATCTCGTTGAAGATTTCCAGCATCGCACCAGCAATCTCCATCAGGTCATAGCAACATCCTTCCGGATCCTCAGCACCTGCACCAAGCTCGCGCCCTCGACTGGATAGAACCGCAAAGAGATCAGCGCCCTGCGTATCTACAAACGCTTGCAACCGGTCGCTTGGCTCAGTCACATTGCCTCCAGCGAATATTCACGAATCTCCCAATTCAGCGGTCGACCAGCTTGCTTTCGCAGTAGATAGAACAGACAACCCTTGGGCTCATATTTTATTACGCAGTGGCCGACTACAGTCGTGAGATGCTCAGGATGCCAGGACTTCTGCCTTCGACTCGCTGAACTGAGTCCGGTGCAGTTCCTCGTACCGTCCACCCATCGCGAGCAGGTCGAAGTGCTTGCCGCGCTCGACGACGCGACCATCCTCGATGACCAGAATGAGATCGGCTGCCCGCACCGTCGAGAGCCGGTGCGCGATGACGACCACGGTGCGACCGTTCAATGCTTCTGTCATCGCTTCGGCCAGCGCGACCTCAGAGGTGGAGTCGAGGTGTGCGGTTGCCTCGTCGAGGATAACGACCTTCGGTCGAGCCAGGAGCAGCCGCGCGATCGTCAACCGCTGGCGCTCACCACCTGACAGGCGATAGCCGCGCTCGCCAACGATCGTGTCAAGCCCATCAGGCAACGACGCGACGACATCGGCGATTCTGGCGCGGCGCAGCGCGTCCCACAGTTCGTCGTCCGTCGCTCCCGGTCGCGCCAATTGCAAGTTCGCGCGTACCGACTCATGGAACAAGTGCCCGTCCTGGGTGACCATGCCCAGCGTCTCGCGGATTGACTCCGCCGTGAGATCGCGCACATCAACGCCCGCCAGGCGCACCGCGCCACTATCCACGTCGTAGAGGCGGGGTAGCAGTTGCGCGATCGTCGACTTCCCGGCTCCGGATGATCCGACCAGCGCAACCATCTCGCCTGGCTCGGCACGGAACGAAATTCCGTGCAGTACTTCGACGCCCCCGCGCGTGTCAAGGTCTGCGACCTCCTCCAACGACGCGAGCGAGACCTTGTCCGCAGACGGATAGCTGAAGCGCACGTCGTCGAACTCGACCGACACCGGGCCATCGGGAACTCGTCGGGCATCCGGCTTGTCGGCGATCAGTGGCTCCAGGTCCAGGACCTCGAAGACACGCTCGAAACTCACCAGAGCACCCATCACTTCGACCCGCGCGTTGGCCAACGCTGTGAGCGGTGAGTAGAGTCGGGTCAGCAGCAACGCGAGGGCGACGACCGCTCCAGGTTCAAGCTCTCCCTGCAACGCGTAGTACCCGCCGAGTCCGTAGACCAGCGCCAGCGCCAGCGCCGACACCGATGTCAGCGCGGTGATGAACACCGACTGCAGCATCGCTGAGCGCACGCCGATATCGCGTACCCGACCGGCCCGCTTCGCGAACTCTGCCGACTCTTCGACCGGGCGTCCATAGAGCTTTACGAGTGTCGCCCCCGGCGCGGAGAATCGCTCGGTCATCTGCGTGCTCATCGTCGCGTTGTGGTTCGCCGCCTCGCGTCTGAGGGCCGCCAGCTTTGAACCCATGCGCCGGGCGGGCAGCACGAATACCGGGAGCAGCACGAGTGCCAACAGGGTGATTTGCCAGGAGATACCGAGCATCACGACGAGTGTCAGAACCAGCATGACCACGTTGCTGACAACGCCTGAAAGCGTGTCGCTGAACGCTCTTTGCGCACCCATCACATCGCTGTTGAGTCGGCTGACGAGAGCGCCCGTGCGGGTGCGCATGAAAAAGGCGATCGGCATACGCAGCACGTGGTCGAACACCGCGGTGCGCAGGTCGAGAATCAGGCCCTCACCAATCCTCGATGATAGCCAGCGCGTCAGGATGCTGATCCCGGCTTCAGCGAGCGCGATGACGGCGATGAGTGCGGCGAGCCGGATGACAACACCCTCTGACTCACCGTTGACGATCGCGTCAACAACCCGACCCGCGAGCACAGGCGTGGCGACCGCCATCGACGCTGTCACGACACTCAGCAGGAGAAACAACGCCAACTGCCCACGTCGGACCTTTGCGAACGCACCAATGCGCCGCAGCGTTACTCTCGAAACTGGTCGGCGATCCTTTTTATCACTCATCATTCGATGCAGCGAATGCCATGCGGCCGAATCCATATCGGTGGCTCCTTATGTAAACAGTCAAGACGTGTGTCGTTATGAGTCGGACATACACGAATCCACCATCATGGACTCGCAGGCGTAGCCACCAACGTTGGTCGGTCGAAATCCCTGGCCCTGTCCCCGGTTTACGCGAACGGGCCAACCACCTGACTATAAGGGTACACACGCCCCACGCGGGTCACATCGGAAGAACGTCGCATTTCCGACGTACTCCGATGCGACCGCCATCGTGATTGTGCGTTCGAACGGAACGCTCCAGTTACTGGAGCCGCCCCGGCCGCTGGGTACAACGGCGCTATGGCTTCCGCGGTGTCGAACGTTGCGTGCTCTCGGAGTATTCCCACAGCCCAAGACCCGGCGTCTCGACACCGATGGACGAGAGCGTCGTACATATCTGAGTGCGGTGTTCGTTCCCGTGGTGGAGCACCTGGGCGAGGACGATCCCCGCTGGAACGTCGCGGTCGATCCCGTCGTGCCAGGTGATGATGAACAGCCGTTCGGCATCAAATGGCGTGCCGAGGAACGATTCCCAGCGGCCAGCGAGATCGTCAGCACGTTCCATCAGCGTCGCGACGTCCGGAGCGTCGTCCCGATGGCTGTACCACGACGGTTCGTCGCCCGTCAGCCGTCGGCAGTAACCGCCCTCGGAAGCCACCAGATGGGTCAGCGTCGCAATGATGCTGCCGTAGGTACCAGCGACTGTCGTCTCCAATTGGGCATCGGTCAGTGGCTGGCAAACGTGCAGCACTTCCCGTGTCGCCCAGGCGTTGTGTCGGAATGCGTCGATCAGTCCATCGTTCATGTGCCAACCTTTCAACATCAATGGCCCTACCGGACACATGCATCCTCAGATGCAGAGACCAGTGGCATCTACCCGGCAGTTCATCGATCATCACAACCTGTGGTCGAACCACAGTCGGCAGCGGTCGTTATCGAACCGCGCTACTCGGTGGCATCATGCTCATCCTCCACGCTGACCGTGTCACAAACATCCATTGCGCGAGGATAACGTGCTGAAAACGGATTCGCGAGTGCTATCGATGCAACTGTCATGACGAGAGCAGGCGATGCCACAGTTCGTCAAATGCCCGACCGTCGACCTTGGTGACGACACGGATCAATACCCCATCGTCAGCAACACGTTCGTGCAGCCAGCCGTCCTCGACGGCGAGTGACAGCGTCATCTCCTCGATGACTGCACCATCCCATTCCGCGGCAACGGCGCTCCCGAGTGGATCGTACAAGTGATTGATGAAGTCGCTGGGCAGGTCCAGCGACCGCTGGCGGTCGATTGGTTCGAGTTCCCCGGTTCGTTCAAAGGCGCGAGCCTGATCGGCAATCAGCGCGCTCAATCCACCGGCGGCATCCAGCGCGGGGAGGTGAGCATGTCGCAATGATGTCTCAACAGTGACGTGCAAAGGGACGATCGTCGGGCGGCAGTGGGTCAGGACGTGCTGCGCCGCGGCGATGTCCATCTGGAAATTGTAATCGGCCTCGTTGCCCCAGACTGAGCGGCTCGGTCGAGGTGGATAGACGTAGCCGCCGAGCAGGTAGACCTCCGCACGACGCAGGATGCCTGGGTACCGTTGGTCCAACAACGCGAGGTTCGTGCATGGGCCAATGCCGACGACGATCGCTCCGCCGTCGATACTCTGCTTTAACAGCGCCAGCGCGTCGTCCAGCGGTCCGGGTGAAGGGGTAACCGGTTCCGGCCAGAACTCTGCCTCCGGTGGATAGGTCGGATGCCAACGGAACCGTCCTTCGGCAACGTCGACTCCAGCCGCAACAGGGATGTCACTCCGGTCAGCCAGCGCGAGCGCGTATCGCGCGTAGCCAGCCCGTCGACCAGCATCCTCGGCGACGGTCGTGATGCCGGTAATCTCGACATCCGGCCAATGAACGAGCATCGCAAGTGCGGCAAGGTCGTCAATGTCGCCGCCGAAGTCGGTATCGAGATGAATCTTCGTCATCACGTCAAGCCAAAATCTCGTCGTGCTCTGACAGCCCGGTTGCGGCGAACGCTTCCGCCAGATCGGCGTAGCGAGCGATGAGGCCAATCCAGCCCCCAGAAACAGCGAAGACCGTCGCGACCGCGATTGGGTCACCGAGCGTTCCCGTGTCATCGGGCCACCGTGCCTGCTGCCCGACAATCACCGTCCCATCGCGTTGATACCAATCGGTCGGCTCCAGCCTGATCCCCGTTCGACCAACCCAGTTGATGAGCACATCGCGACCTCGCGCCGATCCCTGTGGACCACCAATTTCAACGTCATCGGTCACGAGGTTAGCGAGACGCTCTGTATCACCACTGTTAACGAAATCGGGCATGCGCGGACGAGTTCGATTCCGCTACGCATGAATGCCCCTTTCGCGTTCGAGGATGATGACCCTATCAAATGGACAGGCGATATTCTCGACAGCGGTACAGACAATCCCCTCATCACGATACGTATCCTCACGGCATATTCAAACGACTACGGCGTCGGTTGAACACGTCAGGAGGGAAACATGGAGCAACGAGGAACAGCATTCGATATCGTGGTCGAGGCTGAACGACGGATCAATGCGCCAGCCGAATTCATCTACAGCCTGATCGCCAATTACACGACCCACCACTCTCAGTTCCTGCCGTCCGCAATCTCGAACCTGGTCGTCGAAAAGGGCGGGTATGGCGAGGGTACCGCCATCGTCTTCGACGTCACACTCGGTGGCCGAACGCGCAAAGTCAAGGCGCTGATCACCGAACCACGCGCTGGTGTCCTCCAGGAGACCAGCGTCAATGACGGCACCATCACGACCTTTGAGGTCATACAGGATGCCGACGCCAGCCTCGTCCGGATTCGCACTGAGTTCGTGTCAGCCTCTGGAATCCAGGGCTGGTTCGAACGCCGCTTCGCTCCTGGAATGCTGCGCAAGGTGTACCGGGAAGAACTGGCGAATCTCGACACGTACGCCCAGCAGCAGGCCGCAGTTGGAATCAGTTCGAGAGAACCCGCCGTCGCAATGCAGTAGAACTTCCAACCCACGGACGCACCAATTTGATTGTGTCGATTCGTTCACGCGCGATGCCGATTGTGCAGCGCGCACAAACGAATCGGCACATCCGTGCTATTCCGCACATACCAACGACGTCCGGCAACAGGCACAATAGGCGTTGTGAACAGAACGTACTCGATGGCGGGGATCCAGCATCTCGTCAGCGGGGCGTTTGAAGATATCTATTGGGCGCCGGGCAGCAAGGAGTTGATGTGAGCGGAAGTCTACGCGAGTTTCTGGAAATCCCGTACGATGAGTTGGAAGAGTTGAACCTGCAGGCCAAGGCCGACCGGGAAGCACGGACCAACCCTGATGATATTCGAGAAGCGCGTATGCGCTACCTGCAAGATCAGAAGGGCATCAAGGCCGTTACCGTGTGCTTTACCGACCTTGAGGGCCGGCTGCACATGCTGGACTACGATAAGAAGTTCCTGTTGAAGTCCGCCGACAACCTGACCTTCGACGGCTCGTCGGTGCGCGGCTTTTCCCGCCAACAGGAATCTGACTTGCGACTCGCGATCGACTGGCCGGCCTTCTACTGGATGCCGTCGGATGTCTTCGGTCCAGGCAAGGTGCTCGTCTTCGGCGAAGTGCTCGAACGTGATGGCACACCGTACCGCGCCGACATGCGCGCCAAGCTCAAGGGGTTCACGACCGACCTCGACGCTCGGGAAGGTCTGAACTGCTACGTCTCAAACGAGACGGAGGGAATTCTCTTCAAAGGTCGAGGAGCTGAGCAGCGTTTCCATGAGAATGGCGGCTTTGATGCGATCAGCACGAGTGGCTACTACCACTCGCTGCCTGGTGACCCGCTCCGGCTATTCATTGACTCCTCCGCCGAAGTCCAGCGCGCGATGGGCTTTGGCAACGAGAAGGACCACCCCGAAGTCGCTCCGGCGCAGTTCGAGATGAACTACACCTACACTGAAGCGCTGATCGCCGCCGACCAGGTGATGCTGTACAAGCTGATTTGCCGCCAGGTCGCCAACCGCTTCGACATGACAGCCAGCTTCCTGCCAAAGCCAGTTACCGGCGTGAACGGCAACGGCATGCACACCAACATCTCGATCGGTCGGGGCGACACGAACCTGTTCTACGATGGTGATGGCGAGGAAGGTCTCTCGAAGTACGCCTGGGATTTCGTTGAGCGCATCCTGACGAACGCGCTCGACCTCTGCCTAATCCTGAACCCAAGCGTCAACGCCTACCGACGCCTCGATCCGAACTTCGAGGCGCCAAACGAGATCAAAGCGTCGGCGATCGATCGTGGCGCGATGGTGCGCATCCCGATCGGTAACAAGCGCTCGGCCCGCGTCGAGGTTCGTTCGATTGCCCCGGACGCAAATCCATACATGGCGATCTACTCGCTGCTGCGAACCGGATTGGCAGGCCCGCTGTCGTCAGGCATTCGCCAGCGTGAGGCGATCCTGCCGGACAACATTTACGACGCGATCGATGATCTGCGCGGCAGCGATCAGGTTGCGGCCCTGCTCGGCGAAGAGGTCCGCAACCGCTACGCCGAGCTCAAGCAGGCGTCGGCAGACCGCTGCTCGCGACTTCTCGGCAACTTCATCAAGCCAGCCGAGATTCAGTTCCACCACGAAGTGACAAACCAGTATCTCTGGAACCGCTTCTAAACAGCAGGATGCAGTGAACAACCGGGGATGGGTACTGCACCCATCCCCGGTATTCTTTGGTCCGAACACTGCATGATTTGGTAAACTTGAGTCGAACCGACGCAGACCTGTGGGATGACGCGCGATGCGTACATCCGGGCATGAATCGGTGACGTACGGTGTTGTACGAAGTGCGGTCTGTGCCACGATGGCATGGAACTGACAGCGCGCTATGCTCAAATCCCCGGAAACGAGTCACAAGGATGCAACCACAGTTCGATCCGAACAAAGTGTATGAAGCCGACTACCGCGTCAGTGGTGAAGGCGAGGTTGTTCGTTCCGATAAGCGCCCATCGTGGCTGAGGAACCTGTTCGGCCCGGTCGGCGTTGCAGCGATCTTCCTGCTAACCAAACTCAAGTGGGTGTTGGCACTCTTCAAGTTCAAGTTCCTGGCGACTGGCGTCACCGCATTAGTGAGCGTCGGTGCCTATGCCCTGCTCTTTCCATGGCAGTTCGCCGTCGGTCTTGTTGTCCTGATCTTCATTCACGAGATAGGACACGTCATCGTCCTGCGGCGATACGGCGTGGCTGCGACGGCCCCGATATTCATTCCGTTCATGGGCGCGTTTATCGGGATGAAGCAGTTACCGAAGAATGCGAAGATGGAGGCCTACGTCGGTCTAGGTGGTCCGGTCATCGGTTCACTTGGTGCATTTGCCGCGTACGCCATCTACCTGGCTACAGACTACTCCCTCTGGCTGGTGCTGGCGTACATCGGGATCATCCTGAACCTGTTCAACCTGCTTCCGCTGATGCCGCTCGACGGTGGACGAATCGCAGGTGCGATCTCGCGCTGGATCTGGGTGATCGGTTACGGACTCGCTGTCGCACTTCTGTTCGTTCGGCCCAGCCCGATTCTGATGATGGTGCTCATCTTTGGTGCCGGTGAAACCTGGAACGCGATCCGTGGACGAGGACAGAGCGGGTACTACACGATTGCTGGCAACGAACGTCTCACAATTGCGTTACTGTACTTCGGTTTGATGGCAATCCTCGGATTCACGCTGTTTGAGCTGGAGCCGTTGATGGAAGCAAACAGGCCGTAATCCACATGACCCCTCGCTGATGCAGCGACGGGTCGCGCGAGAGCTTCGTTGGAAAGGGAGATATGCAACCGAAAACCCGGAACGTCGGCATCCTGATCTTCGAAGGCGTCGAACTGCTCGACTTCTGTGGGCCGTATGAGGCCTTTACCGCTGTCGCGAGGTATGACGATCAAAAGCTGTTCAACACCTTCACCGTCGCTGAGAAGGACGGTCCAGTCGCATCCGCTGCCGGAACACGCTTCCTGCCGGACTACACTTTCAAAACAGCGCCGAAGATCGACATTCTCGTCGTGCCAGGCGGAATGGGGACGCGCCGCGAGATCGACAATCCGGTCGTCATCGACTGGATCCGCTCGGTCGGTGGCGATGCCGAGTTGACGACTTCGGTCTGCACCGGGAGCTTCCTGATCGCTAAAGCCGGATCCCTCGGCGACGGATCGCGCGCAACGACCCATTGGGGCAGCATCGCCCGAATGCGTGAGACATTCCCGGGCGTCGAGATTCTTGAAAACGTCCGCTTCGTTGACGACGGCGCCGTCATCTCATCGGCTGGCGTCTCGGCTGGCATCGACATGTCGCTGCACGTC
>JBGSWU010000313.1:0-3343 GCA_041751795.1 Thermomicrobiales bacterium
TTGCCGCAAATTCCGACTCGACGTAGGCCACGACATCGGCAACCCGGCTGCCGCTCGCGAACGCCACGTCGCGTTCTGCCTCGCCGATTCGTTCGCGCATGATCGCGAAGAACCGTAATGTCACTCGTACCTGATCGACCACTCGCGTTACTCCCACTTCGCCTGTACCCGGGGCGGCTCTCGGTCGAAATCGTACCGTAGCGAACGAGCACATGACCGGCGTGCAATCGCTCAGCAACGATGGGGACCAGCCATCGTTTAACTCGCCTGGCTCGACGGCAGGTGGGTTGCCAACCAGCCGATGAACGCTGGTTGACTGCGGGTCTGCATGTAGAGATCACCTGGCCCGGTCAGATCGACAACGAGACCTTCACCGCCGAGGATGGTCGACTTCCAGTTTCCGACGCGGCGGGTATTGAATCCGATGTCGTGTGTGAACGCGACAATGTGTCCCGTATCGACGGTGTATCGTTGACCCGGTCCAAGCGACATCTTATGCAGCGCGCCGTAGCTGGCGAGGACGAGCGGCCCGGTTCCGCTGCACGACAGCATGAAGAACGATCCATCGCCACCAAAGAATGACCGTGAACCGCCCCACTTCGTATCGACGCTGACACCCTGTCCGCTGGCGATGAAGCCGCCAGCCTGGACCTTGAACTCGTCGTTCTGCAGGTCGAGGACAAGCATGTCACCCGGCAGCGACGAAGCGACTGTGAGTTCTCCGCCGTCGTTCGACGCTGTGAAGGTGTTGACGAAGAACGACTCTCCGCCGAGTGCGCTGCGCTTGAGTGCTTTCAGGAAGCCGCCTTGAGAACTCGTCTTGATCTCCATGTCGGTGCTCATGCTGACCATCGCACCAGCCTCGACGGTGGCGGCCTCGCGAGGGGCAAGAGTCAATTGCGCCAAGGCGTAGGCAGGGGCGTAGAGGATTTCTGTCTGCATCGTGGCTTACTCCATCATTTCCTGAAGAGTGAACGGACAGTTATTGACAAATGCGCAAAATGGCAGACAATACGTTCTATACCATCCTATTGTGTCGCGATTCCTGATCGTCGCAGCATACGCCAAAACGGATCAACTCGCACCCAGCACCCAGCGTGCTGTCTCACATCGCGTGAGACAAACAGGCTGAGGATGGCGCATCAGTGACCTCAGGCAATATTGGCGGTATGTGTCTTGCAACCTATCAGGAATCAATGCAGGTGGGATCGTATGGCATCGGCTCACTCTCGCCTGGGACCAAACAGGAGCCAAACAATGAATGTAACCGCAATGGTTGAGCTCTCAGATGGATCTGTCGCTATCGTCGATAGCCAGGACCTGTCACTTGTCTCCTCGTATTCGTGGTCGCTACCTCGACGCAGCGTCGCACGATACCCGATTGGTAACCGTGTTGGTTCCAGCGATGCGGAAACGATCTTTCTGCATCGACTGATCGCCGCGGCGGGACCGGAGGATATCGTGATCCACCTGAATCACGACACACTCGACAACCGGCGCGAGAATCTGGCTGTCATGGGGCGGGTGGCAATTCCCGTTCACGTCCACCTCGAATCGCCGATCGATCTTTTCGCGGACTGATCATCCAACGGTTGCACAAACTGGAACCGCATCCTGAGCTATCAGTTGTCGACATGATAACGTGTAGCGTGGTCTGAGCGTGTCTTCGTCATACCTACATCCGAAATGCCCCGGCGAAGTGTCGGTCCGTCGCTCCGATACCGATTCGTGCCTGAATCACATTCAGGACCTGATCCAAATCGAATGGCTTGCGTAGCGTTTCGACGGCCCGAACCTTTTGATCGACGTTCAGCAGCAGCAGGGAATTGGCCGACATGACGACGATGGGGATATCGCAGGTTTCCGGATCATGGTTCAACGCGCGTATCGCGGAAAAACCGTCGAGGACCGGCAGCATCAAGTCCATTAGAACGAGATCAGGTTGTTCTGTTTGTGCCAGTTCAACGCCCCGCTGACCATTTTCGGCCAGTAGCGTCGAGTATCCTTCACCCGATAGAAAGTCGGAGAGGAGCTCACGGATCGGCTTCTCGTCTTCTACGATGAGCACCCGCAACATGCTGATCCCAACCACTCACTCGCGAATCCTCAGGTGTACGTACAGCCATCGTAGTGGAGCCGTGCCGGGATGTCAAACCATTCAAAAGTCCCGGTTTTCTCATCGACGTCCTTGATTCTGGACTTCCCGTGGTTGATCGAACGTTAGAGAAAGCGATCGAACCACGTCATAATGTGCTGGAGCCGCTCGATCCGGTGTTTTGGCTGTCCAGTTCGCGACATGCCGTGGCTCTCATCGGGGAAACGAACCATCTCGACCGTCTTGCCGCGTCGTTTCAGCGCGGTGAACAACTGTTCAGCCTGCTCGATTGGGCAGCGGTGGTCGTTTTCCTGGTGCTCGATCAGGAGCGGCGTTTCAATCTGATCCACGTAGGTGATCGGTGAAAGTTCCCAGTATATCTCCGGGTCCTCCCAAGGCAGCGCGCCGATCGTTTGCTCGGCTGATGCAAAGAAGATGTCGTCGGTCCCGAACGTCGAGTACATGTTCGAGACACATCGCCCAGTTACAGCAGCCGAGAATCGCTGAGTATGGCTGATCACCCAGTTCGTCATGAACCCGCCATATGAGCCGCCAGTGACTCCCAGCCGCGCCTCATCGATGTAGCCCTGTTCGATTGCCCAGTCGACAGCCGCCATCACATCCGGGAAGTCGTGCTTGCCCCAGGCGCGGAAGAGTTGCCCAGCGAAATCGTCGCCGTAGCCGGTGCTGCCACGCGGGTTCGTTGCCAGCACGACGTAGCCACGCGCTGCGAGAACCTGGAACTCGTGCATCATCGTTTCGCCGTACATGCCGAAGGGGCCACCATGGATTTCGAGCACCATCGGGTACTTCCTGCCGGTTTCGAATCCAATTGGCTTGATGAGCCATCCGTGTACCTGACGACCATCCGGACTCGTGACCCAGAATGGCTCCGGTTCTGATATATGAACCTCGTCAAGCCATTCGTCATTGTGACGAGTCAGTTGCCGCTCGTTCCGGCCATCGCGGTCACAGGTGAAGATTTCCGTCGGTGTCGTCGCGGTATTCGCCATGTAGATGTAGCCGCCGCCCGGGATCAGTGCGATTGCGCCGACTCGTCGCCGACCTCTGGTCAATTCCTGCATTTCGCCATCCGGCACGCTGACACGGGCAAGATGCACCTGCCCATGCTCGCTGAAGACGAGTGAGACGGCGTTGCTGCTTTCGTTCCAGAGTGGTGGACGGCCAGGGAAGGACGCGAGGTCAGCGGTCGCGCCGTCACGTAAATTGCGATCGATGTGGTCGGTC
>JBGSWU010000314.1:0-9872 GCA_041751795.1 Thermomicrobiales bacterium
ATCGCTGTAGACGACGTCTGATCAACTCTGTCACGCCTTGCGCTGGTCAAACAGTGACGGTTGCTGGTTGGCGCGGCGTCGGCGTTCGGCGAGGCGGAATGGGCTGTAGTGCGGTGGGAGCTAGGCGAATCGTTATCATGACGAGATAGGCCATGACGTCGTTGGAGCCGATGAATGAGCGCATTGCCTGGATGAGATCGGAGACGCGCTGCGGGACGTGATTGGCACCGAGTAGTTCGGCGTAGGTTTCTTCGGCCTGCTCAGTCCACTTCCAGGTGTCGGTGAAGACTTCGATCTGTGCTTCGCTCTCGACCTTGCTGCTTTCGCGGAAGAGGACGTTGTAGTTGCGGTTGGAGTTAAAGGGTGGGTCGAGGTAGACGAGATCGGCTGACTCATCGCGGATGTAGTCGCGCAGAATTGTCAGGTTGTCGCCCCAATCAAGATATCGCCCATCGTTACTCCTGCGTTGTCTTCGTGAAACCGTTCCAGGCTACTCGGTCGGTCATGATGTTGCAGAGTCGTTTGATGGCGGACATGGAACGTTTTCCCACTGGGCAGTTCCGTCGTTACCGATCCAGACTCTGCGACAGGTGAACTCCCGCACGGAGCGATGGCTGTCGATGACCTGGCCGGGCATGGCCGGTGGTTCAGGTCGCCGGGAAAAAAGGAGCGCCTCAGGCGGATTGTGGGTGCGATCGAGCAGCTGCCAACCGTGGCGAACGAATTGATCGACGCGATTCGTCAGGGTTTGTCGTGGATTCGCCTGCATGTGGTTAGTCCTCCGGTCCAGTCCGCTCTATCCGTACCTCGCCTGCCTCATCGATCCAGAGCACACGCTCGCCACTGTCGCGAGCCACCAGCGGAGCTGGATTTCCACTGCGCCGACGCTGAACGTAGGCCAACCGGGCACGCGGTGGATTGGCCCGGCGATCGACGACGTCCCAGCCCATCTCGACGTAGGCGGCGAGACGTTCATCGAGGAGTTGCTCGCGCTGCTCGTCGGTGAATGTTGCCTCGTCGTTGTGCTTCGACAGATCATCAACAGACGACCCAAGCGTTTCCAATCGTGCTGTTCCCAATCGTTTCTAGTGAAGTCGTTGTGGCCAGCCGATGGCCAGGTAGCTGACGGCGACGATGGTGATGGCGATCATCATCATCCGCTCGCGGTCTGCTTCCACGCCCGGCGATGCCGTCGTGGCATCGATCAGCCGACCGAGAAGGTCGATGAGGACGGGAACGATGAACGAGAGTGCCCAGAGCCGAACGAAGAATGCACCAACTCTGTTGTCGTCCATATCACCCACGATCGAATGCCTTTCCGACACCCCTGGCGGCGTCACTCCTTGTACAACCCGGATGATGAAGCAGAAGTCGTCGAACACCGCTGCTGAGTTAGCAAATATTGACGCTGTCCGTCATTCTGTCAAGACAGGCTTGACGATGACGGGCATTGCGACCAGAATCAGCGACAATAGTCACAACGCCACCACCCGCCAGGCTCTGACCGTTACGTACTCGGGAGGCATACGATGGATCTCGTCATCTGGCTCGTGATTGGTCTCGCTGCTGGTGTGCTGGCGATGTACATCGTGTATCGAACGTTGCCACGAAAGCCGGAGACATTGGTCGTCGCCCTCGCCGTCGGTTTACTCGGCGGGTGGTTGGGTGGCTGGATTGGCGAGCGAATCGATATCACTGCCGCTGGGCCGGTCGGATCGTTCGTGATCGCCTTCCTCGTTGCCTGGGGAATCCTCTGGTTCATGCGCCGGGCACTCCCCGCACCACCATCTTCCTGAACGATG
This sequence comes from Thermomicrobiales bacterium, assembly GCA_041751795.1. Taxonomy (GTDB): domain Bacteria; phylum Chloroflexota; class Chloroflexia; order Thermomicrobiales; family CFX8; genus JBBECJ01. The sequence continues at coordinate 1,803 of JBGSWU010000314.1, forward strand.
CAACAACAACAACGGCGCGTTCACTGGCTACCGTCACCAGTGAACGCGCCGTGACCGTTCGACACGGAAATTCATCAACACCGGCGAGCGCTGCAAAACATCAGCGATCTCAATGCATGGAACCGTCAATCTCCCGGCATCTGTTGGGGAACTCTTACGGCCGTCTCTTCCTTGTGCTGCTCGTCCTGCGCCTGCTGGTCGTCCTGCGCCTGTTCTGGCTGCTGTGCCTGCTGTGCCTGCTGTGCCTGCTGTGCGATTCTCCGGCGACGAGGACCGCTGCCGATCATGCCGATCGTCAAGTAGATGAACAGGAGCACCATCGCGGCCATGAGCGGCGCAAAAAGCGCGAAGCCGAGCCAGTCGAGCGTGCTCATGTCTGAGAAATAGTCAGCGTTCCACACGATACTGTTAGCCCCTTGTCGCTGTACTGAACTCGCTGCTGCAACGACGACACAGCAAGCGTACGTCCGGTACGATACCACCGATGTCGCATCGTTTACCGTTCGCGTTTCAACAACGTGACAATCCAGTAACCGCACCACTGGTGCTGCCGCAGCATCTTTCACCGCACGGTGCGAGCCATCACACTCCCAATACTCCCAATCTGGCACAGAATCCCCGGCAACTTCCGTTCGAATGAGTGAGGGGCCAGAATCGACTGGCTCCAGAACGAAACGAGCGGAGGATGTCCGTGGACGACGGAGCAAGCCCCAGCCACGACAGCGAGTCGGAACCCACCCTCGACGCGGCCAGCCATGACCAAGGGGCCGACATTGCGCTTGCGCGAGACCTGGTGATCCGCGCTCACCCCCAGGCCGTTCAGGAACTCATCACCGGAAACTCGCTGGCCGACCTACTGGCGAGCGTCCCAATCGCCGAGGCTGCCTTTTCGCGCGTTGCCGATGCCGCTCGCGAGGAAGCGACGCGCGCATCCGCCGCGGCAGTTCCGGGCGGCGGTGGGGTTCGCTCAGCAGACGTCAACGTCGAAGGGCTGGGACCGCTGGCGAAGATCAGGGCCGGACTCAACCGATCCTGACGATCAGCATGACGCCCAGTCTGACGACCAGCATGTCGTGGATGTGAAACGGATGAAGAGGTACGCCGAATGGCGATGACGAAAATCGAGGCCGCCAAACTGACGAACGATGTCCTGCTACGGGGCGTCATTGAAACAATCCTCAGCGAAAGCAGCATCCTGCAGCTGCTGCCGTTCGAAGACGTGACCGGAACCGCCGTCACCTATAACCGGGAAAACGCTGCTCCGACGGTTGACTGGTACGCGGTCGGCGACACCTGGGCCGAGAGTACACCGACCTTCAGCCAGGAAACCGCCGTCCTCAAGATCCTCGGTGGCGACGCTGATGTCGACAACTTCCTCCAGCAGACCTACCGCGACCCAAACGATCTTGAAGCAGAAGTAATCAGCCTGAAGGCGAAAGCGACCGCCTACGAATTCAGTCAGACGTTCTACGACGGCGACAGCGGCGCGAACGCGAAGCAGTTTGACGGTCTGGTGAATCTTGTCCAGCCAGCCCAGGAACTCAATATGGGTACCAACGGCGGCGCACTGACGCTCGACAAGATGGACGAACTGATCGACCTGATCAAGCCGGGACGACCGGATGCGCTCTGCATGGCCAAGCGCACCCGCCGGAAGCTCTCGTCACTGCGGCGGACATCAGGCAATCTGCTCGAAACTGATGTCGATATGTTTGGTCGCCGGGCGCTCTTTTACGATGGCTTGCCGATTCTCGTCGATGACTTCATCCCGACAAACGAAGTCCAGGGCTCATCAGGAGCGGTCTGCTCCAGCATCTACGCCGTCAAGTTCGGGCGACAAGGCGTGATGGGGCTTGAAAACGGGGGGATTCAGGTCGAGCGCGTCGGCGAACTCGAAACGAAGGACGCGACTCGCACGCGCGTGAAGTGGTACACGGGGTTGGCGTTGTTCGGGACGCTCGGACTGGCGCGGTTGTCCGGAATCAACGCGTCGTAGCGTCGTAACGTCGAAGGCGCTCAGGGCTGGGATCGCGTGATTGTCATGCGATTCAAGCCCTGTTCCCCGAAAGGATCTCGACATGCACCCAGCACCCTACCCGACGCCTCCCACGGGCTGGCTCGATGGGCGGGATATCGAGCGGATGAACCGCTACCGGGAGTACCTGGATTTCTACAGCGGGCAGCAGTGGCCGGGGCGGCGTCGCGCGGGCGAGACACGGCTTACGTTCAACTACGCGCGTACGCTCATTCGAAAGTCCGCCTCTTACCTGTTCCCACGTCCGGTGACGTTCAACGTCGCATCCGATAGTGCCGGGCAGGACGAAGCAGTTCGCAGGGCCGAACGGGCATTGAACGACGTCTACGCCCGTCACGACCAGCACACGATCGACTTCCAGTCGGCGCTCGATTCGGCAGTCCTCGGCGATGGCGCATTCAAAGTGACCTGGAGCGGCAGGCGTGGCTCACCGCTCGTCGTCCCGGTCGATCCGGCCAGCCTCTGGGCATGGTGGGAGCCAGACAATCCCAACGAGGTCTACCGCGTCGTCCAACGCTACACGATCGCCGCGAACGAGGCTGAGCGACTCTTCCCTGGTGCGCGAGTACACGATCCCGCTGGATCGGCGGAACGCCTGGCCGTCGTCGAAGACTGGAACAGCGAACAGTACACCGTTTCGTTGGCTGGCGAAGCCATTATCGATCGTCCGAACCCTTACGGCTTCATCCCCTATGTCATCTACCCCAACATCGCCCGACCACACGAGTTCTGGGGAGCGAGTGACCTCGAAGACCTGATCGATGTCTGCCGCGAGTTGAACCAGCGGATGACGACACTCGCACGCATCCTCCACGTCGCTGGCTACCCGATAACCGTTCTCGAAAACGTCACTGGCAGCGATGGGATTCGTGCAGAGGCCGGCGCAATCTGGGAATTACCAGAGGATTCGCGTGCCTACCTGCTCGATATGCTCGGCAACGGCGTTGGCCTCCACATCGATTACGTCAACCTGCTCTATCGTCAACTTCACGACCTCTCCGAAACGCCACGAACGGCATTCGGCGATTCCGGTCGCTCGCTTTCCGGCGTCGCGCTGGAGGTGGAGATTCAGCCACTGATCCAGAAAGTCATGCGCAAGCGGCGCGTCTGGGACGCCGTCTATCGCAAGCGCAACGCGATGATCCTCGCGCTGCTGGAGCAGTTCGACGGGGCCGACTTCGACGGCCTGCGCCGCACAGAAGCGATCTGGGGTGAAGTGCTCCCGAGCGATCGCGCCGACCTCGTCCGCTCCGAAGCGCAACTGGTCGCCAGCGGCATCCACTCCCATCGTCAGGCGATGTCCCACCTCGGCGACGCCGATCCGGACCACACCTGGAATAACATCCTCGACGAACGATCGAGGCTTCAGGAACTCAACCTGCGACCCGACGAGTTGAACGCACCGACATGAGCACAGGCCGGAGTGGGATGTCCACTCCGGCCTGTGCCGCGTTCATTGGGCCACTGGCTATCAATCTGAGCTGGTGACGCCGCAAGCGTCGTCGAGTCCACAGGTTGGCCCCGTGTCATCCTGAGCAGCAGCGAAGGATCTCCCCTGATCTGACCATCTGTGGTTGTAGACGCGGAGAGATCCTTCGCTGCTGCTCAGGATGACAGGGAGGTGACACTGCACGAAGCGCCGTCCCCGCGCAGCAGGAACGTTTCAATCCGTTCCCGATTGACTGCAACTTATTGCACGCGGCCGTAGCCTGCGAGGTGAGTTCTCCAGAACGTCTGGTTGAGGGCAGTCAGCCTGACGTAATCGCCCTCCTGTGGGGCATGGAGCATCATGCCGTTGCCGGCGTAAATGCCAACATGGGTGACGACGCGCTGTTCGGTCGTCGTGATCCGTGCGCCATCGGCAGCGCCAACGCCATAGGTGTTGACGAAAAAGATCAGGTCGCCGGGCTTGACGCTCAGCGGGTCGATCCGCAACGTCGCGTCGAACTGTTCAGCAGCGGTTCGAGGTAGGCTCGCACCCGCCTGGTTGTACGCCCAAAGGACCAGACCAGAGCAGTCAAATCCTCCGTCAGCGTACGATGCGCCACCCCAGATGTATGGCGTGCCAATCGTCGTCATCGCGACCCGCAACGCCTGGTCTGCACCCTGCAGCCCGTTCTGGCTGCTGCCGGGGATGAAGTAGCTCAGGCTGGCAGCCTGATTCCGAACGGCATCGACGTACTGAACGCCCGTACGGCCATCGTCGCCAACGCTGCTGGAAATCGCACCTGTCTCATCAATCGCGCCTGCATAGGCAGCAATCGCCTGCTCCCAGTTGCCCCAGGTCGCGTAGGTGTCGGCAAGGACAGCAGCACCAGTCCGGATATTCGTCCACGGATCTTTCAGCTCAGTACCGAAGACATTCACATATGCCTGCCAGTGCTCCGGCCGAATCTGCATCAAACCAACGGCGCCCGTCGGTGACGTGACATCCGGTTTTCCGCCTGATTCAACGACCAGTGTGGCGGCAACGACCTGCCATGGCACACCTGAGTCGCTGGCGGCTTCCTGAATTAGCTCTGACCACTGCCCCAGAATGACGGCGATGCCGTTAGGAGCCAGGGCGACCGGGCCGGTCGACGGCGCCGCGATTGCTGGGCCAACTGGCACGATTGCAATCATCGCGATGAGGAGCGCGACGATGACCGTCCGGCCTCCCATCTCAGGGCGATGAGATCGTTCGATCAACATGACAACGATTCCCCTGTGAAGTTCTAGTTGAATTGCTCTGCCAACAACGTCGCAGGGTCCGAGGATACCAGATTCATGGTCGATTTCTGGTGTGGTTGCACAATATTCGTTACACATCCATCATCGGCGATGCGCTGGGCGAATCTCAGCCGATCTCTTCCATCTGGACGTATGAGAGTGTCTCGGCTGGACGGTCTGACCCGTTTGCGCGTTCTCCGATCGCCTGCCAGCCTGAGTCCACCTGTTCCTTCGCTCGAATCTCGCGGAATGCCGCCATGCTCTCGTACTCGATCGTGATGCTGACGTTTCCGGCATCCGGCCCATCAACGACCTGGAAGATCCGCACCGTTCGACGAGGATCGACGCGCAACATCTCGCGCTTCGCATCCTGCATGAGTTGGACGAGCGCGTCCATCTTGTCAGGGGCGGCTTTGAATGTCTTCATCGAAAGCACTGCCATCTATCATCCCCGTTCAGCAATCTGTTACCTCGTCTGTCCATCCACAACAGGATACGGCAGGTCGCCAGAGTCTGGACGCACGTTATCGGCCCTCGCTGCTCATGCCGCGCGGGAGCCACGTCTCATCGACGTAGCACCAGCGCCAGTCTTCGTCTGGTTCAAACGACTGGATGATTGGATGGGACGTCGCGTGATAGTGCTTCGTCGCATGCTTGTTCTTCGATGAATCGCAGCATCCCACATGTCCACAAATGAGACACATCCGCAGATGAACCCATGAATCGCCCGTTTTCAGACAATCTTCACAACCCTGCGCACTTGGCGTGACCTCCCGAATCTGATCCTGATGCGTGCACTGTGCGTGTCCTTGTACCTGAGACATGGCTGCCGGCCCTCCTCATACGCGGATTGCGCCTGCTCCGAACCAAACGGGATGAGATCGCCCCACATTGGCCATCGTGACACCAGTGTCACAGAGCCGGGCGCGTTTGTCCCCAACGTCATGAAAACGGTCGGCTGCCAATCGAACCGTCGTGATCTGCCGGTTCAGGCTGGAACCGGAATCGCCCCGAGTTGCTGCATCAGGCCGAGCATGTCGTCGTGATGCCACATCTCGTGGATCTTGCCATCACTGATTCGGTACATCTCGATGCCGTCGATCACGACATGCTTTCCAGTCGGTGGAAGTCCCGCGAATTCTCCGGAGTGGGTGAGATGATGGGTGTGCCGGACAGCAACCAGATCGCCGTCTGAAACGACTGCATGGACATCAACATGCTGCTCCGGGAATGCTGTGAAGTAGGTCGACATCAACTGATGCATCCCTTGACGCCCTGAACCGATACCTGGAACTTGCGTATGGATGACGAAATCGTCCGATACGAGCGCGACCATCCTGTCGATGTCATTCGCATTGATGGCGTCGATCAGTTCGTGAATGACGTCCTTGTTCTCGCGAGTTACCATGAACGTGTTCTCCTTCGCGATGCACTCGTTGACAGCAACCTCCTGTCATCCGATATTCGCGCCGGGAATCGATTCTGGATCACTCACTGGGCTAAATTAGAAAGCCGCCATCGACCGCCAACGTGTGACCCGTTACAAAGCCCGATTCGTCCGAACAGAGCCAGACCACCGCAGCCGCAACCTCTTCTGGCGTACCGAGCCGGCCAATCGGGTGGCGGGCAACGATGCTCTCTTCGGCATCCGGCGATAGTTCGAGGACTCGCTCGACCATCGCGGTCCGGATGAAGCCGGGACAGATCGCGTTGACGCGGATCCCCTCGGTGGCGTATGCGCCAGCGGCGGACTTCGTCAGGCCGACGACGGCGTGTTTGCTGGCGGTATAGGCTGGCGAACGCGACGAACCACGCAACCCGTACACCGACGCGATATTGACGATCGATCCGCTCCCGCGCGACAGCATCACCGCGATTTCTTCGCGCAGACAGAGGAAGACGCCGGTCAGATTTATATCGATCACTTGCTGCCAGTCGGCAAGTGAGTAATTTCCGACCGGCGCCAGTGTCCCTTCGATACCCGCGTTGTTGACGGCGCAGTCCAGTCCGCCATAGGTGTCGATCGCCGTTGCAACCAGTGCAACCACGTCAGATTCGCGCGTGACATCTGCGTGGACGAATCGCGCGTCACCACCCGCCTCGCGGATCATCGACGCTGTTTCCTCGCCATTGCCGCTGGCGATATCCGAAACGACGACTCGCGCTCCGTCAGCGGCCAGTGCCAGCGCCGATGCACGACCAATTCCCGCACCGGCTCCAGTAACAAGTGCAACGCGATTGTCCGGCATCGTCACCTCACTCGTAGGTAGATGGCGTTGCTGCCGTCGTGGCCGGGCGGCGCGGCGAGGTGTCGCCCGGCCATGGTCGAATTATGTCGCCGTCGATGTCCCAACAGTCCCGAGGCGTTTGCCCAGTTCATCGAAACATTCGGCAAGAACGTTCACGACGTAGTCACATTCTTCCTTGGTGACGACGAGCGGTGGGCAGAGCTGGGTGGTCGGATCGTTGCGGCCATCGTTGCGCAGGATCAGGCCACGTTCGAGCATCTTGTCGGACATCCATTCAAGGACGTCGGACTTGGCCGGTGACGCTTTGGTCTGCTTGTCCGTCACCATCTCGATTCCGAGAAAAAGACCGGCACCACGGATGTCGCCGACGTTCGGATGCTCGCCGAGGGCAGCCTGCAACTCGCCTTGCAGATACGCGCCCATCTGTTTCGCTTTCCCCGGCAGGTCTTCCTCCAGCATGATGTCGAGATTCGCGATCGCTGCCGCGCAGGAAACCGGATGCCCGCCGAAGGTCAGGCCGTGCTGGAATCCGTACTTGCGAGCCGCATTGACCGGCGCGGGCAGATCGTCGCTGGCCACAGCCGCGAACGTGTCGGCGACTGACTTGCGAACGAGGACCGCACCGAGCGGCGCATACGACGACGTGATCCCCTTCGCGCTCGTGATGATGTCCGGCTCAACGCCGAAGTAGGTCGAACCGAACAACTCACCAAGGCGACCAAATCCACAGATGACCTCGTCCATGATCATCAGAATGCCGGTCTCGTCACAGAGCTTGCGGATCTTCTTGAAGTAATCCATCGACCCAGGCGGGATGCATCCACCCGCGTTCTGGACGGGCTCAGTGATGATCGCAGCGACCTGATCTGGTCCCTCGAACTCGACCAATCGCTCGATTTCGTCGTAGCAGATCAGGTTGCAGGCCGGGGCATCCTTACAATACGGGCAGCGATAACGATGCGACATCGGTGCATGCCGTGCACCCGGAACGAGTGGACCGAATGGAGCACGTGCTCCCGTCAAGCCGTTGACCGACAGAGCGCCGATCGTCGTGCCGTGGTAGGCGACGCGACGAGA
>JBGSWU010000315.1:0-16805 GCA_041751795.1 Thermomicrobiales bacterium
GTGGCTGCTGGCGGCACGGCTCAACGGATGGGGTGCGCCAGCAATTCTGGATGCCTACGAGCGCGAGCGATTGCCGATTACCGAGCAGGTTTCTCACTTTGCAATGAATCATGCCCACGCGATGGCGAAGCAACGCCGAGCAGTACCGGCCGGAATTGAGGATGACACACCCGAGGGTGACGAATTGCGAGCGAAGATTGGACAGGCAGCCTACGATCTCAATGTCCAGCAGTATTGTGCGGCTGGTCTGAACTTCGGCTACTACTACGACGAGTCACCATTGATCGCATACGACGGTGGACAACATCCGCCCTACTCAATGGGCGATTTCACGCCATCGACCGTTCCGGGTTGCCGAACGCCACATATCTGGCTAGCGGAGGATCGTTCGCTTTACGATGCACTTGGTCCTGAGTACACGCTGGTGCGGTTCGATCCGGATATCGATGTCGATTCGTTGTCTGAGGCCGCTGCCGAGCGGGGGGTGCCGCTCGACGTCCTCGACGTGGTTCCAGTGGAACCGGAGCCCGTTTATACGACGAAACTTGTTCTTTCCCGTCCAGATCAGCACGTCGCCTGGCGAGGCAATGTGGTTCCAGACGATGCCTTGTCGTTGATCGATCGGATTCGTGGCGCTGGCTGACATCTTGTCGTTCGCGGCCAGTTGCGCGACGATGGTTCCAATTCATCCGTCAACCAAGCCAGTGGAAGGGGTCTCGTATGGAAGTCCCGCTTAGCCCACTCGAGTTCATGCGACGATCCCGTCGGTTGTATCCGGACCGGGAAGCGGTCGTCGACGGCGATCTGCGCCTCACCTACCGTGAGTTTTTCGAGCGCTGCGATCGTTGGTCGTCGGCCTTGCAACGGCTTGGTGTCGGTCAGGGCGATCGGGTCGCCTATATCGCGCCGAACACCCATGCACAACTGGAGTCGTTTTACGCGGTACCGCAGATTGGTGCCGTCGTCGTCCCGATTAACTACCGGCTGACGGCAAACGACTTCGAGTACATCATCAACCACAGCGGCGCGCGGATCGTCTGCGCTCACACCGAATGTCTCGACGCTGTCGAGCAGGTGCGCGACCGATTGCCAGGCGTCGAGCACTTTGTCGCGCTGGAAGATCCTCGTCCCGGATGGCTCGATTACGAAGAGTTGTTGCAGGAATCGACCGGCGAGTTCACGCGCCCGTCTATTTCCGAGAACGATCTGCTGGCGTTGAACTACACAAGCGGGACGACCTCGCGGCCAAAGGGTGTGATGATCACCCATCGCAACGCCTACACGAACGTCGTCGGAACGCTGATTCATGTCCACATGACACCCAGCGAACGCTATCTTTGGACGCTCCCAATGTTCCACGCCAACGGCTGGACATTCGTCTGGATCATCACGGCTGTCGGCGGAACGCACGTCTGTCTTCGCAGGGTTGAACCACAGCGCGTGTTCGAGCTGGTAGAGCGCGAGCAGGTGACGATGCTCTGCGCAGCGCCGACGGTTCTGATTGCCCTTGCCAACGCTCCCGAAGAACAACAGCGACTTGCCAGGCCGGGAGTTCGTGTACTGACAGCCGGTGCGCCGCCCGCTGCTGCGACGATTAGCCGGATCGAAGGCTCAATCGGCTGGGATATTACCCATGTCTATGGGCTGACAGAGGTGTCACCGTTTATCACGATCTGCGAGCCGCTTCCTGCCCACGCGGACCTTGCCCCATCTGAGCGGGCGAGGCTCAAGGCGCGTCAGGGCGTCGAACTGCTGACGTCCGGCGAACTACTGGTCGTTGATGACAATGGTCATGAAGTACCACACGACGGTGAAACGCTCGGTGAAATCGTCGTGCGTGGGAACGTCGTCATGGCTGGGTACTACAACGACCCGGACGCCACCGAGGCAGCGATGCGTGGCGGCTGGTTCCACAGTGGTGATGCGGCAGTCGTCCACCCGGATGGCTACGTCGAAATTCGCGACCGAATCAAGGATGTCATCATCAGCGGAGGCGAGAACATCTCGTCAGTCGAAGTCGAGGGCATCCTGATGGGCCATCAGGCAGTACTGGAAGTCGCGGTGGTCGGTCTGCCGCACGAGCTTTGGGGCGAATCACCGTGTGCGTTCGTCGTCTGTCGTCCCGGTGCGTTGGTGGATGCCGATGAACTTCGCTCGTTCGCACGCGAGAAGATGGCGCATTTCAAGGTGCCAACTCGCTACGAGTTCGTCGATGAACTTCCGAAGACCGCGACCGGCAAGATTCAGAAGTATGTCCTGCGTGGTGGCCAGTCGGCAATCGCCGTGCAGTAATCGTGTTGTCCTGCGTCCGCCGTCGCCACAGACTGCTGTGGTAGCGTTCCCCGCACGAGTCAGAGTGTGGCAGCGGGAGCATGTGTGACGGAATGCGATTCAACGGAAACTGCAGACGCAACATCTGGTGGCCACGAACACCGGCGAGACTGGTTTGGCCGATTCCTTGAGCGTTTGTCGCGGCAGGGGGACGGTCGGAACGCCGAGCCTGACGCACAACAACCTCGCTTCACGCCGCAGCTGATGTTGGCGGTGCTGGCGTTAGCAATCGCTGCTGGCGTCACGATCGGGCTTATCATCACGTCACGCGGCGACGAGACAGCGCTGGAAGCGACGAGGATGACGCTGGAGTTGACGTATCCAACGGCAGGCGACCAGACGGCGAATCTGGAGGGTCAGCCGAATGCCGCTCCAGCGAATGTGAGGATTGTCTGCCGCGCGACGAGCGACGAGCAACGCCTGGGTGAAGGACGCGCCACTGGTGACGGTTCCTTCGATATTCCCCTCGATCCAGCCATCTGGCCGCTCGACGCGATCTCTGGAAGCTCGTTCGAAACGCTCAATGAGACACTCGAGTGCCGCGCCGGAACCGGACCGTGGGTCCAGCCGCTCCGTCCACCAAGAGTCGCGATCAATTGAGATTTGCCCTGTCGATCAGGTGACTCGCTTTACTCGTCGGTGTTCGGCGGATTGTCCAGTTCATACCTTCGAATGCGGTCACGAACTTCGCCCGGAGTGAGCGCGTTGACATCGATGCCGAGCAAGTCGCGTAGATGCGCGGCATCACGGTAACCGCGGCGTTTGGCCCAGTCCCAGAATCGCGTCCAGGTGACATCCTCGCGAGCCGGAGCGTCGGTACCGGTTTGTTCCGGACGTTGACGCAGGTCAGAACCACGCTTCATCGGCGTTGGTTCTGGGACATCTGTTTCGTCCATCTCCGGTGTTTCACGGACTTCACGGATTGGGCGCGATTCACGTGGCCCACGCGAATCGCGTGAGTCACGGACATCAACCGGCTCTCGTGGTTCATCCCGTGGTGTCGGAGTTTCCGGTTCAGCGTCAGTTTCAGCGTCGCGGGCGGGCCTCATCCGCGTTGGAGGTTGCGGTTGCGGTTGCGTCGCAACTGGTGGAGCAACGAGCGAGACGGGTCGTTCGGACGTTGCCGTCCCAGAACGTTCTAAGTTCGCGTCATCCTCGGTGAATTGCGCGCCATAGCCCAGCGCTGCCAACGCCCTGCCAATGGCTCGTGTTTCGGCGTGCTCGATGTGGTCGGCACCGCCGCCACTCCCGCGCGTTGCACTCGCGTGTCCGCTGGCCGCCCCACCGTCAGGAATGCGGACCGTCGCCTTGCAGACAGCGGTGTCACCATCCAGCGAAACGAGTTGCGTTTCGACAACTGCCTCTGGGTGCTCGCTACGCAGCCAGTGCAATCGCCACTTCACGTCGAGATACTGCGTGCCGTCGTGTAGTTCGCGCAGATGCTGGCGCGGATCGAATCGCTGGCTCATCGCTCGTCCAGGCTCCATCCATGTCGCGCGTCGTCGAGGACGCAGCGTGAGTTGACGTCCGCATTATAGCCAGTAGTCGATAGATCCTGACTTTGTGATCGATGAAGCACGCTAAGATGCTCCGGCACAGTCGTGGTGGAGAGAAGGAGGGCGTGATGGACGAGATTGCGCGTTGGGTCATCGATGGCAATGACGACGGGTATCCGGACGACGTTGCTGTTCGCCTCGCCATCGACACTGCTGACGCCGGACAACCCAAGTTCTGGGCGTCCGTGCTTGATCTGGCTGCGAGTATCGGACTGGAAACGCATGCACTACCGTTACCGCTGTTCATCAGTGCAGGAGCACCGGTTCCAGACGGTGTTGAGTCCGTTGTGCTGAGAGATCCAGACGATATCCCAGGATTTGCGACCGACGGGTACTCCATTCACGATGCCGTTTCCACTCCGTCTGAGCCAGCGTCGAAGTGCATGACGCGACTCTTCACGATTGACGGAGCGCTTGAAGATCGCGATGGAGACCTCCTTCCAGACGCCAGTCGAATTGCATTTGATCTGCCGGATCAACTGCCCGACAGACTCGGTATCGCCCTCGCCAATCTCGCGGCGCGGATTGGCCTTGAATCGGGCGGAGTGACGTTTCCGCTCGTACGCGACGGCTCGCCAGCGTTCGTCGTCCGGCTGGGCAACAGTCCGGCGACTCTCAGGGCCGTCGATGGCGGTTGGTTGGCCGAAGGTGGCGCGGACGGGCTGGCGCGGCTGATCGAGCAGGTGGCGGCAACATGGCCACACATTGTCGCGCCAGAAGTGGGCGGGGCGGCATCGGCTGTTGCAATGCTCCGTCGGTGGTTGGCAGGCGACGGCCCCGAGCCAAACGAGCCGGGTGATGTGATCTTCGAAACCGATTGGGCTGGTCAGCGGGAATCGGACACCCTGCTGAATACGATGTCACTTCATTTCGCCGAGATGCTACAAGCAACGCCACACGACGAGGGAATCCAGATCGTTGCGTTCGCGTGTGAACCTCCCGAACAGCGGCAGCAGATCGCGGACGCGATTCGGTCGGTGATCGCTGGTAGCGCCGTTGAAGATGTCCCGGTGATGGTCCTGTCGTCGTTCAAGGCCGGTCTGTCATGGCTGCGCGAGATCGTGATTCCAGCGCTCGTCGAATTGCGCCCCAAACGTGTCGAGATAACGTACCAGCCGTATGTGAGCGGCGATCCCGCGGCGATGGATATGCGCATCCGCTGGCTACAGGAACTCTTTCCCGGTACCGAACTCATTGCCGCGGCCACCGGCTTACCGCTCGATGCGATTTCGGTCGTCGACGGAGATGCGAGCACATCCGTTACCTACCGCGCACAGGCTTTTGGGACGGATGGTCGGGAACTGGGCACGTGGATTTGTGCATTGCCAGTCGTCGAGCAGCCATTCATCCAATCAATCGAAGGCTCCGGGACTGTGGCGGTGACAACGGGTGGGTTCAATTTGATGTCCGATAATCAGATCCTTCAATCGCACCAATCCGCAACGACGCTCGACGCCTTCTGGGAGTTCTGGCAATCGGAGGTCATTCCGGCGGTTCTGTCGCAGATCGACGCGGTTGGTGGTCCGCGGTCCACTAACCAACCGTTCTTCGGGGAACTGCTGGCCGAAGTCTGGATCAGTGCACCAAACGAACAGCTCGGCGTTCGCGAGGAGAACGATTCGGCAGCCGAGGCGCTGGCTGAAGATATTTACTTCACCACCCTGGACGCGATCGAATTGTACGGTCGGCAGCAGACTGGTGAGCGCTGCAATGCACCTGGTGCCATCATCCCCATCGTTCACGTCACACCAGGCGACGCTCCACGCGCTCGTGTCACGATCCGATCCCCCCTGACACGACGCGATCTGCCTCGCCCCGACATTCGCGTCGCTGGGTTGCTTCTGAGTGACGATGATCTGGTCATGGAGATCGACGCCGTCGTCAGCGGTGATCTGGCTCCAACACGCGGACGCCTGGCCGAGTTATCGACGTTGCCGGCCACTGATGCTCCATCGATTGCCGCGATGGTCACACTCGGAGGGAAGTCAGTCTTGATGACGCTTCCGTTGCCGAGGGTGCTGACGAGCGAGCAGTCGTCAACACCTGGCGCACCGCCGATGGACGAGAACATCCATGGGCATACCGTCACCGGACTGGCGACGCAACTGGCAGGCTTTCCCGAGGTTGTGTCGTGGATTGATGACACGTCGTATCAGGGGCGACCGCTTGTTGCGATGTCGCTTACTTCTTCAACGCCGGGGCGGCTCGTGTCGCCGACGAAGACGGCGATTCTAAAGCCGACGCATCTGATCGTCGCTCGTCACCACGCCAACGAAATCTCGAGCACGAACGCCGCGTTTCAACTCGCCTGGCTGTGTGCGACGAATGCTGACTGGCGGCGGTATCTCAACCGAGTGAATGTCATCCTGCTGCCCTACGAAAATCCGGACGGCGCGGCGTTGCATGTGCGGCTGGCGTCGTTTGCGGAAGCGAGGACGTGGAAGCATCATCCTGCACGTTACAACGCACTTGGCTATGAGTTCAGCGAGGATCATTTCGATCCTGACACGCGCTTCGGCGAGGCGCGTGTGCGTTCATCCGTCTGGCGTCGATGGCCAGCCGACGTCGTCGTCGACAACCACGGCGTACCGTCCCACGAGTGGATTCAACCATTCGCTGGTTTTGGCTCGCCACCACGGTTCAATGTGTCCTACTGGATCGTCCAGGCAATTCTCTACGGCATCGTTCGGTACGTTGACGATGGTGAGTATCCCGAGCATCAGGAGGCGGCGATTGCGCTCCGGGACGCGGTCTCGGCAAACGTGCGAGACACCGACATCGGCGACTGGAACCGCGTCTATGGCGAAAGTTACCGGTTCTGGGGGCAGTCCCGGCTGCCGGATCGGTTCCCCGGTGAGTTCCACGACGACATGCTCTGGCACATGTCTACTGGATCGGTGGGCCCGGATGGGCGAGGCTTCGCAGCACGCTATCCGAAAACGACGGTTCTGTCCTGGGTCACGGAAGTAAACGACGAAACGGCTGAAGGCGAGCATCTGGAACGTGTCGCGCGCGCTCACCTGCTCGCGAACCAGGCGACGCTCGACCTCTTGTACGCTGCTGCGGAACCACCGAGTCGATGGCGGTCGGATGAGGACGACCGGTTCACGCTCCGTATCGGGCGGGAGCGTCCGTTACGATTGGGGAAAGCGCTGGAACAGTAGAGTTAACTACGATCCTTGCGCCGCGCAGGCAGAGCCTGGGGATCAGCCAACGGTGCGAAGCCACGTTCGCGGAGCGCACGAGTCGCCGCGGTGTAGAGTCGCTCGCCAGCGTCGGGTTCATCGAAGATCAGGAGAATTCGACCGTCGCTGAGAACTTCTGGTTCGAGTCCTGCCTCCTTCAAGGCAGCAGCGATTGGCTCGGCTTTCTCTCCATCTTCTGGGACAAGGACGACTGATCGGCGCAGCCAGACACGACGATACCCACGATCCCATTCTGCGAGCGTGTAACTTACATTCTGCGGGAGTGGGTCGCCGTTCTGTCGTTCGAGGAAGGCGGTGATCTGATCGAGATCGATGCCGGTAGCGAGAGCACGGATGAGTGCTTCAGCCGTCAGCGTCCAGGTCGAAACGCGATCGAGCGATTGCAGTTCGGCGAAGGCAGAGAGCGCCCAGACCCGACGTGGCGTGGGCCGGTAGAGCAGGATCTGAAAGTTCGCCCCGACGGCGATTGGCGCGTTACCAAACTGCGCCAGTTGCGGCTCGACCCGCTTGCCTGCGATCCAGCGACCGAACGACGTGACGCGGAGCACTGGCGCGCGACCATCCCGTTCGTACGAGCGTTCGATGAGTCCGAGCCAGGTGCAGGCGGTTTCGAGCGTCGTCCCCAGGACGAGTGACATCACCCGCGAACGACGCTCGTGTGCGTCGGCGGCGGTGTCTAGCGCGGCACGTCGTGTGGAGCCAACGGCAGCGACCTGCGCCTGACGAAGTAGATCCGGTTCGGCACGGATGAGTCGCTCGACGAAGCGACGTTCGTCGTACCATTGATCCTCATCAAGCGTCCCGAGCGCGCGCAGGAGGATTTCGCGGACGCGCGGCCAGGATGCGCCGTAGAGGTTGGCGTCAACCCGTTCGCGTCCCTCGATCCACTCGTCGGCACTCGTCCAGGCGGCAACCATCCGCTGACTCGCGGTCGTGAAGGCTGATTCACGCCACAACTGGGCCATGTCGCCAGGGGTAGCTCGCTCGTTGCTGTCCTCGCGCAGCACGCCCATCAGCGCACCGAGTCGTACAAGCAACTCGATGTAGCCCGTTGGAATATCGAGCGTTTCATGGTCGGCCAGCCAGAGCTTGCGTCGCAATCGTCGAACGATCGACGGATCTGCGTCGCTCAGCGGTTTCCAGCGTGGGTGGGTCGCCGTGACATCGCGCAGGATCGACAACAGATCCCAGGCTGCTGCATAGGGAAATGACCACTCCGGCTCGTCGACATCACCTGATTCGACCGTGCGGAGTTCCGGTGGCGGCTCAACTTTCGGTGGCTCAGGCGACAGGATCGCCTGTGGAACGATCGCCAGCCTCGTATCGCCATCGTAGCCATGCCAGAGGAGCAGAGGTGAGGCTAGTTCACGCAGGATGCGACGCCGCGTCAGCAGTGGCACGTCGGCTGGAGGCAGCAGGTCGTCAATTGGGACCGCGCCACCTGCCGTCTTGATCCGCGCCCAGGCATTGCGAGCAGGTGCCGACATCGAATTGATCTGACGCTCGACCCGGTCCTGCCGGACGAGTTGCTCGCGAACGAGGCCAACGAGTTCACCGCGTGCGTGCATCGCCGGAATGACCCGAGCCCCCCAGGCAGTTGCTGCTTCTTCGATCTCGGGGTAGGGGACGCTCGCCAGAAGTTCGTCGATTGGGATATTGCGCGGCGATGGCGCGACATGCTCACCTTCGACGCGCTCGATCATCATCCCCATCTCGCGCGGCAGAAAATAGGAAACGTCTGCCGCTCGTGCTTCGTCGGGGCGCCGTTCCTCAGTCGCGATGATGCCGATTGCATTCAGGATGCCGATCTCACGTTGGGTCAACGCCTCGTTGAAGCCGGTTTCAGCAGCGAGCGTTGCGCTATCGACCGCGGCGCCGTCGTGCTTATCGAGCGTTCGCACCAGCATTTTCCCCGGTTCGGACACGCGTTCCCATGCGTCACGGACAGCCCAGACGTCGGTCATCGTCCGGTAGAGCAGTGATACGTCGCCGTGGCGGTCGTGGCCGCGCAACTCGACCGCCCAGAAGTTGGCGATCCGCTCCAGTTCGGCAGGCGGACGCTGCAACAGTCGCCCGAGCAGGTTGCGCATTGCCGTTCCTCTACATCTGACAGCGTCCCTCGTGATCGTTGTTCGATTATAGGCGGGTCGGCCGAATGGCAATCGGAAATCAGGCGGTCGGGAATCTTGCCGGACCAATTCGCATTGCAGATATGATGGATGGAAGTCCATCAACTCCGAAATTCGACGATGAAAGGATCCCAATGGCTGAGAATGAACCACAACGACCCCGTCGCGTGATGGTGTCCGTCGCGCACCCCGATGACGCGGAATTCGGCTGTGCCGGGACCGTCGCAAAGTGGGCTGCAGAGGGACAGGAAATCATCTACGTCCTTGGTACGAGCGGCGACAAAGGGAGTGACGATACGTCGATGACCGGCGAACAGTTGATGGAGATTCGCGAGGCCGAGCAGCGCGCCGCCTGCGAGGTTCTCGGCGTCAAGGAGGTCGTCTTCCTGCGGATGCCGGACGCTGAGCTCGTCCCGGACCTCGACATGCGCCGGAAACTGACGCGTGTGATCCGTCAGTACAAACCGGACGCTGTCATCTGTCAGGACCCGACGGCTCGTTGGGAAGGCTCGTTCTACATCCAGCACCCCGACCATCTTGCGATGGGTGAGGCGACGCTGGCAGCCCTCTTCCCTTCCGCTCGCGACCGTCTGACCTTTCCGGAACTCCTGGCCGAAGGTCTTGAACCACACAATGTCACCGAGGTCTATATCTCTGCGTCTGAAGAGAAATGTGACTTCTACGTCGATATCACCGATCACATCGAGACGAAACTCGAATCGCTGGCTGCGCACACATCGCAGATGGGTGATTGGGATTTCCGAACGATGCTGAAAAACTGGTCGCGCGATACGGCAGCGGTTGCCCGCTACAAGAAGTTCGCCGACGCGAGCGAGTGGCAATATGCCGAAGCGTTCAAGTACATCCGTGTCTGGTAGCGGTCCATAGGTTCGCGGCGATCGGCAAACGATCGCCGATCAATCATGCTGTCGCACCCGGCAGACACCTAGCAGGTCGATTGACTGTTCGATGCCGTCGGACCGGATCGGAAAGTCGTCCGTCGTCAGGTTCGAGACGAGGTCCGGATTACCCGCGTTCAGTCGCCCCCGGATGACGCGGGTGATCTGAATATGCACGAACTCGGTCACCTTCGCCGGGATTCGGCGATGAAGACCAAATGGGTCGAGCCGTATCACCATCCGCACGATACGGTCGTTTTTCGCGCGGTACGCGGCGGCCCGATCGCTGGTGAACACACCACGAAGTTCAACGGAGTCGAAGACGCTGGTCATCAACGCGCGCAAGTCGTCGGGCGTGTAGTCGTGGACGTGATGAGGGTTCGGGCGCGCTCCTGTAACGAGCAGGTTCGGTGTCGTCAGCAGCAGTACACCGCCGGGTGCCAGCAAGCGTCGTACTTCGCGGACAAAGGCCAGCGGGTCAGGAAGATGTTCGATGACCTGAAAGCAGACGACGACATTGATGCTGGCGTCCGCGAATGGGAGCGCGTCGGCCTCGGCTGCGATGAAGACGGCGTTGTCTGCGCTGCGATATTTTTGGGCAGCGTACATGACAGCCTCGGGATCGCGGTCAAGCCCAACCACCAACGCGCCGTTTTCGGCAAGGATTGCCGTCCCGTAACCTTCGCCGCAGCCACAATCGAGAATCCGATTTCCAGCAGCGAACTGCTCAGCGAACTCGTAGGCGGCCAGGCTTTGGAGGAACGTCACGCGCAGTTCGGGTAGTTCGGGGATGACCCGCTCGCCGGTGAAGCGCATTCCCATCGGCTGTGTCTCTCCCTTGTTGCTGGTGCGATCGTCCGTGTCCAGTTTGGACGCGACGGCTTCGAGGTGAGGCAGCATCACCGGCGGCAGCCAGCCGAGCCGTGCAGTGCCTGCCATCCGACGCAGGGCTTTCGGACCCGGTAGCTTTGCGAGTTGGGCGCTGGTCAACTGTGGTTGGGCAAAAATGCGCGTGCGCAGTCCGTGTCGAGCGAATGCGGCTCGTAACTCGCCCGGAGAGTACATCGACGGGTGCCAGAAGTACGCGTCTTGCATGCCGCGCATCCGGTAAAACGCCTCGGCGAGTGGACGGTTCGGCGTTTTGACGTAATAGCGACCACCGGGAGCAAGGACGCGTGCTACTTCGGCGATGTGTTGCTCCACCTCTGGGATGTGTTCGATGACGTCGGTCGAGATGATGATGTCGAAACTGCCGTCGAGAAATGGCAGACGTGCCCCATCGGCACCGACCAGTTTGGCGTGAGGCATCCCGTGACGCAGGGCGGCAAGGGTCGTTCCGGTGAAGTCGGATAGCGTCAGGTTCGTGAATCCCCGTCGATCCAGTTCGGAAGCAAAGAAACCCCCGCCTGCTCCAAGTTCCAGGATACGGAGGTCTCTCGGCAGGCGTTCGATCTCACGCAGGAGCATCACCGGGACGTTCCAGTTGCCAAATGTGTTGGATCGGTCCGGATACGCGCGGTCGAGCGCTTCATAGAACTGGGTACGAACCTCGGCAGGAACCGCGCGGTCGCGCCATTCGTCTGAGCACTGGCGACACAGGAACGTGCGCCCTTCGAACGACGTTTTGCACAACAAACAGGCTCGCCGAGATCGTTCAACAACCACTGTCAGCGTTCCCCAACATGTCGTTGACGCCAAAACCAGCCAAAAGAGATTAGGAGCCCCACCAGCGCCGCCCCCCAGACAACACTGAAGATAAGATCATCCCTTGTTGCGTCAGCAAGGTTCCCGATGCTGTCGGTCACGATCGTTGAGACCGCGATATTCCGAGTGTAGGTTGTTCGCAGCAATAGCGCCCCACCTGCGCTGCTTCTCCCCGCGTCTTCGTTTGACGCGACCCAGCCACCGTACGGCGCGCGGTCGGGCGTCACGCCATAGCGCAGCAGATCGGCATCTGGCCCATTCCCCGGCACGATCCGCAGGCTGACAACCTGACCATCACCAAGATCGGGTGGCTGCTCGATCACCAGCCAGTCACCATCGCGCGGCAGAGTGTCGATCGATTCTTCGAACAGGATCGCTGTATCGTCGTTGCTGACGAATTGGAAGAGCGCTCCCGTGTTCCAGGCACCCGGACGCTGCAATTCGCTCGTACCTTCAAGCCGCAAGCCAATCGTGATTTCGTCCAGGGTGCCGGTGCGTGCATCCTCTGGCAGGAGTGCCATCCGCTCCCGTAGTTGCTCCGGTGTCGTCTTTCCGTCGTTCGCAATCGCTGTCTGATGACCCGGTCCGGTGACGAACGATTGGACGATCGGCTGCTGGAGCGCGTGCCACTCGACCGAACCGTAGTCGTGGGCTATCGGACTGGTATAGCCGGTCACCCGGGCTGTGCACGCCGATGTCAACAGACCAGCGACGACGAGCGCGACGATCGCAAGACGTGCATTGAGCCGTCTGCGAGTCGGCATGGAGATGGCGAACGAGTTGGACTTACCCACGTTCCCTCCCCAGTACCGGACGAATGATCTTCCACGCGACCCAGAGTGATACGCCCGTCAGAAGCGAACGGAACAGGCCAAAGAAGAGGCGTGGCTCGATCTGACTGTCGATTGCCTCAACCGGATCAGGCAGCGAGTCGACCCTCGATCCGAGCACCGGCTCGAACAGATCCCAGGTGGTCCACGATCCCCACTGGGCCGAGTAGATCAGGATGCACAATATCTGAATCGCATGGTAGATCGTTAATCGTCGTGCATCAGCCATCATCGGGACGGTCAGCGCCATGAAGGGAACGAGCCAGATGGCGTAGTGCGGGTGAAAGAACGTCAGGCTGAACAGCAACAGGAACGCCGCTGCGCTGAATGGTGGATAATCTTCCGGCGTCACACCACGCTCGCTGATCCAGAGCAGTGCCATCACGTAGACAACCGGGAACAGGAAGATCCAGTCGTCGAAGCGCAGGTACAACCCGGCGTCGAACCAGTACTGGAAATGCTCGTACGAGTTCAGGATCGTCAACAGCGTGCTGCTGCCTGACGTTGCGTACCCCGCCAATTCAACGAGCGTGACCATCCCGATAAGGAGCCCGAGGAACAGCGCGAGTTGGCGGACCGTTCGGCGGAACGCCATCAGGAACAGTGGGACAATGATCGCTGGAAAGAATCGCGTCAACGTCGCGACACCGAGTAGCGCAAGACCAACGATTCTCCCTGTATCGGTCGCTCGGCGTGCCGCGACAATCGACAGGAGAACGAGCAGGATCGCCAGGCTGTCATGACGACCATAGATCGCAGACGAGAAGATCACAAGTGGATTGAGGAGCCAGAACGCGGCCACCGCCACTCGCTTGCCTACTGGGACGAGTCTCGTCAGCGTCCAGGCACACCCAAGATCAGCGACGACGTACGGAAACTTCATCAGAAAGATCGCGCGGTACAGGTAGTCGTACGCCAGGAACCGTTCGTAATCCTCACGACTGGCGCCGACGCCGAGTGTTGACGCGGTTTCAGACCAGATCGCGCCGCTGTCCGGTAGGAAGGGACGCACGATCAACAACCAGATGTTGTGGAGTGACTGAATGATGAATTGGCTCGTGAAGCCAAACCAGTCATTGTGATACGCTGCTTCATGAGCGCGAGAGTAGATCTGGTAGGCGTCGAAGTGCATCGAGAACGGCATGATCGCCAGCCGCAAAGCGACACCCGCCAGGACGACGAGGGCCAGATTGCGTGTTGCGTCGCCAGCGACCCGCTCACGGACGCGCGGTTGTCGTAGTGCCTGCACCCTCACGCCGGTCGCCCGATTCCTGATGACCGTGCGATTCGCAGCAGTCCGAGCGAGAGCGGCAACGCTGCCACCAGCAACACGCGTTGGAGGACCGCCAATCCGAGCAGTCCGGCGGCGCTCGCTCCGGTCGCTCCTGCAAGTGCAACCGTCGCCGCTTCGCGCGCGCCAACACCGCCGGGCAACGGCACGAGTTGGCCGATCAACAACGGTAGCGTCGCCAGTGACAGCAATGTCGTCAGGTCTGTGGGAAGCCGCAGTGCCCACAGGAGCAGTCCGACGACCGCCGCTTGTGCCAACCATTTCGTCAGTGTCAGCACCCCGATAATCTTCCAGTCCACCCGATGTCCAAGCGCGGCAAACGCTTCTGTGATTCGTTTCGTACCACGCGTGATTCGGTCACGGCCGACAAGCGCGAGCAGAACAACGCAGGCGGCGGCCACCAACCAGAGCGCGAATTGTGCGGTACTCCCTAGATCCGGGACGATATCTCCGATTCGATCGGGGCCGAGCAGTGTCAGGGCTATCGTCGCTCCTACCAGGAGGACGAGGAAATCGAGACCCTGCTCGAACGCCAACGAGAGCAGCGACCGCGTCCAAGGAGCACCAACTGAGCGGTTCGCCAGGAATGCCATCGCCGGGGCGCCGAGATAGCCGGGCGAGGCGTAGTTGACGAGCGATGCCGAGACGGTCAGGTCGGCTGCCAGGAGTGGCGGAATCTCTGTCCCAAGCGTTCGCATGACGATCCGCCAGCGAACGGCGTGGATGACAGGCAGAGCAATGCCGAGCAGGACGACCAGCGGTAGTGCAATCAGCCGCGCATCGCGGACAACGTCCCAGGCGCGGCCAGCCTGACCCGACAGCCAGAGTGCCATCACTGCCGCCACCAGCCCGAGCCAGAATGCGGCAGGCACGATCAGCCGTGAGTGGGCTGGCGTTGCCATGTGTTCCCCATCACGCGTTCGATGACCGATTCCAGAATCGTCGTGCGAGCAACGCAATCCGCGTTGCGCTTGTAGGCCGCCGTTCCAGCGTTCGCGATTCGTTTGCGACGTTCGCCGGAACAGAGTTGCTGTAGTGCATCCGCGAGCACGCCAGGATCGTCCGGGAGAACCAGGATGGCGCTATCGTCATCCGCGAGGAAGTTCGAGATTGCCGGACTCTCGCGTGTGACCGTCGCTACTCCTGCCGCGAGCGACTGGTAGACCTTGTTCGGGACGACCCGACCCGCCTTCGCACCGCCGCTGAAGATGCCGAGTGCCACGTCTGCTTTCCCCAGCCGGTCGCCGAGATCTTCATATGGTAGCCAGTCGGTCCAGGTGATCGTGCGCACGTTCAATTGGTTCGCCAAATCGCGCATCTGCTCATACGTTTGGCCGGTCCCTATTACTTCGAAGCGAACCGGCATTGCGATCTGTTCGATGATTCCCGCAGCGCGAACAATCGTTTCTATTCCATGAAGCGGGATGAATTTGCCATAGAACAAGACATCGAGGGGGCGTGTTGGTGTCGCATCGTTCCAGTCGCCGCAACCGTCCACGCCTTGGTGAAAGATCGTGTCATCCGCCCCGACGGGTAGGACGACGATTCGCTCAGCAGGGACGCCGAATCGCTCACTCACGTACCGGGCATTCTCTGCTGTGTCGGCTAGGACGATATCGGCCAGCTGCAACGCTGCGCGATCGATCAACCCGATCAGCCGTGCGACCGGCGAACGTGGCGACACCAAACCTCGGTCTTCGACAATCGTGTCGGTCA
Organism: Thermomicrobiales bacterium; assembly: GCA_041751795.1. Lineage (GTDB taxonomy): Bacteria > Chloroflexota > Chloroflexia > Thermomicrobiales > CFX8 > JBBECJ01. The sequence goes on from JBGSWU010000315.1 coordinate 15,663, forward strand.
GCGTGATGAGCGGATCGAAGACGACCGGCTTTCGGGATAGTTTCGCGACGGGTCCAAGGATGAGCATATCGAGTTGCCCGATGTACCCGATCACGAGCGCGTCGCACCGGAGCAGTCGCAGGGCCATCTCCGGGACGAGTCGTCCGTAGGTGAACGCCAGCAGTCCGGCCATCCGCGCCAACTGACCAGGGCCAACACGGCTCTTGTCGGGCATTCGTTCCCAGACTGGGACATGTGCGTGCTCGACACGCGCGCCAGCATCCACCAACGCCTTGGCAGTCAGCCGGTTGCGCGGGTATGCCTTCTCATATGTTCCTGCGTAGCAAAAGCGTGGTGTTCGTCTCACGCGGGAATTGTACGGGGTACGCAGAGTGTTGATGATCGCCTGCTGACAGTGACGCTCAACGGATGTGGCTTCCACGTCGATCTGAAACGTGCATGTGATGTGCGCCAGCGACAGTCGGACATGCAGTCCGAACGACGGGGCTCTGAAACCGGCCCTGATGCACCAAGCAAACGCCACTGAGGTTGCCGCCAAAATCTGGACATACAATCTGCGAAATGATTGGTACAACGGGCTTCGTGGCAAGGTCGTTCTCGGTTTGGCGAAGGACCGGTTGCAGGACGAAGACTGGGGACAGTCACACAACTTCGACGAATACTGGTTCGGTAACCCTCCGACGACGTCGGCCAACCCATCCGATAGTGGTCCTGGGCTGGAAGTGCGCTTCCAGCCCATCGTCGTGCGAACTTGGGCGCGGCGCACAAGCGATTGCGGTGACATTGGTGCTTCGTCACGTGACAGCGTGCCGTTTCGCGGCGTAGGCTTGCGCCGTACAGGTCGTGGATCGTGCAGCGCAGCATGGGAGGCGCGAGGGTGGCTGTTGAGATTGCTCCTGCCGGCAGGCAGACCGTAGCACCAAGTGCTGACGAGGTATTGGCGATCTGCGAGGCCGAGGCCGTCCAGTTCATCAACCTGCAGTTCACCGATGTCATGGGCACCCCGAAACTCGTGACGATCCCGGTTGATCTGTTTGCCGTCGTCATCGAGCACGGTCAGTGGTTCGATGGTTCAGCGATCGCCGGATTCGCCAGAGTCGCCGAGAGCGACATGTTCCTGATGCCGGATCTGGCGACGTTTAA
>JBGSWU010000316.1:0-6193 GCA_041751795.1 Thermomicrobiales bacterium
CCTCACCCTGCCCCGAAGGGTCTCGCCTTGTCGTGTTTAGTATAGCCCAGATTGCGAACATCAGGGAATACATGGAAATACGCATTTGTTCGGGTCGTCGGAGAACCATTTCCACGATGCCGTATGACGACCGTCAGTCGCGGTATCCTGTGGCCCCGTTTTCGTACGGCCAGTCAGTTGAACAGGATTGAGGATCACGATGAAGTTCGGTATTTCGCTTCCGACATATCCAGCAGGAGCGACAGTCGAAGGATTCGTCGCTGTTGCGAAGGCAGCGGAGCGACTTGGGTACACATCGGCGTGGACGACCGACCACATCATCATGCCGCCCGAGCAGGCAGGGCCCTATGCGTCGATTTTCGAGCCACTGATGGTGCTGGCGTATCTGTCAGCCGAGACGGAGACGGTGAACCTCGGGATTTCTGTGATCGTCGTGCCGCAGCGAAACGGAATCGTCCTTGCCAAGGAGTTGGCGACGCTCGATCACCTGTCGAGTGGTCGCCTGATCGTCGGTGTCGGTGCCGGCTGGAACGAAGCCGAATTCCGAATGCTCGACGCCGAAAGCCGGTTCCACCGGCGTGGTGCGTATCTGGATGAGACGATTGAGGTCTGGCGCCATCTCTGGACCGACCCATCGCGCCAATTCTCCGGTGAGTTTTACGACCTGCCGGAAGTCGCGTTTGGTCCGCTTCCGTTGACTGTCGGTGGCCCTCCCGTCTGGGTCGGCGGATCGTCGGCGGCAGCGCGTCGTCGGGCGGGCCGGATTGGTGCGGCATGGCACCCGGTAAATGTCCCGGCGGCAGAGATCAGTTCGCAGTTTGCTGTCGTCCAAAAGGCAGCAGAAAAGGCTGGTCGTGCCGCTCCAGCGATTACTCCTCGCTTGTCGATGCAATTTGGTACGTCATTCGACGGTCCCGTTTCGGCGAGTGGGGCACTCGCAATCGAAGCATCCACTCGGGACGAGATGGTCGAGAAATTGAACGCGTACCGGGACGCAGGGGCCAGTGAGATCATCTGTCACTTTGGGTCGCCCGATGGGGCAGCGGTTGTCGAGGCGATGGAGCTGTTCGCTTCAGATGTGATGCCGGCGTTCGGTTGATACCTGCTTTTCCTGACGACGCAGTCGAATGACAATCCCTGCAGTCATCCAACATCAACCTGGGTTCTTCCGACCCTGCGGACAGGCATCGGACAGGTATGGGACAGGTCCATCTGGTCAGGCGGACACCGCTCAAGGTCAGGTGCGGTTTCTGTTCAACGGGGCGGTGTGCTGGGGCGTGAGCATCCCTACTGTAGGGGGCATGGGCAGGTGAGCAACCACACAGTTGGTTTGAACACGTTGCTCACTGCCACTTCAGCTGATGATGACAGCCACACCCGGTCGATCACGATTCGACCGGGGTGACTTCGGAAGGATGCAACCATGCGCGTAGGTCTTAGTCTGATGAACGCTGGTGACAACAGTAGTTACGCGGCGCTCAGTCGAGTCGCCCAGCACGCCGAATCCCTCGGGTACGATAGCCTCTGGGTGGCAGAGCGCGAGCCGTTCCCGCTCGGCGTCGAGCCTAAGCACGCGGTTTTTACGGGTGAACTGGTCGTTTCTCGCAGAGGTATCTCCTGTCTGCACGAAGCACTGGCGGTCGCCGCAGTTCAGACGGACAACATACGGCTCGGGATCAGCCTTCCGAACATTCCGTTTTACAGCCCAATCGATACCGGCTATAGCCTGGCGGCGCTCGACCGGCTTTCGGACGGTCGCATTCAACTCGGGCTTGGCCTGGGCTGGTCGGTGGCAGAGTTCCAAAAGGTGGGCGCTGCGCTTGCCGAGCCAGGAACGCCTGCGAACGAGTTTGTCCGGGCGATTCAGACGGTCTGGGACGACCTCGGTAGTGGGTTCGTCGGTGATCACTACCTCATCCCGAAGCAGGGACGTGGGCTGGCTCCGATCCAGCGGCCTCATCTCCCGATCCAGTTGGTCGCATTCGCACCAGCGGCGGTTCAACCGCCAGCCCAGCTTCTGCGTGGAGGCGCACCGCTTTCGATGTCGCTGTCGAGTGAGGAAATGGCGGATGCTCTGGTTGGTGTCGCTGGGTCCACGAAGCAGTTCGCCGGAAGTCCGGAAATCGTGGTCCGGGCGCTGGTTCGGTTGACCGAGGGACCGATCGGTGAATCGCGCGCGATGTTCACTGGCTCGCGAGACCAACTACGAGACGACATCGCGTTTGTCCACTCGCTCGGTGTGGACGAATTGCAGTTCGACCTCAGCCAGATGCAGGCCAGTTACGCGACTACCCACATGCTCGATGTCGCCGGAAAGCTCCGGGATCTTGTGCCAGTGGCCATGCGTTCCGTTCGAACTGCCTTCGCCCAGGATGGCGTCGCGGCGTAAAAAGATACCAGCGATTTACAAGGGGGAGGCACGGTCTATCCGTTCATCCCCCTTGTCCGTACGAACGTATTGACAATCGCGTTTTTCATGTCAAGATACGTCCACCGCAGCAGCCTGAATCGCTGGCGCGCTACCGTGAACGGCAGTGGTCATTCAGGGGCTGGAACTCCAAAGAGTTCCGGGCGAGGAATTCCTCTATTGTCTGGTTCGACGATCTTGGTTCGATGTCATGATTCTGCCTTCTGCCCTGGCGAACAAGCGGGGCGGAGTGCTGCCATGCATTGGCCTCAGCGGCAGAAACGGAGGTACTTCAGACGCAATAAGCCCTTGCCCTTGGATGTCATCGGAGCGTGAGTCGTTCTTCGACAGGGGGGAACATGTTGGGTAAATCTATGCGCGTCTGGATCATCGTGGCGATACTCGGTTCGGCGATCGTCGTGCCGCCTGTCGCCTTCGCAGGACCGAATTCGTGTGACACCCGCGTCAACAACACGTTCGCGAAGTTACTTGAGTGCGTCACGATCAACGGCGTACGAGACCATCAGGCGGCGTTGCAGGCGATCGCCGATGCAAACAACGGCACACGGGTTTCTGGTTCACCAGGCTACGATCAGTCTGTCGCCTACGCCGCCGAGATTTTCAGGAATGCCGGATACAATGTCACAGTTCAAGACTTCCTGTTCCAGACGTTCGTGTCATTGTCGCCAGCGATCCTGGAACGGGTCTCGCCGAACCCTGCACCAATTACGAACAACATCATGTCGTATTCAGGTAGCGGAGACGTGACTGCTGCGGTGACGGCGCTTCCCGCACCTCCGGCTGACCCAACGCCTGGGTGCGACGCAGGAGACTTTACAGGATTTCCGGTTGGTAACATCGCGTTGATTAGTCGCGGATTCTGCTCATTTGCGATCAAGGCAACCAACGCAGATGCAGCTGGAGCCTCCGGGGTGATCATCTACAACAATGTCCCTGGGGCGATCAACGGTACGCTCGGCAACGGCTTCACATTGGATATTCCAGTGACGTCGGTCACCCAGGCAACTGGCCAGGAACTGGTGTCCACCTCGAATCTGATCATACGGCTGAAGACTGAAACATTCCGAGGGATTGCGACAACGTCGAACGTCATCGCGGAATCGGTCGGTGGCGATCCGAACAATGTCGTGATGGTCGGAGCGCATCTCGACTCGGTCAACGCCGGACCAGGTATTCAGGACAACGGATCCGGCAGCGCCGCGATCCTTGAAGTCGCCGAGCAAATGCGAAAGGTGAAGCCGAGAAACAAAGTCCGCTTTGCCCTCTGGGGCGCGGAGGAGTCCAATCTGGTTGGTTCGACGTACTACGTTAACAACTTGAGCCAAGACGAACTGAACAAGATATCCCTCTATCTGAACTTCGATATGATCGGCTCGCCCAATCACGTCTTCTTCGTCTATGACGGCGATGACTCGGATGCTGTCGGTGCCGGACCTGGTCCAGCCGGTTCTGCACAGATCGAGGATCTGTTCGAAGCCTTTTACAGCATGAAAGGTCTGCCATATAAAGGCACCGACTTCAGCGGAAGGTCGGATTACGGACCATTCATCGCAGTCGGTATTCCGTCTGGCGGTCTCTTCACCGGTGCCGAGGGGATCAAGACGCCTGAGGAAGTTGCGCTCTGGGGTGGCACGGCAGGTGAGCAGTACGACCCGTGCTACCACCTGGCATGCGATACCTTCGATAACGTGAACCTGCATGCTCTGGATGTGAACGCGGACGCAGTTGCCTATTCGACGCTGCAATATGCGATGAATACGTCGAGTATCAACGGAGTAAGCGGGAAGGGCAACTTCTCCCATACTCCGGGTAGTGGTAGCAACGGCGGGGGTGGCGGTAGCGGCGGCGGGCTTCACGATGACGAGCACGGCCTCGTTACGGAGTAACAATCAGTCGGACCGTCTTCGGCGGCTGAAACAAACAGAAGGGGTCGGTCCAACATCTGGACCGGCCCCTTCGTTCGATCGCTCGATGCGGCGGATCGTGTAGTTTCTGTTACTCCTCGAAGTACCAGTTTGCGATATCGCGAACGTCAGTCGTCCATGGTGACGGGTTGTACCCCTTCAGCCGGTTCGCCGCAGCGATGACATCGGCGCGGTGGACGAGTGGAATCTCCGCCACCTCGTTGACGACCAGGTCGTTCATCCCGATGAACAACTCAGCCTGGGTATCAGGGTCGAGTTCAGTGAGCGCCTGGGTGTAGAGATCGTTGAAGTCCTCGTTGACCCAGCGCGTGGTGTTCGAGCCAGCCCAGGCGTTTGACTGCTGAGACAGATCGACCGCCGGATCGACGGACTTCCAACTCGCCATGTACGAGATCGGATATGGGCTGGACGGGCCGTTGGTGTACATCTCGAAGTCAGTGTAGAAGTGGCTGGCCGTGTCCGGGTTGCCCGCGTCGGACGAGAAGAAGACGCTGGCGTCGATTGACTTGAGCTCGACCGCGACGCCCATCTGCTCCCAGCCCTGCTTGATGATTTCCTGGGTCTTCTGGCGCAGCGGATTGATCGTCGTCTGGTAGATAACCGACATCTTAACGCCGTCTTTCTCCCGAGGCGATCCGGTGTAGCCCGCGTCTTCGAGCATCTGAGCTGCGGCTTCGATGTCGAACTCGTAGGAGGTGTTTGGCGATGCGAAGTTCTCCGGAGCAACGAGGAGGTTGGATGTCGCCTTCCCGGCCGGACCGTACAGTTGCTCGGCGACCGAATCGCGGTCGCAGGCGAGGGCAAACGCCTGGCGCACTTCGAGGAACTGAAGGAACGGGTGCTTGGTGCTTGGCTCGGAACGGGCTCCATCGACCTCGGTGTTCGGGTCGGCAGCGTTGACGAGGATACGTTCGACGCTGGCGGCTGGCGTGATCACCAGCGTACCGACATCACTGCCCTCGGCCATTGGTTCAAGCACCGCCTTCTCGACTTGCAGGTTCCAGGCCCATTCGGTCTCGCCGGACTCAAGCGCTGCGCGCGCTGCCGACGTTGCGTCTCCGCCGCCCTTGAACTCAACCGTCTTGAAGTATGGCTTGTCGGACTCGCGGTAGTTTTCGTTGATGGTGTAGGTGACGACGTCACCAGGTCGGAACTCAGAGACGACGTATGGGCCGGTGCCGATTGGGTCCAGGTTGAATGCCGCGTCGCGAGCGGCTGCGCCCATCGAATCTTCAAGGATGTGTCGCGGCAGGATCGTGCCGCCGTTGAATGCGGTTGCGAACACGCCGTACCAGCCTGGATTCGCTTCCTTCCAGTTGATCCGAACCGTCACGTCATCGACTGCCTCGACGCTCTCGACTGGCTCAAAGGCAGCGATACTGGTCGTCGTTGCTGCCTCATCGGACGCGTATTCCCAGGTGAAGACGACATCGTCTGCGGTGAACGGCTCGCCGTCCGACCAGAGGACGCCTTCTTTGAGCTTGTAGGTGACGCTCAGACCATCTTCGGCCACGCCTCCGTTTTCAAGCGACGGGATCTCTGCCGCGAGAACCGGGATGAGGCTGCCGTCTGCCGCGACATCGATCAGCGGCTCAAGGACGAGGCTGGCTGCCGCCGAGTCCTTGGTGCCCTGTGAGAAGTGGGTGTTGAGAATCGTTGGAGCCTGCCAGTAGAGTATCTTGAGCAGGTCGGCGACGCCCCGGCCATGTCCCGTCATCTCTTCCGTTGTGCCAGTACCGCTGCCAGCCGTCGGTGAGGCGTCGTCTTCCTCATCGCCAGCGGTGGCCGTTGCGCCATCGGCTGGTGCCGTCGCGCCGCCAGCAGGCGTCGTCGCTTGGCT
>JBGSWU010000317.1:0-7122 GCA_041751795.1 Thermomicrobiales bacterium
CGTGTTTGCCCGAGGCACGTCCGGCATGATCGAGCCGTCGATCACCCGTAGCCCGTCGATTCCGACGACCCGGCAATCCGGATCGACGACCGTTCGCGGATCATCGACCGCGCCCATCCGGCACGTCCCAACCAGATGCCAGGTGTCACGGACCGTCGCGAGCATCCAGGCATCCAGTGCCTTGTCGTCCTGAACATCTGCGATCGTCAGAATCGTCGACTTCGTCACGCCGGTCGACAGTGTGATCTGCTCACTCAGCCTCGTCACTGCTGGATGGGCTGCGATTGCGAACAACCGCCTCGCGCCGTCGCGCAAACGGATCAGGTCACGTGGGTCCGATAGCAAGTTCTCGTCAATAACCGGCATCGAGAATGGATCGGTGTCAATGATCCACAAACGCCCACGCGAAAAGTTCTGCCAGGTGAGAACGGAGATTGCCCCGGCATTGAGACCTGCTTCGTGATAGCCATTCAGGTTGCGGCTGGCGATCACCATGTCGTTTTCTCCGGCATCGCAGAGCCCGGATGAGTAGCGGATATAGCAGTTCAACAGCCGTTCATCGAATGACGTTGCCCGGGCCTCGGGGCGCAGTTTGATGTGAATGCCGACGGACGAATGATCGGAGAGATTCTCACCGACCGGCAGGTCTGCGACGACCGGGATGCCAAGTTCAGCTAGCACCTTCGCCGGGCCTATACCCGAACGCATCAGCACCGGTGGCGAGAAAACCGATCCAGCAGAAAGGATGATCTCCCGACCTGAGAAGTCGATCCACTCCCCTGCGCGGATCGCCCGGACTCCGGTCGCACGCCCGTCATCGATCGATACCCGGTCAACCTGGGCATCGCCGAGAATCGTCAGGTTTGACCGCGAACGCGCCGGTTCGAGGTACGCGTCGTTTGTTGATACACGACCAGAATCCGTGCGGTTAACCGGCAAAGCTGAGATGCCGGTTGACTCGGGAGCGTTCAGATCCGGGTGCCACGGATAGCCGAGGTCAAGCCCGGCGTGGAGGAGCGCCTGATCTACCTTTCCCCAACACCAGACCGGTGGCCGATAGATTGTGACCGGGCCGCTGTTGCCGTGGTAGAACGCGGCCCCGAAATCCTGATCGGTTTCCAACCGGTTCATCGACGGCAGGAGGTGCTCACCTGACCAGCCACTACAGCCTTGCTCCGCCCAGCGATCGTAATCGTCCAGCATCGCCCGATGGGCCACCTGCCAGTTGATCGCCGAACTTCCTCCCATGCCTCGGCCACGATCGTAGAGCCGCGCTTCCTGCACCGACGACCTGCGGACGAGAAGTTCCGGCCATTGATAGGTCGGAAATGCTTCCGGATTGGTGATGCCCAGTGGATTGGCGGAGTGCATCTCGACTGGTGCGTCAGCAGCACGGTAGTCTGGCCCGGTTTCGAGCAGGAGGACCTGAACAGACGGATTCTCGGTCAATCGCGCTGCCAGGACGGCGCCCGACGATCCCGCACCAACAATGATGTAGTCATAGACCTGGTCCCGGCTCGCGTTCATCACGATCACCCCTCGTCAGTCCATCGCCGTTGGTATCGCAACCTTGGAGTCTATCCGCAGCGGATGCTACATCAGCGCATCGACCACGCGAACAAGGCATTCCTCGCGTGAATCAGACGTCACCCAGCGCATGACAACGACCAGATCTTCGTCGGGCGAAACCCAAATGACATGACCGCCCGCACCCTGGGCGCTGTAACTTCGCTCCGACAGACGCGGAAAGTGCAACCGATCGGGATTGAGCCACCACATGAATCCATAGACCGGCTCAACCTCGCTCGGCGTGATCGCCTCCCGAACCCAGCGCTCTGAGATGATCTGCTGGTCTCCCCATGCCCCATTGCGGAGGAAGAGCAGGCCAAGCCGCGCGTGGTTGCGTGAACCAGTCCAGACACCGCCTCCGAAATGTGTCCCGCCTGACACCGACTGAATCTGCTTGCCATCAATATTCATCCACGACGTCTTGTAGCCATGCCATTCCCAGTTGTCGTCACCGCCAATCGGACCCATGACGTACTCGTGGAGGACGTCGCGCAACGGTCGCCGCCAGAGTAGCAACAACGCGTACCCAAGCAGGTTGACGCGAACGTCGTTGTACTCGTAGAACGTCCCAGGCTCATGAAGTTCACGATCGACGCCCTTGCGACGGTCCGCAGTATCGCGCATACCCCAGAGCGTCCCGGTCCACTCGCTCGTCTGCTGGAGCAGATGTCGCCAGGTGATCTTCCCGTTATGTTCCCCCTGGAATTCAGCCGCGTCGAGCGATTCCCCAACACGCTGATCGAGGTCGGGAATCAGTCCACGGTCAAAGGCCAGTCCCGCGACAGTCGAGAGATAGCTCTTGGCAACGCTATAGGTCATCTCGATCGACGGCGTGTCGCCGAACTCTGCCGCGATGTAGCCGTTGCGGATGACAAGACCGTTCACGCCGCCTTTCGGCTTGATCGGACCAACCGTCTCGTTATCAGGCAGATCGAGTGATACACGCTGCTCGTGTTCCAGATCGTGCCCCTGTGCCTCAATGTAGGCGACAGCGTCCGCTAGTTTCACACTGTCGAAGCCCAATTCGGCAGGATTCCGCCGATCCCAACCATCGCCTGTTGCCGGGTAGTACAGGTTCGTGCTTGTCGATATCATTGCGTTCACTCCCCCGATTGCTATCAAGTGTTCTACGGGCATGGTGGATGGAATCACGTTGCATGTCAATCGTGACTGTAGCCGGACGGATAGCAGGGATTCGTTACTGCCCGGAGACGAGCCGATACTGGTCGCGTGATTCGATATAAAGCGCCTCTAGCGACTGAATGACCGCATCCTGATTTCTCAACGTTTCAATCGCCTTCTGAGCATGCTCTGGCGAACAAGCGAGCCGGGCCATGTCGTAACGTCCCTGTCGAGAGTTGTCCGACGGAACGCGAACAACGACGCAGCTTCGGGGTTCCCGGCTGCGAATCCTGTCTGTATCCATGGACACGGTTACTGGCTGGCCACAAACGAGACACGCGTCGACCACACTCACACGCCGCGCAAGCAGCGACGCGAGCGCGAAACCGTCAAGCGTTCCCGCAGCATCACGACCCAGCCGCTCGTCGCCGTCCAGCAGAACACGAATCGACGGAGTCTGCGCCACGAGCGGCATCACGGCACCCACGAGACCTGATTCAGCATCGTACTCGATCAAACCGGCGTCAACGAGAGTGCCGTATGACGCAGGATCTCCACCGAGACGCATATCAGAGACATCGGGAAACGACCCTGACGATTCATCGGCACCGTTGTCGGCAACCGTTCGGAGCAGGAGGAGATACAAGTGCCGAACATTTGGAGATAATCGTCGATCGTCCATACGGCAGTGCTCCAATCGGAGGAAGGCGTGAAAACCGGATTGTTACGCCTCGCGCAGTGAGTTCATGAAGAAGAAACAACCGGAGGTAAGCACCACGGCGAGCGCACAGGCAATTCCAACTGCAGGTGGCGCTCCGAACGCTTCCGCTAACGCGCCGAGTGCCAGCGCTCCAAACGGGGTGAAGCCGTTCGTCAGCGTATACACCGCCATAACCCGACCACGCACCCGGACGTCAGCCAGCAGGAGAACGAGCGTACTCGTCAGGGAGCCAAAGATCGACCCGGTGACGCCGGAAATGAACAAACCTAACATCGCCAACGCGGGATGTGGGCTGATTGCGAACCCGCAGACGGCCGAACAATACACAACGGTGAGCATCATCACCGTCCGGCCCTTACGGACGACGCGATCCATGGTCGCCGCCGTCAGTGCCCCAGTCAACGCGCCAAGCCCGCTGGCCGCCATCAGGATTCCGAGGCCACTCGGACCGATATCAAACACGTCGCGTGCAAAGACCGGCATCATCTGAATGTACGGAAACACGAGCACTGCCGGGATCGCGGTGAGGAGGATGAGAGAACTGAGCGCTGGACGCTTGCGCACCTCGTACCAGCCATCGAGGATCCCACCCGCCGCAATACCCGACCGCTGGTTCTCGATAGGTTCAATGCGTCGTGTGGTTAGCAAGGCGCCGACCAGCGCGACGGCTTGAAGGACAAAGCAGACGCCGGCACCGAAAGCGCCGATAACTACTCCAGCAATCGACGGCCCGATAATCCGCATTGCATTCGCGCCAGCGGAGTTGAGCGAGACCGCGTTGGCCATGTGTTCCCTGGACACGAGTGCAGGTACCAGCGTTTGCCGAACCATCTGGTTGAACGCCTGGATCGTGCCGTTCAACGCTGCCGCGACGATCAGGTGCCATGGCTCGGCCCAGCCAGCGAGGATCAGCGCGGCGAGACAGATCGCGACGATCATCGCACTCCACTGTGCCACCATCAGGACACGTCGTTCGTCGACTCGGTCGATTAGCGCTCCGGCTGGAAGGGCAACGACCAGATACGGGATTCCAGAGGCAAACGCAATAATCCCAACCCAGAACGCCGAATCGGTCAGCACCAGCATCTGCCAGCCAAGTGCGATGTTCTGCATCCATTGGCCAAGGTTGGTAGCAACAGTTCCTATCCAGAGCAGACGAAACGCTGGATATCGCTGGAGCGCAGTGAAGATCGAACCCCTCGGCGTTGCCGTCCGAGCCGAGTTCCCTCGCGATTTCATCCGTTAGATGAGCCGTCTTGTTCGGACAGTGCTCGCCAAACGCGTTCGGCGGTCATTGGCAACTGGGTCATCCGTACGCCAGTCGCATTCGCAATCGCGTTGGCGATCGCCGCTGCAGGCGGCACTGAAGGCATCTCACCAACGCCCTTCGCACCAAACGGTCCGTGTTCAGATGGGTACTCGTGAAGTTGAATCTCGATCTGCGGCACATCAGCAGCGTGCGGCATTGCGTAATCCATGAACGTGCTGGTCACGAGCTGGCCGTCGGCGTCGTAGACGAGTGCTTCACCGAGCGCCCAGCCGATCCCCTGCGCCACGGCACCGTGGATCTGACCGTCGATCTCAGCCGGGTTGATGGCCTGTCCGACGTCCTGAAGCACCGCGTATCCAGTCACGCGAGTCTGCCCCGTCTCGCGATCGACCCGCACACGCGCGATATGGACGGTCGTCGGCGGTGCCTTGTGCGGGTTGGCGACGGTGCCGTGTCCAAACACCGGCGCGTATGGACTACCCATCTCAACCGTTTTGGCATACACCTGTGCAAGCGTCAGCGACCGGTCCGGCGCACCCCGAACGACGGCTGCGTCGTCACCGATGTCGACGTCATCGACGCCGACTTCAAGAGCGTCGGCTGCGATCGCCAGCACCTGTCGCCGGGCATCGTGTGCGGCCTCGACCACGGCATTGCCGACGGTGTAGAGAATCTTACTGCCGCCGGTGCCACCGGAATGTGGCGCGACCTCGCTCGGAGCCGTCGACACGCGGATACGCTGCGGTTCGACTCCGAACACCTCAGCGGCAATCTGCATCAAACTCGTCGTCGTCCCGGTGAGGTCAACTGAGCCAACGACGACGCTCAGCGTCCCGTCGGCGTTGAGTCGCATCGTCGCACTGGCAGACTCAACGCTCCCTACCAACGTTCCCAGCACGATCCCGACACCTTCGCCATCGGCACACGAAGCGGTCCACAGTGGATGATCGCGGGCCGCTTCGAGCAATGCAACCAGTTCGATCGGTGGCCAGGTTGTGCCGTCAGGTCGGACATCTCCCTCGACGGCGACGTTCCGCAGGCGCAGATCGATTGGAGACATACCGAGCTGTTCAGCAATCTCGTCGATGACAGTTTCAATCGCAAATGATGCCTGAGTGCGGCCTGGCGCGCGGTACGCTCCTGCTCCGGTGCGGTTACTCATCGCCTCGCTGGATATGATGTCGAGGTTCTCGAAGCGATAGTTCGCGCCAATCATGATCCCAGCCTGCTGGAACGGCGAGTGGGAAAAGAATCCTGTGTCAAACCTCATCGCGACCTTGAGCACGGAAAAGATTCCATCGCAATCTGACGTCAGACCAACCTTCAGCAGTGCTTCAGGCGCAGGCGTCGTCGAGACGAAATCCTGTCGCCGCGTAAGTTCCAGGGAAACCGGACGACGAGACACGAGGGCAAGCAGGGCGACCAATGGCTCAAGGAGCACGAACTTGCCGCCGAATCCACCACCAACTGTCAATGGCTGCACTCGAACGTCGGTTTCGGGCAAACGGAGCGCCCGTGCGACCGCCGTTCGGATCGCAAACTGTCCCTGGGTCGGCGTGTAGATCGTCACCCCACCTGAAGGCTCGACGGTAGCGACGACGGCTCGTGGCTCAAGGTAGCCTTGATGGACAGCATATGAGTGGAACTCGCGCTCAACGACGATCGCCGAGTCGTTGAACGCTTCCCCGACATCACCCCACTGATAATGAACTTCGTTGCTGACGTTGTCGGGAAAAGCGTCACGGACAACCGGGGCACTTGTCGATCGGGCCTCCCGCGGTCCCGCGACAATTGGTCGCGACACGTACTCAACATCGACCATCTCAGCGGCAACTTCAGCCGCTGCCGCCGATTCAGCGAGAACGACACCGAGAGGCTGTCCCACATATGCGACGCGTTGGTGCGCCAGAAAGAACATCCCCCGGTCGCTAGGGGCATCGTCGCGTGCGAAATCTGGCAGATCGGCTGCCGTGATAACGGTAACCACTCCGTCGACTGCAAGAGCCGCCGTTGCGTCAATCCGTCGGATCTCCGCACTCGCATGACTCGACAGGACGAGGCACGCGTGCAACATTCCTGGCAATGAAACATCAGCGACGTAGCGTTCTGTCCCAGTCAAACGCGGCCCCGAATTCGGTCGCCGCATCCGCTTCCCAATGGTCTTGAACCCGTCGGTCAATGTTCACTCCCACTCTCACTCCAGCGACGCTGCCCCTGCGCCATTTCACTCCCCGTGCGTGATGTGTCACTATACCGTGACCTACTGCGTACGGGACTATCCGGATCGCGCGGTCCCCGGCAGACCCATCGTGTACCAGCGACGATGGTAGCAATGTTGCGGATAATCATGAGAGCGACCAGTCCGATTGCCATATGGTCGCGATCGCCCCACTCGTCCTGAGCGAACAGGAGGACCTGATGATGTATCTACTCGCGATCC
>JBGSWU010000318.1:0-5101 GCA_041751795.1 Thermomicrobiales bacterium
GTTCGTAGGGTTTCCACTCACGGCAGACTGCGTTGCCGCTGGAGAGACGGTCGGCGTGGACAACGCCTCTTCGCCAGTTTCCGGGCCGCTGCAGGCAGCGGAGATCAACAACGCGATTCCAACGACAACCAGCCGTATTCGATTCACTTCAAGATGCATTCCGACGATTCCAACCATTGCCACGTCCCGGTTTGTTGTTACTTGCCAGGCCGTAGTGCGTCATCGACATTCCCGTAACCACACGGTTGCACGATTCCTATAACACCGGCCATGTGACAAATGTCACGCCTGAGCAGGAGCACGCAGGCCAACGGCAAGAGCCTCGACACGTGTCTGGTCAATTGACAATGCGGCGCCTGCGTTCCATGCCTCGGCAAAGCAACCATCATCGAGACTCGATCGCGCAGCGTCAAGCGTGCGCTCATGCCGTCTGCGCGCATCCGGCGTCAGAAACGCGCGCAATTCGTTTCGCATCCGTTCGGCAGCAGCGAGGAGTCTGACGGCCCGGACAGGATCACCCGTTGCGACCGCTACTTCGGCCAGACCCTCGAGTGCGGGATCGATTCTCCAACTGGCTCCCAGATTCACGAGCCGCGTCAAGCTACGCACGAACAATGATCGCGCGCCACTGAAATTGCGCTGACCGATCGCGACATAGCCGAGCAATGCTAGTGAATCGGCGACAGCCATATCGTCGCCAACTACCTGTCTCAGCGAAATCGCCTCTTCAATATGGCCACGTGCCAGCGCGATCTTTCCACGTTGCAGCGCAAATTCGCCGAGTTCGGTGAACCCGTCAGACATCCCTGTCCGGTCACCGATTCCTCGAAAGATCGAGATTGCTTCCTCGGCCAGCCGATTTGCACGCTCATCGTCACCAAGGTAATGCGCGTTCCGACCCAGAACGAGGAGCGAGACAGCCGTTCCCCAGACATCTCCAGACCGCCGTCGCAGTGCCAGCCCTTCTTCAATCATGATGCGTGCTTCCTCAAAGTCGGATTCGCGGGTCGCCAGATGCGACAGTTGCGTATACGCCCCAGCAAGCCAGTGATCAGACTCCAGTTTCTGGCTGACAACGACAAGTTGCTGGTACGCGGTTCGAGAGGCGTCAAAGTCCCCCTGCACGTACCGAAGCCGGCCAAGTCCGAAGAGCGCAGCAGCGTAATCGAGTGACGGTTCTGGCGACTCGATCTGATCGAAGACTCGCTCGATGAACGTGCGGCCCGCGCCAACGTGACCGCGTCGTTCCCAGAAACGCCAGCAGCCGGAACAGAGTGTCAGACCGGTGCTCACGTTGCCAGATTGGATCGACCATTCGAGCGCAGCACGCAGGTTGTCGTGTTCGCGCTCAAGCATGTCCAGCCAGGCGACCTGATCGCTCCCCACGAGTTGGGATACAGCCTCGCGAGCGATCGATGCGAAATGATCGGCATGCCAACCAATGGCCGAATTCACTTCACCTGCTGCACCGAGTTGCTCGTAGGCGAACTCCCGAATCGTCTCGAGAAGCCGCAGCCGTTCGGGGATTCCAGGGCGAATGACGTTCCGAATGAGGCTCTGCTCGATCAAAGCGTCGATTGCGACGGTGGAGTCGTATCCGAGGTCCTGGCACAGCGACTCGGCAGTCTCATATGAGAAACCACCGATGAATACCGCCAGCGCTCGAAACAGCCGCTGCTCGTCATTGTCGAGGAGGTCGAAGCTCCAGGCGATCGTGTCGCGCATCGCCCGATGTTGTGGCGATGCCTCGCGCCCATCGTCGAGTACGGGCACCGTGCGATCGAGCCGGTCGCGCAGTTCCGCGATCGTCAGCGACCGACAACGCGCCGCGGCCAACTCAATCGCGAGCGGCAACCCATCGAGTTGCCGGCAGATCTCATCGATGATCGGGAGTTCATCAACATCAACGACCAGATCCGGGTTGGCCTCACGCGCCCGCTCAATGAAGAGATCGACAACCGCCCACGGTTCTGTGGCGACCGCGCTCGTTCTCCCTGCCGATGGCAGCGGCAGCGGGTTGACCGGGAATACCTGTTCGCCCTCGATCCGCAGCGGCATTCGGGTCGTGACGATGATCTTGATTCCGGCGCTCGCTTCCAGCAACCGCGTCACATCCGGCGCGGCTGCGATGACGTGCTCGAAGTTGTCCAGAACGAGCAGGATTTGTCGTTCCTGGAAAAACCTCGCCAAGCCGGATCGATCCGCCCAACTGGCCTGATCGGGGAGATCAACCCGTTTGAGGATCGTCGGGAGAACGAGGGCTGGATCGCGAATCGACGCGAGGGGCACAAACACGACACCGTCAGCGAATGCCGCCGCAGACTCCTGCGCGATCGCCAGCGACAGCCGGGTTTTCCCGACTCCCCCTGGACCAGTTAGTGTCAGCAGGCGAACATCCGGATCGGTGAGGAGATCGTGTCCGGCAGCCACATCAGACTCACGTCCGACGAACGACGACATCACAGGTGGTAGGCGAAGACCTACACGGCGGTGAGGATCAGATGGTTGAACGCTGGACATGTCGCCGTGGTATCTCCCAAGATTCGCGCTGGAAATGTAACGTCCATCTGGTCGATCATTGTACTCGTCTCGGTTCATTCAAGGTCAGGATCATTCGCCCACCGATAATCGACATAACGACTCGAACCTGCTGACATCGTGGTGCATTACTGGCAACATACCGGTCAACACCCTGAACGATGCGACGTCGCAGCGACACGTTTGGTAAAGGGGAGTTGCTCATCCTCAATACACACAACGAGGAAACGCGACGCCAATGAGAGGATTCACGCCTTGACAAAGGCGAGTGATCACGAGGCAGGCGATACACACTTGCGAAAGATCTCGTTCGCTCCGTTCTTCCGCAAAGTGATACTCGGTGCGACCCACAACCGGATCGTCGCATGGATCGTTAGGCGACACGGATTGCGACTAGGCGGGTCTCGATTTGTCGCGGGCGAATCGTTTGATGCCGCCGTGCCAGTGCTCCATCGATTAAACGACGATGGGTTGGCCACGAACACGACACTACTTGGTGAGGGGATACGCGATGCCGCCGAGACCGAAGCCGTCGTCACTGCCTACATCGACGTGCTCGATCGCATCGCGTCCGAAAGTCTCCGCACCAACGTCGCGCTGAAACTGACCCACCTTGGCCTCGACATCGGCGAAGAGCTGGCCTACACAAACGTCGAACGAATCGTCCGACACGCCGCGTCGATCAACAACTTCATCCGGATTGACATGGAGGAGTCGGCACGAGTCGAACCAACGCTGCGCATCTACCGCCGTCTGCGAGAAGCAGGACACGACAACGTCGGGACGGTGCTTCAGTCTGCGTTGTACCGCACTGAGCACGATCTGGAAGCACTGCTGCCCCTTGCGCCAAACCTCCGGCTCGTCAAAGGGGCATACCTCGAACCAGCATCAGTTGCCTACCAGAAGAAGGTCGACGTTGACCGAAACTACATCCGCCTTGCCGAACGCATGCTGACGAATCCCGGATACTCGGCGATCGCGACGCACGACGACAAGATCATCAATCACGTCATCGGTTTTACCGAGCGTAACGGCATCGGACGCGATCGATTCGAGTTTCAGATGTTGTACGGGATCAGCACCGGGTACCAGCGAGAACTGTCGAATCGTGGATTCAAGGTTCTCGTTGCGACACCCTTCGGGAGTGAGTGGTACTTCTACCTGATGCGCCGACTTGCCGAGCGACCAGCCAACGTCATGTTCCTGTTGCGCGGCGTGCTCCGGCGTCGATAACGGATCGTTGTTCGCCGCGCTGACGTGCCGCTTTCGATGACTGGCATATCCTTGCTCATGTCGGTATGCTGCCTGTAAACGGCGGCGCGGATCGAGATCGAATCTGGCCGCCGCGATGACTGTTCCTGGAAGGGTGACGCGGATGACCGCGATCGAGCGACGAGACAATTCCACGATCGCGGATACCGCCCCATTTGGACTCGTCCAGGGAGACCACGTAGACTCAGGCGGGTCATTCAAACGCAACTGGATGCCGACCATACGCTTCAGCTTGCTGTGCGTCGCCCTCTGGCTTGGGTTGCGTGTCGTTGCTCCCTCCTATGCGATTGAGGGCGAAAGCATGACACCCTCGTTTCACGATGGCGGTCGCGTCATCCTCAATGGGGCATACCGTTTTCAGTCCGCGGCATATGGCGATGTCGTCGTCTTCAATCCACCGTTCAGCAGCAACAAGCCGTACATCAAGCGAATCATTGGCCTTGGCGGAGACTCGATTGAGATCCATGATGGCGCTGTGTATCGGAATGGACTCCTCCTTGACGAACCATATCTCGAAGGAGCCACAACGACCTGCTTCCACGCCCCCCACTGTACGCTGACGATTCCCAGAGGCATGATCTACGTTCTCGGCGACAACCGCGACAACTCCAGCGATTCCCGTGTCTTCGGCCCGGTCGACAAGGACGATGTCCTCGGCGAAGTCCTCTTCAGTTTCTGGCCACTTGACGACATACGGTAGCCCGCCGAAACAATAGATCGATCGCGATGGGTTCCTGTCGATCTGATACCGCCAACTACCACGAGGTTACACGACCTCCAGCCAATTCGCGTCTCCCATCTGCGGGAACGGCGAGTACGGTTCGTGCTGGTACCAGAACGCCGTCGACGCGATGTCGTCCTGAAGCGGTAGGTAGCGATGTCCACCCTCGATCGCCGAACGCCAACCAAGCGCCTGAATCGTGACACGCAGGTCATCGCGAAAGCGGATCGGGTCGGGGACGTGCCAGCGGTACATTCCGAAGCGCTGTTGTGACGCGTAGAGTCCGTCGGGCATGATGACCTGTGGCAGGCCGAGCCAGGGCGTCGAGTAAACACCATACTGGCCCGCTGGATGCTCGAAGTTCCAGGCACCGCCGAAGTAGTCCTCGGTGCCGGTGCCACAGATCGTTGGCCAGTCGCCGTCACCATCCATGTAGAACTTAATCTCTCCCTCGCCCCACCAGCCGTGGTGGTGTACACAAACCGGGACGGCTCGTCCTGAAATGGCCTCCATCATCCTTGCAAGCAGCCGACTGACCACTACTACGTATCGTCGTGTTCATTCTCTGAG
>JBGSWU010000319.1:0-1681 GCA_041751795.1 Thermomicrobiales bacterium
CGCACCTCTCCAACAACCTTGTCGATATTGTGCTGATGGACTACCGGCTGGGCGATTACACCGGTGTCGAACTGATTCAAGAACTCATGGCTGCCGGATCGGAGATTCCGTTCGTGCTGCTGGCCGGTGCTGGCACGCGCGCCATTGACCTGGAAGCGATGGAGAGCGGGGCGGTTGACTATCTCGACAAACAGGGGCTGACCAGCACTGCACTCGACCGCACCATCCGCTACTCGGTCGAGCGAGCGCGAACGCAAACGCGCGAGCGGGAGGCGAACCGATTCTATCGCTCGCTCGTCGAGCAGACTCCGGCAGCATTCTTCATCTCGGCCTACAACGACTATGCATCGAAGTCGTACATAAGCCCACAGATGGCCTCGTTGCTTGACGAGGACAGCTCTGACGACATCTCGTCGTGGCTCGATCGTGTCAACGTTGATGATCGCATGGCGATTGCGGCACAGATCGAGTTTTGTGATCGGACCGGACAACGGTCATCAATCAGTTATCGGATGCACAAACACGATGGCAGTCTGATCTGGGTTCAGGAAGAAGCCGTTCTCGTTCACGACGATTCCGGCCGACCCCTTCACTGGCACGGTGTCATATACGACATTACCGCACGCAAACAAGCAGAAGAACAACTCCGCACACGTGAGGTAGAGCTGCAGAAGTCCAATGTTGCGCTGGCACGCAGCAACCGCGCGCTGCAGGACTTCGTCTATATCGCATCGCATGATCTTAAGGGGCCGCTGGTCACCATCGTGGGCATGGCTACGATGCTTCAGAATGACTTCAACGAAGCGCTAACTCAGGACGGGCAGTCCTATCTCGAGCGCATCATCGCGAACTCAGTGAAGATGCGCCAGTTGCTCGAGGACATCCTGGAAATTTCCCGTGTCGGCCAGGAAGAATCCGATGTACGCGACATGAGCAAGGTCGATCTCAACGTCGTCGTTAGCGACGTGTGCGACCACCTCCGTTCGCAATTGGACGAACGTCATGCAACTGTCACGACAGAGGTGACACTTCCCACCGTTACGAGCAATCAGGTTCAACTATTCCGCGCTTTCACCAATATCATCGACAACGCAATTAAGTACACTCCGCCCACACGCAAACCGCGCATCGTCATACGCGCCACCGACCTGGGGGATGACTGGGAGATAGCCGTGAGCGACAATGGCGCTGGTTTCCCCCTTGAGGGCCGTGAACAGGCCTTTGCCATGTTCCAGCGACTCCCCAACGGCAAGTCGATGAACCCGCACGGGACAGGCATGGGACTGACGATCGTGGCACGCATTATCGAGTTAAACGGGGGGCGCTGCTGGATCTCCGACAGCGACGATAGCGGAACGACGGTTCGCATGATCCTGCCAAAACTGGCGACCAGGCCGGAGAACCAGGGGTGGGTGCTCCCATCCTGAGCTTACCGCACGCAGTCAGGTCTCGCGCCGTACCGCCCTTGATCTCGTTCCCGCCATACCGTCGGCGATGCGTGATCCCGACGACAACCTGAACCGGATTTCACGAACCTTGTCCACGTAGTGCGAACTGTCGCGGCGAAGTTCATCTCGCCCGGCAGCGCCTGCGACCTCGTCACCGGGCGGACACGAGGTCACTCATTCCACCTATGTCGGGGTAAGTGCCTGTATTCGTGATTCTCGACCCCTGAAAAGGG
>JBGSWU010000320.1:0-2191 GCA_041751795.1 Thermomicrobiales bacterium
CGCGGCAAGCGTCAGGACGCCGACGCCTGGCAGCAAGCCGTCACCCAACTGCTCATCAACGCCGTCGGCCCGGTCCGCGTGACGCACGATGTCCGCCTGACCCTGCACCGCGTCGATGGCAAGGACATCTGCCGCATCCACGCCGAACCATCGCCCGAACCAGCCTGGGTCAAGGAAGGCAATGTCGACACCCTCTACGTCCGCGCCGGCAACACCACCCGCGCACTGTCCGGCCGCGAAGCGTTCGAGTATGCTCGCGGCCACTGGTCGTGATGACATCACCGACCGGATGGGGAGCCGACGGGCTGGCCGGCGACGAGGCGAGCGCGGGCTAGGACGAGTGAGCGATATACTCAGTCACTCGACGCGTCTCATGAGCCCGAAGGACGAGGCAATGCAGCTCCGTTACGACAAAGACACTGAAGCACTCTACCTGACGATCGCGGATGACCCGATCATCGAATCGGAAGAGGTCCATCCCGGCGTAGTCCTCGATTTCGACGCGCATGGCAACGTGGTCGCGGTCGAGGTCTATCGTGCCGGAGGAAAACGCGCTCCAGTCCAGACCGGTCCAGAACATGGAAGCCAGACGCCCACGAGCGAACTCGCTGCCGATCTCCGCGCGTTGCGCGATCAGTTACATACGCAGGGCATCGCGCAACTGACAGTCGATGAGTTCGATCGAGAACTGGCCGAACG
Source organism: Thermomicrobiales bacterium (assembly GCA_041751795.1). Classification (GTDB taxonomy): domain Bacteria; phylum Chloroflexota; class Chloroflexia; order Thermomicrobiales; family CFX8; genus JBBECJ01. The sequence continues at coordinate 700 of JBGSWU010000320.1, forward strand.
GCGCGGTGAGTGACTATCAACCGAACGATCCGAAGCAATTGCCAAGATGACTCGCAGAGAGCGCCTGATAGCGCGTATCCTCAGTGGAGCGTCAGACCAGAACATTCGCTTCGACGATATCTGTGGATTGTTGCGCGACATCGGGCTTGATGAGCGAATTCGTGGGAGTCACCACATCTTCACACGATCAGGCATCGAGGAAATCCTCAATCTGCAACCACGCGAGAGCGGTCTCGCCAAACCGTATCAGGTGCGACAGGTACGAGCCGTGCTCGTCAAGTACAAACTAACCGGAGGCGGTTGATCGATGGCAACTGAGACACTCAAGTACGAAGTCATCATTTATTGGAGTGATGACGACAATGCCTTCATCGCCGAGATGCCTGAACTACCCGGCTGCGCAGCGGATGGCGCTACGTCGGGCGAGGCACTGGCGAACGTCCAGATCATCGCCACCGAATGGATCGAGACGGCAAACGAACTCGGACGCCCAATCCCAGAGCCACGCGGACGATTGCTCTACGCCTGACTGTGCCAGATCACCTGCTCGCCCTCTTCTGCTCGCGCAAGTGTCCCGGCAGCGTCATCCTGCGTGCCTACGATCTGGCGGTCGCGTTGCGCGATGCTGGTGTGCCGGTCATCGGCGGATTCCAGACGCCGATGGAGCGGGAGATGCTGGCCGCCCTCCTGCGCGGAACCCAGCCGGTCATCGTCATCGATGCCCGCAACGCCCGCAAACGGCTCCCGCCCGACTGGAAACGCCCACACGAACAGGGAAGGCTACAGATTCTCTCCCCGTTCGATGTGGACAGGCCAACAGCGACGACGGCCGACAAGCGCAACCGACTGGTCGTCTCATTGGCCGAACGCGTGCTGATCGTCCATGCGGCAGATGGCAGCCGAACCGAGGCGCTGGCGCGAGAAGCGGTTGCCACTGGCAAGCCGATCTACACGCTCGCAACCGATGACGGCATGAACGCCAACCTGATCGCGCTTGGCGCTGTGCCGATCGGAACACAGGCAGATGATTGGCCTGCGCAGTTCAGAAATGGGGCAGGTAACGAATCTACCCACCCCGTTCTTGATAGCTAACCACCCACCCCATCGCGGCGGTCGAGCATTGCGAATGCGGCAGAGGCGATGTGTTCTGCGTCGATGCCGTAGTGGCGGTAGAGGTCCTGGCGCGAGCCGGACTGGCCAAAGTCGTCGACGCCGAGCGAGACGGACGGCGCGCCGTAGACCGAGCCGAGCCAGGCCATCGCGTGGCTCGCGCCATCCATCACCGTCACGATCGGAGCGTTGCGCTCGGATTCATGGATGATTTCGTCAAGGTGGATCGCCGGTCGCGGGCCATCGCCCAGCCCCATCATCCAGCGCTGTCGCGCCTGCCACTCCTGAAAGAGCAGTTGCGGCGAGGTCAGGTTCAGGACCGTTGCAGCGACACCTTCGCCGTGGAGCAATCGAGCGGCCTCGATCGCCTCGGGCACCATCA
>JBGSWU010000321.1:0-4290 GCA_041751795.1 Thermomicrobiales bacterium
GAAGATCCGCGACTTCATGTTAGGTCTGGCGATTGTCCAGTCAACAGTTATCTGCCGTTCAGTTCGAAAAGCCGGACTAAGCTGGCTGTGAATCTGACGGTGGGACACGATGCACGTACACCGTGAGATCGGGGAACTCCAAGATGATCCTCGTCCGCAGGTCCTCGATCGCTTCACGTTCGAGTTGAGCGATGCGGGAGACGGAAAGCTGGAGCGTGTTTGACACCTCTTGCCGTGAGCGCGTCTCAATGGCTTGATCGTCGACGGTCAGGCCAAGGCGAAGCGTGAGGACGACAAACTGCGATTCACTCAAGCGGGTGAGCATCCGGCAGAAGTTGACGATCGCTTCAAGGCGACGAACGGACGCGATGCGGGTCGAAGGATCGTCGAGGACGATCTGTGCGAGTCGATCCCACCCGGTGTGTTTCCCACCAACCGCGAGACCAGTCAAGTGACTCAGCATATCCCACCGTCCAGTTGCGCGACGGTCATAGGGATCGACTATTTCTTGCTGGATGCGTTGTTGATTCACGATACTCCTCAATGATCCGGAATGGTATGCCTTCTCCTCTTGCGTCGCCTGCTTCCGTCGTTCGACGATACTGCGACTTGAGAGGTTCCTGTGAGGGGCAGTAAGTACTAATCCGCTCCTAGTACCGTACGCATTGGAGATCGGTGAGGATCACTGATGATGAGGCGTTCGTACGCGGAGCACACACAGTCTCTCAATGAGAACCGGAACGATTATTCAACCGATGTCATCGAGATTGAGCATGCTTCGTCTCCGACCCTGATGGAAGGGGAGGGGCGAACGAGGTGCGTTCAGAGATGCCCAGTCTTTCGGAGGCGCCTTCCTTCCTTGTCGGATGCTGTAAGCACGTTTCGACGATGCCCTTTACACTGCACGCTCGCGTTGCCACTCGCTCGGGCCACCCAAAGGCGTTCATGCCTCCCGGTGGACTAGGTACGGGGTAGCGTTCCTCGATACTCTCACAGGCCGCCCTAGCCTGTTGCAGATCAGGTTAGGGCGGCGTGCGTTTTCCATGGGGTCCATTCTCAGATCATTGTGCCGTCAGGTATCCATCGTACGAAGGCGGCGTCGAATGGTGCGCAGGTGACACGGGGAACGGATGGTGCCATGGCTAGACTGTGTGGCTGGAGAGCAATCGTTCAGCAGCAGATGGACGTCTACGACTTCTCGCCAAAGGAGCAAACCGTTGGGTGGGCGTTGTTTGCAGTGCAAACGCAAGCCGAACTTGGTGCAACTCTCGGCATTTCTAGACAGACGGTCAAGAACCACCTGACGGCGATGATGCGAAAGACGAAGACCAGGAACAGGGTGGGGCTGATGCTGGCGTTGCTGCACTTGGCAGACGAGGAAATGCCAGCACCTGAATCGCACGGTGTGACAACACTACCGAGCTGTCCATCGTCGTAGTTTCCGATTCATCACCACTCGGTCGCTGCTCATCCGCAGCGGCCATCCTCTTTTTGCTACCCTCTTACCATGACAACGATCACTGCGACACGACAACAATCAGACGGATCAATCATCCATGCCATTAGGGCCGATGACGGTGAGCATTGGGTTACACGTGTCGTTCCCTGGCACAGCGCTGCCGGCGACATCATCGGCTATCAGGTGTTCCTTCTCGAGCGCAATGTGATCCACCCAAACACCGACGCTACCGGCACCGCAGCACTTGAGCTGGTCTCCCGCGAGTACCGGCTGCCGAAGTGGCTCACTGGCAGATGATGGAGTCACTGTTGTGCTACTGCGTTGCTACCGATGCTTTGCTGACAAGAGGGAACGTGTAGCAGTAGCAATCCTCGCCCGACGACGCGATTCGTTGTCTGCATGCGGTAACGCCGATACGTGCCAACGACGCCCAACACCCCGGAAACGCGACGGTACTGCTACTTCAACTATCCCGGTGGGACTGGACTGACGTCCGGTGCTGTCTTTGGCCGGCTGGCTGGAGAACAGGCCGCGAAGCGTGCATCAGTTGCAGTCGCAGCAGACTGATTCCCTGAACTCAAAGTCATGATGGTTGACGGCCTCCTGCCAGTGCTGGCAGGAGGCCGTTTCAATGAATCGTGTCCACTTCAATCGAATCGAGCGGCGGAGGTGGCGCAGCCGGGACCATGAAGTGTTCGAGTTTGTATGCGTAGAGTCCGTCCTCGACATGCCAGTCCAGATCGTCCTGATTTGGTTTCTTCCAGGCATCAGGGTGGATGGATGCTGACTCCTCGGCCTCATCGATGGCGGAACCCGCAGAGGAATACACCCCAACGACATGACATGCTGCATTCGGAGCAATACGATAACAGCGCAATAACACCCAGATTGGTTCCATTCCAACCCCTTCGCCTCAGGCATACCTCCATCGTTCTGTTCCGGCGCGCACCAGACATGCCATGCTGGAAGCACAACCTGTCCGAATGGCCTGACCCATTCGGGCCAGGAAACATAGGAGAATCGGACTATCGGCACGTAGGACTCGCTGAAGCGGATCGAATCGAGCGTCAGTGGGGCAGGTTCACGAACCGGAACTCTTGCGCCACCCTTGCTCCGTCACGTAGCCATACTCGATATCCTGCTGGACAGCCGCCGGGTCACGCTCCTCTGGCGGTCCGTATCCGCCACCACCAGCGACGAGCGAGGTGAAGCGGTCCTCGTCGGTACTCAAGACGACTTCGCCGGTCGCCAGTCCCCCATCCGGCGCCAGGTTCTCGCCATTGAGCATGACGATCGTCTTCTGGCCCGATTCACCGCCCAGCAAGCCCGGTGCGGGAAAGCGCAGCCGATCAGGATGGATGAAGATCGAAACGGGCAGGTCATGGCCAGGACGCCGTCGAATCGTCACCCGCTGGCCAGGTGAGCCTCGCCAGCGACCTCGCCCGCCGGAGTCGGCGATCAACGTATCCTCCTCGATCAACACCGGAATACGGTTTTCAATGATCTCAGCGGCGACCGCGCTAGCGCTGGAGGGGTAACAGTTGCGGGTCATTCCGTCGACGCCGTGACCGGCTCCCCGTCCGCCACCGGCAATGATGCTGGCGTGGTACGGCGTACCGTCAGCGTCACGCGCATAGGCACGGTCGGAATACATCAAGCCGTTTCCAGCCTGAATCCGCTCCGGCAGCACACCCGAGAGTGCCCGGAAGATCAGCGTGTGCAGGTGCCAGCCGGTCTTCGTCCGTGAGTTGACCGATGCCGGTGGGAGCGCATTCAGGATCGAGCGTTCCGGAGCGTCGATGAGAATCGGGCGGAAACAGCCTTCGTTGCTGGGAATCCGTGGCGTCAGGATCGACTTCAGCGGATAGACAGTGTGGGCGCGCGTGTAGATGAACGCGCAAGAGATACCACCAGCGATCGTCTGCGGCGCGGAGCCGGCGTAGTCAACATGCAGCGAATTGCCATCAACAGTAATCGCCGTGCGAAGGGGGATCGGCCCATTGACCCCTTCCATCCACTCCTCGGCTTCGTAGCGACCATTCGGAATAGCGTCGATCGCATTGCGCATGGCGGTCTCTGCTCGCTCCTGAACGACGGTCGCGAGTTGCGCGAGCGAATCAAGCCGGTACTCGTCCATGAAGGCGAGGACACGCTGCGCCGCCAGTTCGTTGGCGGTTACCTGCGACTCGATGTCGGTCAACACCATTTCCGGCTGGCGGACGTTGGCGCGGATGAAGGCAAAGGCAGTCTCGTTCGGGCGACCCTGGTCATAGAGCCTGAGCGGTGGGATAAAGAGCCCTTCCTCATGGAGATCGCGGACACGTGTGCCATCGAGTGCGCCACCGATCGATGACGTATGAGCGATCGTGTTAGCAAAGGCGACGACGCGGCCATCGCGGAAGATCGGCGTGATGACGGCAATATCGTCGAGGTGCCCGGCACACATCCAGGGATCGTTCGTGGCGAACATGTCGCCGGGTCGCATCGTCTCGACCGGAAAGATCTCGATCATCTTGCGCGTTGACTGGGGCATGACGAGGTTGAAGACCGGCATCGAGCGGTACGAGTGGGCCAGCGAGTTTCCCCGCTCGTCGAGCAACTCGCAGCCAAAGTCCTGTGCCGCGCCGATGATCGTGGATACGGCGGTCCGAAGCACCGTCGTCCACATCTCATCAGCGATGCTAATTAGACGGCTCCACATGATCTCCAACGAGACTGGATCGAACTCCTGACCAATGGCGCTGGTCGGTGTCGTTGTGCTTGTCATGCTGGATTCGTCCCCTGTCCTGCTGCTTGAAGCGCTGCATTCCGCTGCTCGGCGTTAACATCGA
>JBGSWU010000322.1:0-9213 GCA_041751795.1 Thermomicrobiales bacterium
TGGACGACGGTCCAGTTCGCGGTCATTACTCTCGTCGCCGAATTCATCCTCGGCCTCGTCATCGCGCTGGTTGTCAACTCCAACTTCAAGGGGCGCGGCTTCACAAGAGCCGCGATGTTGATTCCCTGGGCGATCCCGACCGTCGTCTCGGCCCGGATGTGGGCCTGGATGTACAACGATATCTTCGGCGTCTTCAACGACCTCTTACGAGACAAACTCCACATCATCGACCGGAACATCGCCTGGGTTGCGGAGGATCGCTATTCAATCTGGGCGGTCTGTGCCGTCGACATCTGGAAGACGACACCATTCGTGGCATTGCTCCTCCTGGCCGGTTTGCAGGTCATCCCAAGTGATGTCTACGAGGCCGCGACGGTGGACGGCGCAAACAAGTTCCAGCAGTTCCTGCGGATCACTCTTCCGCTGCTGCGGCCAGCCATTCTCGTCACGATCATCTTCCGAACGCTCGACGCCCTGCGTGCCTTCGATGTGTTCTATGTTATGTTCGGCGCGCGTCGGTCAACACAAACAATGGCGGTCTACGCGCAGAACAATCTCGTTGCCTTTTCTGATACCGGCTACGGAAGTGCCATTGCCGTCGGCATCTTCCTGATCATCGGCATCTTCGTCGTGGCCTACGTGACGACGCTGAAGGTGGAGCAGGCATAATGGATACGACACAAAAGCGAAGAAACACCGCTGGTCGAATCGGTTTCTACATCCTGCTTGGGATCATCATTGTCTACCTGATTTTCCCATTCTACTGGGCGTTCCGATCGTCGATCACGCCGGACAACGACCTCTTCGTTACACCAGTCCAGTATTTCCCTGAGTCGCCGACGCTCGACCACTACCGGGCCGTCTTCGAAAATGGTGACTTCATGCGGGCGTTGCTGAACTCGGCGATCGTCGCGGGATCGGTCACGATCCTGTCGCTGATCGTTGGAGCGTTCGCGTCATATGCACTTGGCCGGTTCAAGTTCCGTGGCCGGACACCCGTCCTCTACATCGTCCTCTCAATGACGATGTTCCCGCAGATCGCGATCCTAGGTTCACTGTTCACGATGATCAACGACCTCAGGCTGTATAACACGCTCGGTGCGCTCATCCTGACCTACCTCGTCTTTACCCTGCCGTTTACCGTCTGGGTACTGACGAGCTTTTTCCAGCAGATGCCCCGTGAATTGGAGGAAGCAGCCTACGTCGATGGAGCCACACCGCTTCAGACGTTCTACCGCGTGCTCCTGCCGCTGGCAGCCCCCGGCCTCGTCACGACCGGTCTGCTGGCCTTCATCTCCGCATGGAACGAGTTCCTGTACGCACTCTCGTTCACCCAGACAGCCGAGAACTTCACGATCACCGTCGCGATCTTCCGCTTCGCGCCGGATACACCTGGTGGCTTCCAGATTGCCTGGGGGCAGATCATGGCCGCCACGATCATCATCACGATTCCACTCGTCGTACTGACGCTCATCTTCCAGCGCCGGATCGTCGCCGGCCTGACAGCAGGTGCCGTCAAGGGCTAACCCATCGAACAACGCAAACGCATAACGATGGCCGGAGCGCTTCTGCTCCGGCCATCGTTATGCTGCACGTCGCAAGGAAACCGGTCATTCCATTGCGCCGATGAACTCAGGCCGTCAGCTCCTGCAACGCTGGTTGGCGGCGAAGAACGTGTCCAGCATCTGGAAGGCCACGGAGCAGGCGAAGGCCATTGAGGACGACGACGATCGTGCTTCCCTCGTGGCCGATCACACCGAGCGACAGCGTTGTGATGCCGAACAGTGTGCCGGTGACGAGGATCGTGATGACAGCCAGTGCGAATGTCAGGTTCTGGCGGATGATCTTCCGTGTTCGCCGGGAAAGCGCCACAGCGTACGGAAGTTTCGTCAGGTCGTCTGCCATCAAGACAACATCGGCTGTTTCCAGCGCAACGTCCGTCCCGGCGCCACCCATCGCGACGCCGATTGACGCCGTCGCCAGGGCAGGGGCGTCATTGACACCATCGCCGACCATCACAACCACACCATGGTCGCGCTTCAATTCCTCAATCGCGTCGAGTTTCATCGCTGGCAGCAATCCGCTGCGAACATCGCTGATACCTGCCTGGCGAGCGATTGCCCGGGCCGCCCGATCGTTATCGCCCGTCAGCATCAGTGCCTGCTCGACACCCAACCCGCGCAGCATCTGAACAGCATCACGGGCGGCTGGCCGAACCGTATCGGCGACGGCCAAAACACCAAGGACGTCGATACTCCCATGGCTGGCACGACCAACGATCATCGTCGACTTGCCGTCATCCCGAAACCCATCAAGGAGTTCAACGACCGATGCGTCGATTCTGTGGCCATATTCAGCGAAGAGGCGATCGTTACCGATCAGGATCATTTCATCCGCAACCGTCGCCCGGATCCCTCGCCCGACAACGGCTTCGACATCCTGGGTTGGAACGAATGGCAGATTCCGCGACTGCGCTGCGGAAACGATGGCGGTCGCCAGCGAGTGTTCCGAATGCTGTTCAATCGATGCCGTCAACGCCAGGAGATCATCGCGATTCATCGCGCCAACGGGAACGATGTCGACCAGACGTGGTCGCCCCTCGGTCAACGTACCCGTTTTGTCAAAGGCAAAGACGTTGGCCGTTCCCAGATCCTCAAGATGCGCCGCGCCTTTGAACAGGATGCCGTTGCGCGCGGCATTGGCAAGGGCGGACAGCGTCGATGCAGGTGTCGAGATGACAAGCGCACAGGGTGACGCCACGACGAGCAGAATCATCGCCTGGTAGAACGCATCGCTGCCGTCGCGGCCAAAGAACAGCGTCGGAATTAACGCATACAGTGCCGCCGCAACGATGACGCCACCCGCATACAGCCCTTCGAATCGATCGGTGAAGCGCTGCGTCGTGGATTTTTCAGCCTGGGCACGATCGACAATGTCGATGATTTTCGCGAGGACACTCTCGTTTGCCAGCCGCGTGACTCGCAGGTGCAGAACGCCACGACCGTTGATTGTCCCCGCGAAAACCCCATCGCCAACCTCTCGGGCGACGGGCATTGATTCGCCCGTGATCGCCGATTGGTCGATCTCAGACTGCCCTCGAACGATTTCGCCGTCAGATGGGATTCGTTCGCCTGGGCGGACAACAACCGTGTCGCTGATGCGTAATTCATCAACGTGGACGACCTGCTCGACGCCGTCGCGGACGACGAGTGCATCTTCAGGTCGCAAATCCATCAATGCTCGAATCGCGCTATGTGTGCGACCAAGCGCATAGTGTTCGAGCGTGTTACCGAGTGAGAAGAGAAACAGCAGGACGCCGCCCTCCAGCCAACTTCCGATGATCGCTGCACCAACAGCAGCCGTCACCATCAGCAAGTCAACGTCGATGTGCCGTCGCCAGAGCGACCGGAGTGCCGTCCACGCTGCCTGGGATCCGCCAGTTGCGTACGCGGCGGCATACAGCGCAACCTGTACATTGTCTCCAATGACATCAGATCGCCCGAGCATCCAGCCAGCCAGCAGGAAAACGGCCGTCAGCGCTGTCGCGACGGCCATCACGTACCGATCGATCCAGGAAACTCGGTCGCGATCGCCAGCCTGCGTTGCCGACGCTCTCGACTCCTGCCCTCTGACACTTGCAGTCAATCGAACCTTCTCCATCCCGTCAAAATCATAGGATTCATTCGCATGTGCGAATCATTCTCATGAAGAGTAGCATGGAAAACATTCGTGATTCGTGAGGAATTTGAAGCCAGCGTGTCAATACTGTGTCAACCTATTGACGGCGCAGATTTCGCGTCCAGATCGCCAGGAAGGCTTGGAAACCAGAAAGCGATGACGCGTCACGCCATCGCTCGGTGGTCGATCTCGTCACAAGCAGGTCGCCGCATCTGAGGCGATCCGCTCGCCGCGATCGATATATCGACAATCGTTCGATTCCGACCCGTGAGCCGAGTGACGGAATGCCGATCCTCGCTAGGACGCTCACGGTCGCGGCATTGCTCACGATCATTGAGCCTGGTCCGCGACGTCGCGGCGAGATCGACGCCGTTGTCAATCCTCATTCACAGGATAGCCTGATCACGATCTGAACGCGTCGGCCCCGCGGATGAGATCCGACCTGACCAACGGGACAGGTCGCACCACCGCCTGATGGCCGGTACGATGATGCCGTCAGCAGGGTCACTGGTGAACGAGCCGACGAGCAAAGGAGGCAACGGGTATGCATGTCACGTGCACCCGCCGAGTCGACATGACACGGGTCGAGTTAGACGAGTTCCATGCACTTGAAGACCTCGTCTACCCTGATGGATTCGACGGTCCACCAGAGCTCGAACAGGTTCGGTGGGATGATCCCGAATGGGATATCAACGTCCGCGATAATGACGGACTCCTGGTTGCTCACGCCGGGGTCCTCATACGTGACGCACTGCTCGATGGCTCCCCGGTACGAATCGCCGGGGTTGCCGAGGTGCTGACGCATCCCGACCATCGTCGGCGAGGCTACGGTGCCGCAGCGTTACGTGAAGCTGCGAGGCTGATGCACGGCGAGTTACTCGTCGCCTTTGCCCTCCTCGTCTGCCCCCAAGCGGCCATCCCCTTCTACGCATCACTCGGCTGGGTGCGCTTCGATGGGACCATGCTGGCCGAGGTCGAAGGGGGAATGGATGCGTTTGCTTCATCAGCATGGATGCTCCTGCCGGTCATGACGGACTCGCCGCGTGACAGTGTCCTCGATCTGCAAGGCATCCCGTGGTGATTGCGCGTCGGACGTCAGAGGTTTGCCTTTCGACTGTACCGCTCCGCCAGCGCTTCGGCATTCGGCATACCGCTCGACCGGATGATGTCCAGTAGTGCTGCGACATCGTAGGGAAGTCGATGAAACGCAACGGCGACACTGGACTCGGTGGCCGTCAGGATCGCGTACTCCGCCCACGGGTCGGCCAACGGCGGGGTCGCCGGCTGATGCCGGTTCCAGGCGAGGCCAACGCTGCCGGGGTTGAAGAAGAACGAATCCCCGACTCGGCGTAGCTGCTGCAGGTGCGTATGTCCACCACACTGATAGGCCGGGAGAAACGGTCCAAGCATTCGGTGAACGTCGTCTTCGCTCGTCTCAGGTAGCAGGATGTCGCTGAACGACGTCGGTGAGCCATGAAAACAAAGCAGGTGATGCTGGTCCGTGAGTTCGATCTTGACCGTCGGCTGGAACGATTCGATCGCAGCAATCCCACGCCCGCCAAGTTGCGCCACGCTCCAGTCCGCTGCGGTTCGCTGGTGCTCGGTGAGCGGATGGTCTCCATCCTTCCCAGTAATCAGCAGCGCATCGGCGTTACCAAGGACGACCGGACAGCCGATCTCAATCAATCGTTCAGCAACCATGCGCGGCTGCGGCCCGCCCTGTAGAGCGTCACCCAGGCACACAATCTGGTCGACACCGTGGTGTCCGATGCCCTGCAAAACGGCGTCAAAGGCGACGGCGTTTCCATGAATGTCGGAGATGACGGCGATACGCATTGGCTCATCCTTTCACGGTCTGACAACCGTTCCGTCGAGGCGTCGAACTGCCGGCCAGCCACCGTTGAGCGGATGCTCCGGGAAGGGGAATCGAGCTGCCAGTGCCTCGTCGATCTCAACACCAAGACCAGGTCGATCGTTCGGCCACATTGCGCCATCGCGGATTTCCGGCGTGCCAGGGAAGACAGCGCGCGTTTGATCCCCAAACACATGCTGCTCCTGGATGCCAAAGTTCCAGCAGGAAAGATCGAGCGCGAGGTTCGCGGCATGACCGGGGGGTGAGACATCACCGGGACCGTGCCAGGCAGTACGAACACCGAAGAACTCGCAGTACGCGGCGAGTTTTCGGGCTGGCGTCAAACCACCCATCGCCGAGATATGAACGCGCATGAAGTCGATCAACCGGTCGCGAACGAGCGGAACATACTCAGATTGGTTGACGAACAACTCGCCCATTGCCAGCGGGATTGACGATTGCTGGCGCAGCAGCGGGAAGTATCCGATGTCTTCAGGCGCAAACGGATCTTCCAGAAAGAACAGGTTGTACGGTTCGAGCGCCTTCGCCAGTCCGATCGCCTGGATCGGCGGGATGCGTTCGTGGATGTCGTGCAACAACTCGACCTCGTCGCCAATCGTCGTCCTTAGATGCTCGAAAACTTTTGGAATCATCCGGCAATAGGCAGACGGCTCCCAGCGCCCACCGTCCAGTCCGAGCGGTTGTGGTCGGGCTTCGTCGCCAGGACGACCTTGGACGCCATAGGTCGCCATCTGCGGCACTTCAACCTGACAGCGAACATGCCGATAACCCAATTCGACCCAGCGGCGAACGTCGTCCTCAAGTTCGGCGACATCGCGTCCGGTGGCATGTGCATACAACGTCGCCGACGACCGGCATTTGCCACCGAACAATTGATGGACCGGCATCCCGGCCCGCTTGCCCTTGATATCCCAGAGCGCCATGTCAACACCGGAAAGCGCGTTGAACAGCACCGGCCCACCACGCCAGTACGACGAGAGGTAGGCTGATTGCCAGATGTCCTCAATATCATCTGGATCGCGCCCGAGGAGGAATGGCTTGAGGTATTCGTCAACAGCGGTGACCACCGCGAGAGGCCGCTGGGTGAACGTCGCACATCCCAGGCCCGTCAGCCCCGGCTCACTCGTTTCGATCTTGACGACGACCAACCGGATGCCGTCCGGCGCTGTACAGATGGCACGGACATCAGTGATCGTAATGGCCGGCATTCCGCCAGACGGCTCCCATGCGGGTGGAACGACCGGACGTGGTGACTCAGATGCCAACGACGCCTCCTCCGGTTTGCGAGTGACGACCATTCCAGCAAGCGTTGTTCTCGAACCGATCTGGGGGCGATGATACGACGGCTCGGTACATTTCGCATCCGGCGAACACGCTACCCAGCAAATGAGATTAAGCGCCATCAGTCGCTTCAGGGAGCAGCGGAGCTCATTGGAATCGTCACGTCACCTGGTCGAGCACATCCGTCGACAATGGATGACCATCCGATCCGACCACAACGCGAGTGATCGAACCCAGGGCAGCGTAGTCACTCCCCCGGAGGGCAGCGTAGGTCAACGGGCGACCGAGCAACGCAATTCGCAGGATCGTGATCGGATCACCATGGCTGACAGCGACGATCGTTCCGCCGGGATGGTTCCGACCAGTACGCCGAACAAACCCCAGCATTCGGTCGCGGATCTGCTCCATCGTCTCATCACCTGGCTCACGCCGATTCTCGTAGGTGCTGAACGCTGGCGGGAAGTCACGGAACGGTCTCCCCTGCCAACTGCTACCAACTTCGGTCAGCAGCGATGACGTGCGGACAGTGATTGCAGGGTGGCGACTGGCGATAATCGTGGCAACTCTCCGCGCACGCAGAAGCGGGCTGGAAACCATTTCGGTGATCGGACAGTCGGCCAGAGAAACTGCGATTCGGTCGGCGTGCAGGCGTCCAGACTCACTCAAATCAAAACCAGCCAGACGCCCATACAGCACGGCGTCGGGGTTATGAACCTCGGTGTGGCGGACGATGAGCATCGTCGCATTTGACGGCGCAACATCACGCGGGCCGCCCTCATCCTTGTCGCGGGGCCGACGTTCCGTACCCTCGCTCAAGCGCCAGACCTACAAGCGCAACCAGAAATCACTCGTCGCTGGCAGGATCGTACGGAATGATCTCGTCCCACTGGTTCGGGCTGGTACGGGCGACAACCGCGACAATCGGCTCGCTATCGCTGAGATTGTAGACCTCGTGCGGCAGTCCAGCCTCGATGAAGATGAAGTCGCCTGCGCCGTTCTCAAGACTTTCGCGCAGTCCCTTGCCGAACTTATGCAGGACACGCCCCTGAACGATAAAAAGACCGACCTCGAACCCGACGTGGATATGAGCCGCTGCGATCCCACCCGGTGGAACCGTCGCGACATTCATCGACAGCACCTGCGACCCGACGGTCGTCTTATTGATACCGAGCTTGTAGTTGAGGCCATTCCAGTGATCCTGGCCCGCGCCATTGCGCAGACAGGCGATGCCCTCATATCGCTCGATCAGCTGATCGTTGACAACAAGGTGATCGGTTGACTGCATATCGCTGCTCCCTCGCCGGATACTCGTTGTGGATCGAATGCCGGACATTGTACCCGGAAGCAGGTCAGTCGGCGGGGATTGGTTCGCGCTCGTGCGTGCTGTCGTCTCGCAGCCAGTCGGTGAAGTCCGCGGCGCTGAGCGGAACCGAGAAGTAATTCCCCTGGCCGTATTCGCAGTTCAGGGCTCGCAGGTGGTTAAGCTGCTCAATCCGCTCGATCCCTTCGGCGATCACCTTCAGGCCGAGACTGTGCGCGAGGCCGATCAACGCGCTGGCGATGATTGCCGCGTCCGCATCCTGACCGAGCGCGCGGACGAACGTGCCGTCGAGTTTGAGGGTGTCGATCGGGAATCGTCTGAGCTGGGTCAGACTTGAATAGCCCGTACCGAAGTCATCGATCACAACCTGGACTCCAAGCTGCAGCAACGCGTCCAGGGTGTCGGACGTCTGGGCGGTATCGGCCATGACCGCACCCTCGCTGATTTCGAGCTTCAGGTTATGCGGATCAAACCGCGTCTCGTAGAGGATCACTGCCAGATTTTCGACCAGTTCAGGACGACGCAATTGCCGACCAGAAACGTTGACACTGATCGTGATATCTCGTCCAAACTGTGTTACCCAGCGCTGTCCCTGCCGGCACGCTTCACGCAACACCCAGGCATCGACCGCGTTGATCAACCCAGACTCCTCGGCGACCGGCAGGAACTGCGCAGGTGAAACAGGGCCACGATCGGGATGCATCCACCGAACCAATGCCTCGGCAGCGATCATCTCACCGTGTTGAAGATCGAGTTGCGGTTGATAGTGCAGAGACAATTCGCCACGGTCGAGCGCCCGCCGCAGATCGGCTTCGAGGTTGACGCGCTCGACCATCGCCGTACCCATACTGACGTCATAGATCGCGTACCGCGCACGTCCGGCATCCTTCGCGCGATACAGGGCCACGTCGGCGTCTCTCAAAAGGTCTTCCGGCGTGCGGTGAGCCTCGGACCGCAGGACGATACCAACGCTGGTTGATACGAACATGTCATGTCCGTTCAACTTGAACGGCGTTGACAGCGCCATCGTGACTCGTTCGGCGACCATCTCCGCTTCGCG
>JBGSWU010000323.1:0-14227 GCA_041751795.1 Thermomicrobiales bacterium
GGGTCACCCGGGCCGCTCGGTTGCCGTTATTGGTGACGGCGCGCTGACCGGTGGCATGGCCTACGAAGCGCTAAACAACGCTGGAAGCTTGCGGATTCCGTTTGTCGTTGTTCTCAACGACAACGAAATGAGCATCGCGCCAAACGTCGGAGCGGTGTCGAAGTACCTGTCGCGCGTCAGAACCGACGAGCGGTACAACCGCGCCAAAGCTGATTTCGAGCGAATGCTCCAGAAGTTGCCTCAGGGCGAGCTGTTTGTCGAGCTTGGCAAGCGGATGAAGGACTCCTTCAAGGAGTTCGTCTATCACACGATGATCTGGGAAGAGCTCGGTTTCACCTATGTTGGTCCGGTTGACGGGCATAGCGTCGGTGATTTGATCGAGGCATTCCAACAAGCGAAGCATCTCGATTGCCCGGTGTTCGTCCATAGTGTCACCGCTAAGGGTAAAGGGTTTGATTTCTCCGAGGCCGACCCGTTCAAGCACCATGCCGCGCGTGTCGCGTCGACAGGACCGTCCGCCCCGCAGCCGCCGAAGTACCAGGATGTCTTTGGCGACACGCTGACGGAACTGGCACACGAGAATGACAAGATCGTCGCGATCACTGCTGCCATGCCGGATGGAACTGGCCTCCTACCGTTTGCGAAGGCGCATCCTGCACGGTTCTTCGATGTTGGCATCGCCGAGCAGCATGCCGTGACGTTTGCCGCTGGCATGGCAACGCAGGGAATGCGGCCTGTCGCCGCGATCTATTCGACGTTCCTCCAGCGTGCCTACGACCAGGTCATTCATGACGTGTGTATCCAGAATCTGCCGGTCGTCTTTGCGATGGATCGAGCCGGTCTCGTCGGTGATGACGGTCGAACGCATCATGGTGTGTTTGATTTCGCCTACCTGCGCTGTCTGCCGAACATGGTCGTCATGGCCCCGAAGGATGAGGCGGAACTTCGCAACATGCTGTTGACTGCTGTCGATCGCACGAGTGGACCATCGGCTGTTCGTTACCCGCGTGGGAATGGCACTGGTGTCTCGATTGAGATGCCGCCACATGTGCTGCCGATTGGTCGCGGTGAGGTGATCCGCGAGGGCACTGATGTGACGATCGTGTCGATCGGAACGATGGCGCTGATGGCCGAACACGCGGCCGATCTACTCGCGCAGACGGGGATCTCGGCAGCGATCATCAATGCCAGGTTCGTGAAACCACTCGACGAGAAACTCATTCTAGACTGGGCAAAACGAACTGGAGCGATCGTAACGCTCGAAGAGGGGGCAGCCGCTGGCGGCTTTGGCTCAGCCGTCCTCGAACTCCTCGCGCGTGAGGAGGTTGATGTCTCGGTGAAGGTCGTCGGGATTCCGGACCGATTCTTCGACCATGCATCACAGTCATCACTTCGCAAGCAGGCGGGGCTGACGATCGAAGATGTCGTTGAGGCGGCACGAAGCCTCGTACGCCAGCCTGCCGCTGTGCCGCTCGGGTAGCAGCGAACGGCGTTCAAACGTGCAAACACTCCTCGAACATGCCGACCGCCTCGGTGTCACTCTTGACGCTGAGGCGGTCGATCGTTTCCGACACTACCGAGATCTCCTGCTGGCGGCGAACGAGCGTTTCAATCTGACGGCAGTCATGGATCCCGATGGCGTCGAACGGAAGTTGCTCGCTAACGCGATTCCGTTGATTGCTCAACTGCCAGACGATGCGTCGCGATTGCTCGATATCGGGTCGGGAGGTGGGCTGCCTGGAATGGCGCTTGCCATCGCACGCCCTGACCTATCGATCACGCTGCTTGATGCAACGGCGAAAAAGGTCCGCTTCCTGGCGGAAACTGCAGACGCGCTTGGCCTGTCGAAGGTTACTGCTGTCCAAGGACGCGCCGAAGAGTTGGCACGCGATCGAACGCACCGCGAACGCTATGATGTCGTCACCGCACGGGCAGTCGCTCGGCTGGTGACGCTCGTTGAACTAGCATTGCCGTTCCTGAAGGTTGGTGGCCGAGCGATTCTCCCGAAAGGCGCGGCTGCTGCTGACGAACTGGAAGAAGCGCGGTACGCGATCGGTCTACTCGGCGGACGAGCACGACAGCCCATCGAGACGACAATCGAAGGCACGACGCTGATCGTGATTGACAAGCGCAAGTCCACGCCGATCGCGTATCCGCGAACGACTGGCATCCCGAACAAGAAACCGTTGCTGGGTTAATCTCTCAGTCGAGATTCCAGTATTCAGCCTGTTGCGTTCGGGCTGCGGTAAGCGCAGCCCGCGCATCGAGCCCAATCGACTGTGACTGTGGCCAACGGTCTGCACGGGCCTGGTTGACTGGCTCTTCGAGGTTGGAGCGGTAGTCGGCTAATGCTTCGAGGATGGCCAACGTGCAGTACGGAGCGTAGATTTCTGAGTAGCCGCCCTCCTGAACGATAACCAGACGACCGTCGCAGTGTTCGTCCGCAAGCGTCATCATCGCCGTCGTCATTCGCCGGTAGCCTTCGGACGTGACACACATCCGTCCAAGAGGATCGGAGGCAGATGCATCCTGCCCGGCGGAGACGAGGATCAGCTCCGGCTTGAACTCGCGCGCAATCGGCAGGATGATCTCTTCGACCGCCGCGAGATAGGTGATATCACCGCTGCCTGCCGGGAGCGGGATATTGACGGTCCGTCCGGTTGCATCGCCTTCGCCGACCTGGTCGAGATGACCATAGTCCTCTGGATACAGACGGTCCTGATGCGTGGAGAAGAACAGGACTTCGGGGTCGCTGTAGAACGCGTCCTGCGTTCCGTTCCCGTGGTGTACGTCCCAGTCGAAGATCATGACACGTTCGATGCCGTAGGTGCGCCGGGCATGGTGCGCCGCGATGACAACGTTGTTGAAGATGCAGAATCCCATGCCCTGGTTGCTCATCGCGTGATGACCCGGCGGCCGCACCAGCGCAAACGCGCGCTGCACGTCGCCTCCCATGATGGCGTCAACGGCAGCCATCGCGCCACCAGCGGCGAGCAGTGCAATCTCGTATGAATCGATCCCAACGGGGGCGCCTTGTCCGGCATCTCCGCCGCCCGACTCACTGAGCTTCGCGACATGCTCAATGTACTCCTGAGTGTGGTACGACGTGATAATTGACTCAGGAGCGGCGTACGGCGAGATCATCTGGAGATGTTCACCGATGTTGCTCATGTCCAGCAACTTCATCGTCCGCTCAACCAACCTTGGGTTCGATGGATGGTCGACTTGTTCGACGAATGGCAGCGGCCCGCCGGTGAGGGGGAGCCGATACGGATTTGTGTTGTGCTGCAGGTAGCGACCACTGTAGACCAGACCGACCGTTGCCATCGATGCCTTCACCTCTGCTACTGACTAACGCCACGATTCCGACAGGATTGCCAGAACGGCCCTACATTGGCCGCCCTTCGACCTGTGTTACTTCGCCAGTCTCAGGATCGTAGATGTTGCGCTTCTGGCGACCGAGGTCGACGCCGAGAACGTGGAGCGAATAGCTCGGGCTGTCTCCGACGGTTTCGATCCGATGAATGTCTTCCGGCGGGAGCAGTGAATAGACAGCGCCACGAGTCAAGACCTCATCGCTGATGAGTTCCAGGGTCGCCTGCTCGTGGTTCTTTCCATCATCAATCCGGATGTATCGCGCTGTTCGCTGTTCGCCACCGGCAATGCCGATCAATCCCCAGGTGACGTGGTCATGGACTGGGGTCGGCATCCCGGGCGCGAATTCGACGATGTAGACCTGGAGTGAGCCGTCAGGTGCGGCATGATAGAGGTATCGAGGCCTGCCATTCTCCGGCTCGGCTCGATACTTTTCGTCGAACAGGGCGTCGTCCCAGACAACGCGCTTAACGAG
Source organism: Thermomicrobiales bacterium (assembly GCA_041751795.1). Classification (GTDB taxonomy): domain Bacteria; phylum Chloroflexota; class Chloroflexia; order Thermomicrobiales; family CFX8; genus JBBECJ01. The sequence goes on from JBGSWU010000323.1 coordinate 3,851, forward strand.
CGGAGCAAGTTCGCGAACGACGCGTTCGCGGTCGCCGTTCGCTGACGCAAGCGCCTGCTCCGCGTCGCGAATGAAGGTGTCAATGGAATAGGTCCCTGAAGTCGTCATCGTTCGATCCCTCCACTTGGCCTGGAAACCGTGCTCACCTTCAGTGTACGCGGCTTGTCAGTTTTCTGGGAGAGATCGGATCTGACGACTACCGAGTGCGGATTCGGAGGGCTTCGGTTTCTAGCTCGATCAGCAAGCCACCGACGGCATCCTCAGCGGATAGACCCGTTCCCACCAGAATCCATGCTGGGGGTTGCTGCAATGGTAGTTCGCTGCGAACAGACCCGAGCGCAAACCACTCTCCAGACGGTGCCTGGCCAGTGGTGTATTCGGCCAGCAGGCCACGGGTGCGAAGGATTCGCGCATTGCGGAGCTCCGTCGCTCCCAATTCAGACGACTGTGCGTTGTCTGCCATGTTAGTGACCCCTCGCTCCAACCACTCGCAATTGAGTGGTGAACACTATTGTGATCTTCCTCACAAAGTATACCGTGTCGAGTCGACGGAGACGACGAGGGCTACGAGTTTCGTCCGTCGTCATCTCGGCGTCCGCACGATGCTGACCACGGAGAGATTTTGAGCGATTCAGCGCTCGAATACTTTCCGGGCGACGCTGTCAACGGCAGGTAGCGGGTCACCTCCTTGAGCGAAGTACACGAAGAGGACGGGCCCCTCGCGGACGTAGATCGACGCCGTTGGAACGCCAGTTGACGTTGGGACTGTCAACGCTACTGCGTTGTCGCCAATTTTCGGTGCATCGGCAGGTGTAGCTCCGGTTGCGGTGCCGAGTTGCCGCAGCCATTGCAGCGCAGCCTCCGCCTGCTCGTCACTTCCGTATTCGTTGATCGTCGTCAGGATCGTTGGTGGGAGTTTGTCGCCTTCGCCACTCGCCCGGTTGAATGCTCGGAAGAAGTGCTGCTTGAATCCCCATTCCTCCAGGCGTCGCAGGTGCGCGGGTGCATCGGCGTATGCGTTGGCGAGTTCCTGAGCCGTTCGGGTGCCCTCTTCGGCAATCGAGTATCCCTGTCCGGGCATGTCGGCCAATAACGGCAGCCGGTCGGGCAAGGCGATGTCTTCTGGTGTGGCAGTCGCTGCGGTCGATGGCGAAGCTGATGTTGTCGGGGATGCTTCCCGTGTTGGAGTTGCCTCGGTCGTTGACGTCGGGGCTGTCGTTGGTGTTGCAGGAGTCGTCGCCATCGGTGGAACCACTGTTGGCGACGGTGTTGCCGTGTGGGTGGCCGTTGGTGTCGGAGTTGGGTCCCTGTCGTCACCGGTTTCCGGTCCAGCGCACGCCGCAATCACAGCCGTTGCTACCAGTCCAACGGTGAGCATCCGCGAATGCCGGATTAACCATCGAGTTCGTCGCCAGCCTGCCGGCATGGTTCCCCTGTCCTGTTTGATCGATCGTCCAACCCGATTGTAACGAACGTTCGTCGTAATCGACCGGGATCGACATGGCGACCCGCCGATCGCGTTACCGGTTTACAATCGCGGTCGTCGTGCCTCTTCACCAATCCAAGGTGGTACCGACGACAACCTGGATCGATAGCAGAGAGAATGGAGTCATCTACATGCCGACAGGAATCGACCACGTCATCATTCTTGTGGACGACCTTGATCGTGGGATTGGACAGTACCGGGCGCTGGGATTCACCGTGACACCTGGAGGCAGGCACCCACGCTTCACGCACAACGCGCTCATCACCTTTTCAGATGGAAGCTATATCGAGTTGATCGCTTTCCACGAGCATCCGACGTCGAACAAGCCAGGCGAGACCCATCGCTGGTTCAAGCACGTTGGGCGTGGAGGCGGCATCATTGACTATGCCTTGGCAACTCCTGACCTGGACTCGTTTGTTGGCGAATCAGGTGCAGGATCAGCCACACACGGCGCGGCGACTCCCGGAGCACGCAAGCGAACCGATAACGTCGAAATCGCCTGGAAGAGCGCGATGGCGAAGGGTGACGAGAATGTCGGTGCCCTTCCGTTTCTGATCGAAGATGTCACTGATCGCGAACTGCGCGTTCCAAGCGAAAGCGCAAACCACGAGAACACGGTTCGCGGAACTCAATCCCTTGTTATCGCGGTTCTGGACCTTGAAGCTGCTGTGAAGCGCTATTGCACGTTGCTCGACATATCGGCGCCTTCCGGAGAAGGACTGCCAAATCTCACCGGCGCGGACGGCGTGTACTTCATGGTTGGTGGACATCGACTGGATATCGCAACCCCGACAGGTGATGGACCACTCGCGGAGTATCTCAAGGCGAATGGCGACGGACCGTATGAGTTGTCGCTGTTAGCGGGAGAGTCGAGTGAGATCAATCCGTCGGCGGCTAGCAACGCGCGAATCCGACTCGTCGCCGGTTAAGCGCGACGATCGCGTTGTTGCGTACAATTCGGCCCTGTTCAGGCGAACCAGGGAGGAATCCGCATGCCGGTCAAAGACATGGCTCGCGAAGCAGCATTCGCAGCCATTCGAGCAGCACGCAACGACGTTATGCGGGTCTGCCGCGAACTGTATATCAACGCCGATGGGTCTGGGAGCGACGACTCACCAGCGAATCGACTCATGTCATTTCTTGCCGACCATGGTTTCGAGGTCGAGTCTGGCATTGCTGGATTGCAAAACGCCTTTCGCGCTTCCAGGCGCAATCATGACACCGACGCGATGCGCAAAGGTCTGCGTCATGGCCATGTCGCCTATCTGGTTCGATCGGGATCAGATATCCAGCAGGAACAACTCGACGGGAACCCGCTCGGCTTGGCAACGGTTCTCGGTGCTGCGATCGGACTCGGAGCCAGTCTGGGTGACGAGTTCGGTGCGGTGACGGTGATCGGTTTTCCTGATGATGCCGCGTTAGTTGCGTTCGCACGGGCTGGAGTATTCGACGAATTCGACGCGGTTTTCGGCGCTCGTCCCGCAACGACTGGGGAAGGTTATTGCTACACAATCGACGGCACTGGAGACACACTGGCTGCGCGCACAGCGACGATCACGCTTTCAGGCGATCGGACCAGCCTTATCGAGGCGATCACGTCGCAGGTTGACACAAGCGCGCCTGCGACGGCTGTCGAGGTTGTGTCAACCGCAGGCGACACCGTCGATCTCACGCTTACCGGAACGACCAGCGTCGATCTCAGGGCAATGACCGAGAATGTGCAGCGTCTTATTGACGAGACACCAGGTGCCAGCGTCACGTTTGGCGATGCGCGAGACGATTCGATCGTCAACCGGATTCTCGCTCGTCGGGTGAAGACGTATGCAGACACACTCGGTTACAAGATGGACAAGATTCGCAAGACCGATCCCGAGCCCGCGACTGGGTGGGGGAGTGTGTCCTACGCAGTTCCAACCTTCTTGTTTAATTTCCCGTTCACGACCGCTGATGTGACGCGGGGAACTGCCGCGTTCGCCACAGTGACATCCGCCAGCGAGAGTTTTGACAGGGCACTTCAGTTCGCCGAGCCGTTGTGTATGGCGGGCCTCGATACGCTTCGTGACATGCAGTTTCGCTCGATTGCCGACGATCAACTTGTCAAGACGCTGGCGAAGCGTGGCATCGGCCGTGCCCACCGGCGATGGCTCGGCGTCCACCCAGTTATCAAAGACTCGGACGCGAACGGCAAGACCGGCAAGAACGGCAAAAAAGGTCCGAAGATGTCGGATTTCCGTGTGGTACGAGGCCCTGGGATGAGCGACAACTGAGCTTCCACATCGAGCGAAAGATTCGCTCCATGCGTGAAGCATCCGGAGGCGTTGTCTCACTCTCGTAGGGACCGATCTAAGATCGGACCGCGGCCCGTAGGCCGAAGGCACAATACGGGCGTGCGATTGACATGGATCCAGTCGGCTCTATGCCCTATTGGGAGTGCTTGGTGTCGAACCGGCGGCCTGCGGTCTGCGGACGGGTTTGAAACCTATCCCTACGGGAACCGGGGGCACTGCTTCCGCAGTCTGCTGCAGCGCCTGAAATCTTGCGACAGGTCTCGGGCTTACCAGATTCCCCTGGATGAGCAACGATGCGGTGAACCTGAGTCCTTTCCGGACGCTGGGGCCAATCGTCAGCTGACTCTAGAATGTCGACTTCTCACCAGCATACGAAATGACTTGACGATGTGCGACTTCAAACGCTATGGTGTTCAAGACAATTGAAGATGCGAATGGCGATGACGGAGATCAGTAATCGACCCAGTCAGCCACAGCGAGCCGCGGAATGGTGTGAGGCGGCGGTATTAGCAGGCGATGAAGACACTCCTGAGTTGACGCAGTGAAACGGCATGTTGCCGATAACTGTGACCGGCTAGCCCCCGTTAACGGGCACGGGCAGATCCTCACCGGGGTCGGCCCGAAAAGGCGACCGGTGTGAGTCGGTCGCGAAGAAAGGTGGCACCACGGACCACGCCCTCGTCCTTTCGACGGAGGGCGTTTGTGTTTTCCGTGCACCGGAAACGCAGGCGACGCGATTAGTATCGGCCTGCGTCCGGATATCCCTTGGGGGGTGCCAGATGGCCGCTTTTCACTCAAGCAGGCGAGTTCTCGCCTCGGACCTATCCTCGTGTATTGGCGAAAACGTCACGATGTCCGGCTGGTTACTCAACCGGCGCGCGCTGGGCGGCGTCATGTTTCTCGTCATGCGTGATCGCTCCGGAACGGCGCAAGTCGTTGTAGACGACGAGACGTTAGCGGCGACGATTCGCAATCTTCAGGTCGAATCGGTACTTTCAATCACCGGGAACGTCGTCGCCGAGGATCGAGCGCGCGGTGGCGCCGAGCTTCGCGCTTGTGAAGTGGACGTGCTATCGGCGGTGACGGAGCCGTTGCCGTTCGAAATCAACAAGCCGGTACTGAAACCCTCGCTCGACATTTGGCTCGATCGCGCGTCGCTCTCGTTACGGCATGCCAGCAAGCAGGCGGCTTCTCGGGTGATGGCGCAGATTGCTGGATCGTATCGAACTGGGTTGCAGCGGCGAGGTTTCGTGGAGATCTTCACGCCGAAGATCGTCGGCTCGGCAACGGAAGGCGGAGCGAACGTTTTCCCGGTCAACTACTTCGATCGTCAGGCGTATCTTGCCCAGTCTCCCCAACTGTATAAGCAGATCATGGTAGGTGTGCACGAGCGCGTGTTTGAGATCGGTCCGGTCTTTCGAGCTGAGCCGCACGCGACGTCCCGCCATCTGAACGAGTACATCTCGCTCGACCTTGAGTTCGGGTTCATCCGCGACCATCGAGACGTGATGGCCCTCGTTGAGGAACTCCTGCGAGAGATGATGGACGAGGTTCGCGACCGCTGCACCGACGACGTTGCGTCGTTTGGTGCAACGATTCCGACAATCGAGTCAATACCGATCGTCGGCTTTAACGAGGCGCAGGAAATCATTCTGCGTGAATACGGAGAAGACTGCCGCGACGAGCCGGACCTCGCGCCGCAGCACGAGCGATGGCTTGGCGAGTGGGCCAGCAAGGAGCATGGAAGCGATTTTCTGTTCGTCGAAGGGTATCCGACCGAGAAACGGCCGTTCTATACGATGCCGAGTCCGAACGACCCTGCTGTATCCAACTCGTTTGACCTGTTATTCCGTGGGTTGGAGTTGATCACTGGTGGTCAACGGGAACACCGGTATGACCGCCTCGTCGCCGTGATGTCGCAGCGTGGCGTCGACCCCGCCCCGTTTGAGGGGTACCTGGATGCCTTCCGGTTCGGTATGCCGCCCGAGGGTGGCTGCGCCGTAGGACTGGAACGGTTCGTTTCCCAACTTGTTGGGACAACGAATGTCCGAGAAGTGACGGCGTTTCCACGGGATATCAATCGCCTTGCACCATGACCGGTCACCCGCTGCAATCGAGCGATGGCTCATCTCTGCTAGAGTTCCCGCGCGATTGCAATGAGGGGATGAGGGAACGATGCGGTACAGCAGCATGTTCGGGAAGACGTTACGCGACGCTCCCGCAGGCACCGAAACAACCAGCGCGAAACTGCTGATTCGGGCGGGGTTTGTCAGGCAGCTGGCGGCAGGTATTCACTCGTACCTGCCGCTCGCAATTCGGTCGTTGGGAAAGATCGAGAACATCATTCGTGACGAGATGGAATCCATCGATTGTCACGAACTCTCGATGCCGGTCGTTCAACCGGCGGACTTCTGGCAGGAAACCGGAAGGTGGACGAAGATCGGCGACGAACTGGTTCGTTTCACCGATCGTGGAGACCGGCAGATGGTGTTGGCAATGACCCACGAAGAGGTCGCCACCGACCTCGTTCGCCGGGAGGTGCGATCGTATCGGCAACTGCCGATTCAGTTCTTTCAGGTCCAGACGAAGTTTCGGGATGAGCCTCGCCCGCGCGCAGGGTTGTTGCGCGGACGAGAGTTCATCATGAAGGATGGCTATTCGTTTCACACCGATGCCGACGACCTGCAACGCTTCTACGATGACTGTCACCATGCATACTTGCGGGCGTTCCTGAGATGCGGCCTGCCGGTGATCGTCGTCGAAGCGGCAGGCGGGATCATGGGTGGCAGTGGTTCGCATGAGTACATGCTCGAAACCATCGCTGGGGAGGACGTCCTCCTTGTCTGCCCGAACGGCGATTACGCCGCGAACCGTGAGGTCGCTGTCACGGGTTGGCCCGATAGTGACGACGAACCGTTACCAGTTGAAGAGGTTGCGACGCCAGATGCGGCGACGATCGAAGCAGTCGCGAATCTCCTTGGCGTAGGTACGGATCAAACGGCCAAGGCAGTGTTTTACGATGCAGATGGTCAGTTGGTGTTCGTAACGATCCGTGGTGACGCCAAAGTCAACGAGGTCAAACTCGCTGCTGTCTTGAACGCTCGCTCATTGCAACCTGCCAGTGAGGCATTGATCCGTGCGAGCGGAGCCGTACCCGGTTATGCGTCGCCGGTCGGTCTGACGAATGTCATCGTTATTGCTGATCTTTCCGCGCAGAAGCCAAATCTCGTTGCCGGGGCGAACCGCGAGGGATATCACCTCCGAAACGTCAACTTGGGCCGCGATTACCAGCCGACACACCTTGCCGATATTGCGCTTGTCGAGGCTGGGGCACCGTGTCCCGTCTGCGGAGCGGCGTTGGTCGAAACGCGCGGCATTGAAGTGGGGAACATCTTCAAGCTCGACACCGTCTATTCGGAGCCTATGTCAGCGACGTACCTCGACGAGCATGATCAAGAGCGACCGATCATTATGGGATCGTACGGCTTCGGCGTTTCCAGAGCGTTGGCGGCGATCGCTGAACAACATCATGACGAGCGCGGCCTGATCTGGCCGGTGACAGTTGCACCGTTTGACGTTCATCTGGTTGTGCTCGGTGCGGATGACGAGGCAAGGGAACTGGCCCATTCGGTGGAAGCTCTCCTTGGGGATGCCGGCATCGATGTGCTCTATGACGATCGTGATGAGTCGGCAGGGGTCAAGTTCGCCGACGCTGACTTGATCGGCATTCCGGTCCGGCTGACGGTGAGTCAGCGTTCGATGCGCGGTGGCGGGGTCGAACTCAAGCAGCGTGATCTGCCACCAGCGACCGCAACGACAATTGCCGTCGGCGAGTTGCTGGATTCGTTGAAAACTCTATTCGATGAACTCGGGAAACCATTCGTGCCGGTTGGTTAAGTTACCTGCGGGGTGCGTTGTCGACGACAACGGCGCACCCCGCGGCCCAGGTATGTCGTACGACTATGGATGTTCGAAGTCGAACCATTCATCGTCAGGAAGATCGCGGTTGCTTGCCGAGCGGTAGAGCAGCGCCAGGATTCCACTGAGGACGAGCAGCGCGAAAATCATTACCAGTGCATTGCGGCCACCGCCGCCAGATTCCGAACCACTCATCGTCATGCTCCGATTCTGCTAAGACAGCGTGCATCATCGAAAAGGGGGATACGCTGTCCGTGTCCATCTCCGTGACGCCAGTATAGCAACCGTTGTGACATCGTTAGTCGGTACAATCAATCAAACAGAAACCGGTTGCCCAGCACGAGGGAGCCAAAATGTACTCTGAATATTCAGGTGGTCCGCAAGGGAGCCGCGATCAATTCACGCGTCTCGTCGCTCCGCACGGTGGGACTGTCACGGACGGACTGCGGTTGGCGGCCCTCAATGGCGCAGGATTGATTCTCGCGTCGCTCGTCATCGGCGTGATCTCAGTGATCATGCGTGCGCTGGATTTACCATTTGTCCTCGCCGGCTTCGGTGTCGCGGTCGTGTTTATCGCGCTCGCGATCTACGTCTGGTTTCGCTACGCCGAGGCACATGGCCGAGCAGCCCGTGCGAAGCATCGTGCGGTTCGACCGGACGTCTTCGGCGCAGTTGCGGCGCTTCCCTTCGCACTTATTGGACTTCTGCTCGTCTCAAGTGGGTTGTTTGGGTTGTTCCTCGCGATGGTGACGTTCAGCCTCTCGCGTGCTGGCGGGGGCCTGCAACGGTTGTTGTATGCGGTTATCTTCCTCGGCCTCGCGGTTACTAACGTGATCATCGCGCGAGCCGCCAGCGACTAAGGGTGGGACGATGAGCGACATCGTGATCCGGGCGGTAGCGCCTGACGACCTCGACCGTGTAACGGAGATCTATAACGATCGTCAGGTTTCAGCAATGACGATGCAGATTCCGTATACGACGATCACCGAACGCTCGGCGCGGGTGATGTCCTCGGAAAGCCTGCGCTTTATCGTTGCAGAAGCGAATAACGTCGTGGTCGGTCATGCGGGACTGACATTGTTCTCTCGTCGTCGCGCTCACGTTGGCCAGATCGGGATGAGTGTGGATGGCGCACATCAGGGGCGAGGGGTTGGAACCGCCCTGCTGGCTGCACTGATCGATCTGGCAGACAACTGGTACAACCTGAGACGTCTAGAACTCGAGGTCTACACGGACAATGAGCCAGGCATACGTTTGTATCGCAGGTTCGGTTTCGTAATCGAGGGTACCCATCGCGCGTACACATATCGCGACGGTGCCTGGGCAGATGCGTACTCGATGGCGCGTCTGCGGGACGAGCCAACGCTTGTCCAACCTGATCCGGGCTGATCCTTAGGTGACCCGTGGGGTCAGGTCAGGCAACGAAAGCTTCCGGTGATGCCAGCATTGTTCGAAGTTTCTCAAGCCCGATCCTGATTCGGCCCTTGACCGTTCCAAGCGGGCTGTTCGTGACTTCCGCGATCTCGACATGCGTGCGTCCGTGCAAGAACGACAATTCGATGGCTTGTCGCTGCTCGAAGGGAAGTTGAGCCAGAGCGGAAACAACATGCTCGCGATCGAGCGACGCCAATGCGACATCAACGGGATCTTCAGCGTTTCGATCGACGAGATCTGGCGAGAGTTCAACGAAGCGAGCCGATGTTCGCAGGCGCCGCAATCGGTCAATGCTCCGGTGATGGACAATTGCCAGCAACCAGCCACGAACCGTTCCGCGCGCCGGATTGAAACGTTCGGGTTGTCGCCATATCGTGAGAAAGACATCCTGCACGACATCTTCGGCGTAGTTGCGATCGTGCAGAATTCTGCAGGCAAGTCCCAGCGCGATTGAATGATGTCGATCGTAGAGTTCCTCGAGTGCGTCAAGATCGCGCTGACAGAGTCGTTCCATCAGTTCGCAATCCGTAACCTTGCTCGCATCGGTCCTGACGACGTCCAGTTGATAGGTCAACATGCTGATATCCCCCTGTCCACTGTCGTCCAGCCTGGGCTGGAAGATCAAGAACGTCGGCATTGGTTCCGGATGACTTCTGTGAGTCGATCGTAGTCCGGTTTGTAAACTGGGAAAACCGGTAACAACCCGGGAGGCAACCTGGGAAAAACCCTGGGGTGCGTCAGTGTGTGGCGGTGTTGACCATGCCGCGTTCAAGTGCAACGCGGGTCGCTTCTGTGCGGCTTGTCACGCCGAGCTTTCCGTAGACGTTGGCGATATGGAACTGGACGGTTTTTTCGCTGGTGCCAATGCGGAGCGCGATTTCCTTGTTCCGCAGGCCAATCGACAGTAGCTCCAGAACTTCCTGTTCTCTCGGAGTCAACGTGTCGGCGTGGTGGATCCTTTGAGCGAGCCGCTCTGCAGCGATCGGCGCCATCAGCGTTCCGCCTGCTGCAACGGTTCGGATTGCAGCCGTTAATGTATCTGGCGAGGCATCCTTCAGGAGATACCCACGCGCACCAAGGCGAATGGCTCGAAAGACGGGTTCGTCCTGTGCGTACGTTGTCAGGACGATGACGCGAGCATTGGAATGCCGACTGGCGAGTTGCTCAAGACAGGCCAGACCGCCCATTCCCGGCATTTGAAGATCCAGGAGCACAATATCCGGGGCAGTTTCTGCAATACGCTCCAACCCT
>JBGSWU010000324.1:0-9810 GCA_041751795.1 Thermomicrobiales bacterium
GGACGGGCTCGGCGTCGGCATTCACGTTCACACCCATCCGTGTAACGAGCTCACCAATCAACGCCGTATCGAGCTTTCCGCTCGTGTACTCAGGCTGTGTCATCACATAGCTGTAAAACGGAATCGTCGTATCTATTCCAACGATCAGCGTCTCCGAAAGTGCCCGGCGCATGCGTGCGACCGCTTCTTCCCGCGTTTGTCCCCAGGCGATGAGCTTCCCGACCAGCGAATCGTAATTGGGTGGAACAACGTAACCGGGGTACAGGTGGGAATCGACGCGAATGCCCGGTCCTCCCGGAGCAATGTAGCCAACCACCGTCCCAGTCGAAGGCCCAAAGCCCTTCGCAGCGTTTTCCGCGTTGATTCGACATTCGATCGCGTGGCCATTTGATTTGATGTCGCCCTGACTGAACGGAAGATGCTCGCCTGCGGCAATACGAATCTGCCAGACGATGATGTCGATACCGGTGATCGCTTCGGTAACTGGATGCTCGACCTGAACCCGTGTGTTCGCCTCGATAAAGTAGAAGTGCTCTTCGGCATCCACCAGGTACTCGAACGTGCCTACCCCGGTGTAGTTGATCGACTTCGCAAGCTTGACCGAGGATTTCGCGAGGTTGTCCCGCAGTTTGCGAGAGATGCTCGGTGCCGGTGCTTCCTCGATAAGTTTCTGGTGACGCCGCTGAAGTGAACAATCGCGCTCGCCGAGAGCCAACACTTTGCCGTGGTTGTCGGCCATCACCTGAACCTCGATGTGACGGGGCCTCTCCAGATAGCGTTCCGCGTAAATACCGCCGTTCGAAAAGGCCGATTGCGCCTCAGCCTGTGCAAGTGGCAGCAATCGCAACAGTTCGCGCTCGTCTGCCGCAATTCGCATCCCCCGACCACCGCCGCCGGCGACCGCCTTGAGCATCAGCGGAAAGCCGATATCACGGGTCAGCTGCCGCATATCGACGGCTGCAGGCAAGGCTTCTTCAGTACCCGGGAGGACAGGTAGCCCTGCTTTCTTTGCCATCTGTCGGGCGGTCGACTTGTCGGCCATCATCTCGATCGTGTCAGGCTCAGGACCAATGAATGTCAAGTTGCATTCCCGACAAATCTCGGCGATGTAGGCGTTCTCAGCGAGAAAGCCGTAACCAGGGTGAATTGCATCGCATCCAGTCGCCAATGCAGCGCTGATGACCGATGGGATGTGGTTATACGATTTTGCGGCGGGCGCCGGACCAATGCAGACTGCTTCGTCTGCGAGACGGACTGGCAACGAATCCCGGTCAGCGTCGCTGTAAGCAACGATCGCCTTCACGCCCAGATCATGACAGGCGCGCAGAATCCGTAGCGCGATCTCTCCTCGGTTAGCGATCAGAATCTTCTCGAACATGTGGGATGTCAGCTTTCAGCTAGTAAACGTGTTACAGCGACGACAGAGCGAGCAGGAATAGCTCAACGATGTTCTCGTCCTAACTCATCGGCAGAATATCGACGACTCAATGTCGATACTAGTAGTCCGCGCCACGCCCGATAGACGCCTTACCAGTCGACTGCAGATTACGCCAGATTGCGACCTGAGCCGGACACAAACACCTACGTCGCCATGAAGAGGCCGCCGTCGACCGACAGCGTATGGCCGGTGATGTACCTGGCTGCGGGCGACACGAGAAAAGCAACGGCACTTGCGACGTCTTCAGGCATACCAAATCGGCCAAGTGGAATCTGCTTGATCGAGAGATCCTTGATCTCGTCGGACAGCACATCGGTAAGGCGCGTTTCGATAAAGCCTGGAGCGACCGCGTTGACGGTGATCCCACGCGAGCCGACTTCTTTCGCGAGCGACTTGGTGAACCCGACGAGCCCAGCCTTGGCAGCAGCGTAGTTCGCCTGTCCCGCGTTACCGACCAGGCCGACGACCGATGTCAAGTTGACGATTGACCCGCCTCGCTGCCGAATCATTGGTCGAATCGCGGCTTTCGAGCAGAGGAACGCGCCCTTAAGATTCGTCGTCAGGACAACGTCCCAATCTTCTTCGCTCATTCGCATCAGCAGCATGTCGCGGGTGATTCCAGCGTTGTTCACCAGTACATCGACCTTGCCAAATGCGGCAATTGTCCCCTCGATGAGGCTGGCGACATCGTCTGCGATGGTGACATCAGCGCGGATCGCGCGAGCGTCGACACCATGCCCTTGCAGTTCAACGATGAGCGAATTTGCAAGTTCTTCATCGCCCCGATAGTTCACGACGATATTGAAGCCGTCTGATGCGAGCTGTGTGGCGACAGCGCGTCCGATCCCACGGGCCGCACCGGTGACGATTGCTACTCGTCGTTCGGCGTTCTCGCTCATGTCGCGCCTCCGCTCTTGAGACGATCCCCCAGCAGCCGATCCGACGTGAGAGCCGTCGCCGATTTCTCAATCCGCCCAATCAGTCCAGTCAGGACGCTTCCGACACCAATCTCGTAGAAATGGGTCACGCCCAACTCGACCATCGTCTCGACACCGCGTGTCCAGCGAACCGACGCGCAAATCTGCTCGATCAATTCATTACGAATGTCGTCCGGGTTGGCGATCGGTTCGCCAGTGACATTAGAGACCAACGGGACACGCGGCTTGACTACCTCGACGTGCTCGATCAATTGCGACATCTCATCGGCCACTGGCGCCATCAACGATGAATGAAACGCGCCATTTACTGGCAACTTGATAACGCGACGCGCACCACGTGCCTTCGCGGCGATCTCGGCGACCTCAATCGCTTCGTCGGTGCCGGAAAGCGTTATTTGCCCCGGAGCGTTGAAGTTCGCGACCTCTGTTCCGCTCTCGTTAGCGACCAGTTGCATCGCTTCGTCGTCAAGGCCGATAACCGCAACCATCGCGCCTCGACCGTGCTGCTCCATCAGTTCGCCGCGCCGACGAACGAGTCGAAGCCCGTCGGCGAATGAGATGGCACCAGCAGCGACCAGGGCAGAGTATTCGCCAAGCGAGTGTCCAGCTACGTAATCAGGTTCAGGCAGGAGATCTTCTTTGAGGAGGACGCGGAGTGTGGCAACACTGACGGTCAGTAGTGCCGGTTGCTGATTCGATGTCCGGGTCAACTCGGCTTCTGGCCCCAACCAGCACAATCCGGAGACCGAGAATCCCAGCGTGCTGTCGGCCTCGTCAAACACGGCTTGAGCCTCGGGATAACGAGTAGCCAGTTCGCGGCCCATTCCGACCGACTGCGACCCCTGTCCCGGAAACACCCATGCCGCGCCCGCCGTCATCGACGGTCCTCCTGCGCGACGCCCGACGAGCCCCATCGCAGTACCCCCGCTGCCCATGTCAAACCCCCGCCAAACGCAACAACGACGACGTTCATACCATCCTGGATCGCGCCCGCATCGACCGCTTCAACCAGTGATATCGGCACCGACGCCGACGATGTATTCCCATACCGATCGACATTGACCCAGACACGATCGCGAGGCAACTCAAGCCGCTTTGCGGCTGAGTCGATAATCCGCAGATTTGCCTGGTGCGGTACGAGCAGGTCAATGTCACTGAATGTCAGCCCAGCCTTGATGACCGCTTCGGCGGCCGCTTCACCCATCACTCTGACGGCGAAGCGAAAGACTTCCGGTCCATTCATCTTCATGAACGGTCGATCCTGAGAACGGATGCCGTTCATACTCGCCAGAACTGTATTGTCTCCAAGAGTGAGATGATGTCCAGCCGAGCCATCCGAGCCGAGAACGAGAGAGAGTAAACCCTCGTCGGCACTTGTAGCCTGAAGCACAACGGCGCCAGAACCATCGCCAAACAGGATGCACGTTCCACGATCGGTGTAATCGAGGAATCGCGATGCGATGTCAGTACCGATGACCAGCACTTTCGAATACACACCGGATTCGATGAACTGCGAACCGACTGCGAGCGCGTAGACGAATCCGGAACACGCTGCGTTGACATCGAATGCACCGGCTCGCCGCGCTCCGAGTGAATTCTGGACAAGGCTGGCGACGGACGGCATCTGATGATCCGCCGTGTATGTCCCGACGATAATCAAATCGAGATCGGCCGGATCAATTCCAGCCTTGTCACACGCCGCACGTCCAGCAGAAACAGAAATGGTTGCGGCAGTTTCGGTGGGTTGAACGATGCGTCGTTCGCGGATCCCCGTGCGGCTGACGATCCACTCGTCGGAGGTGTCGACCATTTGCGACAGGTCGTTGTTGGTCAACACACGATCGGGAACCGCCATGCCCCAACCCGTGACCGCGGCGTGCCGCATCAGCGATGCCCCTCCCATGTTCCACCTGCGAGACGGTCGTATCAATACCAGGCTGCGTCAAGGATAGCCCAAAAAACAGGCGCGCGGCAGGGTGCCGCGCGCCTGGAAGAGACTGGATCTAGCTCTCGCGTGGGCGCTTGACTTCAATCTCCAAAACCTGCCGGCCCGCGTAATAACCGCAACTCGGGCAGACATGATGCTGCCGCTTGTACTGGCGGCACTGTGGGCAGGTCATGAGATGAACCGCCGTCAACTTGTCGTGCTGACGCCGGAAACCCTGCTTCGCTCGCGTGATACGTTGTTTTGGAAGTGCGCCCATCTGTCCTCTTCCCTACCCGATTCCCATAGTCACCACGGATACACCGTGGACGAAACGTCACATCGATTTCAGTTTATTCGTCGTCCGCAGCCCGTTCGTCGCCCTCAAGAAGCTTGCTGAGAACGCCGAGTCGCTGATCGCCTTCGTCGTCATCTCCAAAGTCCGACTCGCCAAGTCCTTCGCATTCATCGCGACAAACTGGCTTGATCGGCATTTCGAGAATCGCCACCTGGCGAATTGGCTCTGCCAGGTCAAGTTCATGGGACGCGTTGATCGTCCCGAACTCCTCGTCCATCGATGGCTGCTCAAGTGGAACCCCACTTCGGACATCAATCGTTGGTCGATACTCCTGGTCGAAATCAGCCGCAAACGGCTGGTCGTACAACTCGAGACAGCGGACGCATTCGATCATTGCGACCCCGGAAACGCGTCCCGTTGCCAGGATGCCGTGCGTGATCCGCGTCATTCGAACCTTGGACTCCACGTCTTTCGACATTAGATCCTGATCCAACGCAAACCAGTCCAACCATACTTGGACTTTGCGCGCGGCCCCAATATCGTCCTTCATCAGCTGCGCGACGTTAATAACCGTGTCGTTTTTAAGGTCCATCGGAATGTCATCTCTCGCCGGCTATCTTTCGGTACGAATGCACGTATATGACCCCGGCGACGGCACACCCTGGCTGCACTCAAGCACAACCTGTGAAGTATAGCCTGCGCCGGTTTGGCGGTCAACTCAACGGAAATGCCCTGAGCCGCCACCTGACTATGTCAACTGAAAGACGAAAGTCCATTCGATTCGCATCGTGCTTACGTTTTCTATGCCTGCGTCAGGCTACCTTTCGCGCGCTCGATTTCCGCAAGGTTGTCGAGAATGACCCGCTCGACGACTTCGAGCCGCTCGCGAGCATAGGTATCGATCGCAGCCATTGACCGGCTCGCCTTGTCACGCGCGTCCCGAAGTGAGTCTTCACCCCGATAGCGTGCTTCGGCGGTCACACCATGCTGGCTGACCAGATACTCTGATTTTTCCTTCGCCATAGTTATGATTCGTGCCGCCTCGGACTGGGCGTCGATGATGATCTTTTGTCGTTCCTGTAGGACGCGACGCGCCTGCTTTACTTCGCCTGGAATGCAATCCCGAAGCTGGTCGAGAATCGCCATGAACTCGCCCTCGTCTACCATGATGCGATTTGAAAGGAGGACGCGTCGGCCCTCGGCAACCTGAGCTTCCAGGCTGTCGAGCAATTCCATCATGTCGCTACCCTGTGATTCACGGGCCATGTCGCGCTCGATCCGTGCTGTTTCATACGGGCTGATGCCCACTATATACCGCCTTCAGGTCGCACCAGCAACCCGGTTCCGTCCGAGTTAAGTTGTCCGGAGTTAAATCGCACGCTGAGTGCCTCGGCGACACGATCCGGAACAAGATCGCCGATGTCTCCTCCGAGAGATGCGGCTTCTCGAATGAAGCTGGAGGAAATGAATGAATGCGCCGAACTGGTCATCAAACACACAACTTCCAGCTCGGGTGCCAGGTGTTGATACATATGAGCGAGTTTGAACTCGTACTCAAAGTCTGAAACTGCCCGAAGGCCGCGGACGACCGTATGTGCCCCCACACTTCGAGCGTAGTCTACGAGCAAATTCTGAAACGTGTCAATCTCAATGTGGGGAATATCAGCCAGGCTTTGTCGAGCCATCGCGACTCGCTCCTCGCTGGTAAACAGTGGTCGCTTCGGAGACCGATCGCCACCGGAATACACGGCGACGATTAGTCGATCGAACAGTCGTGCCGCCCGTTGCGCCAGATCAATGTGTCCGTTCGTGATCGGATCAAACGTCCCGGGATACACCCCGACGCGCATTTCTGCCGCCTTACCCCTCGTTCGGAGACTCCGGTCCTGCGTCCGGTCCGTCAGCCGCGCAATCGTCCAGCACTACGTCAAACACGGAGAAGCACGAGTCACCATGGCAGCGACCGCGCAACTTCTCCAACCTGCCAATTTGATCAGGCAAATCGACACGAGGTGAATGTCCCACCGCGACAATTGTCCCGTCCCGCACCGCGTTCGACAATGATAGCGCGTCCAGCGTTGCGATGATATCCGGGTCTGCATACGGCGGATCGAAGAGCACCATATCGTATGGCTCACGCGCATTGCGAATCGCCACAAGAACCGGTACCTGATGAATTCTTGCACGGTCAGCAAAGCCGACGTGTTCAAGATTATCGCGTATCGCGCGCACGGCGTGGTTATCGCGATCGACGAAATCACACCATGTTGCGCCACGTGACAGCGCCTCGATCCCGACCCCGCCCGAACCGGCGTAGAGGTCGAGAACGCGATCGTACTCCACGCCAAGCGACGCGAGGACTGAATAGAGCGCTTCTTTGATTTTGTCAGCCATGGGCCTAGTAATACCCTGGCTTTTCGGCGCGCGAAGTTTCCGGCCGCGTGCTTCTCCGCTGACAATCCGCATGGCCTAGCTCACATCCGCGATGGCCGTTTGCCAGAATGCATCTACCCTGGCTTTGAGCAGGGCATACTTTGCGGAATCCAGTTTCGGGTCCTCGGACAGCACGCGTTCCGCAGCCACCCGCGCCCGTTCGAGGTCGCGGACATCGGCGAACGACGCCAGCTCCATTTCGGGAAGTCCGCTCTGGCGCTTCCCGAGGAAATCTCCCGGGCCACGGAGTTCGAGGTCGATCTGGGCCAACTTAAATCCATCCTGCGAATCAACCATCGCCTGCAGTCGCTGCTTGCTTTCGATACTTGGGTCGGTGGAAAGGAGGATACAGTACGACTTTTCCGATCCACGACCGACACGGCCCCGGAACTGATGCAGTTGCGACAACCCGAAGCGTTCGGCGCCGTCGATCAGCATGACGGTCGCATTCGGAACATCGATACCGACTTCGACAACGGAGGTCGAAACGAGTATATCGATTTCTCGATCTCGGAACGCCAGCATCACGGCGTCTTTGTCAGCTGGCTTCATCCGGCCATGGAGCAAGCCGAGCCGCAAGTCAGGGAAAACTTCCTTAGATAGCCGCTCATGCTCGACGACGGCGGCTCGCGCCTCGATCGCCTCAGATTCCTCGACAAGTGGAAAGACGATAAACGCTTGCCGACCCTGCTCGACCTGCTCACGAACGAACGAGTACGCTCCGGCCCGTTTCGCTTCGGACGCCCAATAGGTTTCGATCGGCTGACGACCGGGCGGGAGTTCGTCAAGCGTCGAAACATCAAGGTCACCGTGCAACGTCAGTGCCAGCGTCCGCGGGATTGGTGTCGCGGTCATCACGAGCAGATCGGGACTCTCTCCCTTTCCACGGAGGGTTGCACGCTGCTCCACTCCGAACCGGTGTTGCTCGTCGATAATCGCCAGACCAAGCCGCCTGAACTCCAGTCCACCTTGAATCAGCGCCTGCGTTCCAATGATGAAGTCGAGCGTTCCATCCGCCGCGCCTTCGTAGATCATCTCGCGGTCGGTGCCACCAACGCTTCCCGTCAGCATCGCCAACCGTGGTCGTAGGTCCTCTGGCCCTGCGTCAAAGACCCGTCGCAATCCCCGCGAGTGCTGTTCGGCAAGCAACTCAGTGGGAGCCATCAACGCGACCTGATATCCCGCCCGAACAGCGGCGACGGCTGCGAGTGCGGCCACGATCGTCTTACCAGAACCTACATCGCCCTGTAACAACCGTGTCATCGGTTGAGACGAACCCATATCGGACAGGATCTCGCGGAGCGCGCGTTCCTGCGCGCCAGTCATCGCGAACGGAAGTGACGTCCGGAAACGACTCAGCGCATCCTCGTCGAGATCGATCCGTGTTCCGGGCTGGGACTGCCAATCAAGCTTTCGTTGCAAAAGTCCGAGTTGCAGCACCAGAAACTCATCAAATGCCAGTCGTCCGCGTGAGGCCTCAAGGCGTCGCCGTGCTTCACCCGGTGTCTCACCATCTGGAAAGTGGATCCACTCGGTCGCGTCGATCAGCCCAATAACACCCTCCTGGCGGCGCAACTCTTCGGGAACATAGTCGTCCAAGAGATGCGCGGCACCGTCCAGCGCATAGCGCACGAGTGACCGCAGCGTCTTTTGATGCAGCCCCTTGGTCAGCGGATAGACCGGAGTCATCCTGCCAGTGTTCAACGTCGACTGGTCGAGAATTTCCCACTCAGGGTTCGTGAGGCATAGGTTGCCGCGCAACTGCTCGATCCGACCAGAAAGCGACACCGCGACACCCGGTTTCAGTTGGCGCTCAATCCACGGATTGAAGAACGCTGCGTGGATTCGACCTGTTCCATCGTCCACCACAACATCAACCAGTTGTTTTCCAGTCCTCGTCCTCGATGTCTCGATCGACTGGACAGTTCCTTGAATCGTCGAGATATGTCCAAAGAGAACGCTGCCGATCTTCTGGACGTTGCTGTAGTCAATATGGCGGCGCGGGTACATTCGCAGCACGTCGCGCACCGTCCGGACGCCGATCTGCTCCATTAGCTTCGCGCGGGACTCACCGACACCCGGAAGCAGGCGAACCGAATCAGACAGGCTGCTGATCGCTCGCCCAGAACGCTTCGCGGGTGCTGTCTCACTCTGGTTTTTTAGAGGAGTCGCCAGCTGGCGGCGACCAGCAGCAGATTGATCGGCGGGACGCTCAATATTGGCGGCACGACGAACCACTTCAGGTTCACGCGCTGGAGCAGTGGTTGACAACGGAGCCTCAGGCTGACCCTGAATTAAGCCATCGATCAGTTCTTTCGCCGTAGAAACACTGGACATCCGTTCGTGCATCGGCAGATTCTCGTAATCTGCCAACAGCGCATCGAGGTCCTGAACGGAGCGTCGAGTTGAACCATCAAATGCGGCCAACAGTCGAGTCGTGCGATCGCCAACAAAGCGCGCAAGGCCGATCGTCGCGCTCGCATTACGGAATCCCTGCCGCTCCTCGAGTCGGAGGACCTTCTGAATTTGAATCAGCGCCTCACGCGCGGAATCGTTCCGCTGCACGTTCATGGTCGAAGTGTTCGCGAGGACGAGCAGACGTGTCAACTCTATGTCGGCTGTGCTCCATGAATTAACCCGCTAGTCCAATCGGGAGGATCCACCGACGATGTTGCATGTGTCATATTCCTGTCTTCTCCAACGACCAGTAATCTCAACCAGATTGTGATCCAACGCGGATCCGCGTTCGTATGGGTTCTTGTTGGCGGCTTGAAACATG
>JBGSWU010000325.1:0-28355 GCA_041751795.1 Thermomicrobiales bacterium
GTCGGCGTTGGGGTACGTATCGGCATCCAGCCGATCGCATCCTCGTCAGGGGACCTTGTAGACATCGATCAGGATTGGCCGACGCATTCGCAATGCTCGTTCCTGCGCCTCGGCATGATCGTGGATCCAGTCAATTGTCATAACGAGTCAGCCTGTCCGTTGCTACGTCGATGGACGTTTCAGTTCCCCGACAAATAGCGTGCCAGAATCCGTGGTGAAAGCCTAATAGGGTTTGGCCGTGACAGGCGAGTCCGTGAAATCGAGTCGACTACTCCGGCAGGTCGTAGTTGCGAAACGTCAGGTAGCCAGCGAAGATGATCAGCCCGGCGACCGGGCCGACGAGACGGATGCCGAGTGGGTTATCGGCGGTGTTACCGAGGAGCAGAACGAGAGCGAGAACGAGCGGGGCCATCGCTCCGGCTGCCTTCTCAACGAAGTTCTGTGCGCCATAGAACGTTGCCTCACGCCGCATACCCGTCCGAGCAGCGTCATCATCGCAGATGTCGGCGGTCAGTGCAGCGGGAAACAGATACACCCCGGCCAGCGGTGCGCCAGCAATCGCCATCATGACGATAATCTGCACTTCCCGCGGGATACCCGGCAGGAATCCGGCAAAAAACAGTAGCGGAAACGTCATCGACGAGGCCAGCATCGCCATGCTGAATGCCTGGCGCTTGGATGTGCGGACAGCCAGCCGGACGAAAAACGGAACGGCAACGACCATTGCGCCAATCGCGACGGCGGTCAGGATCGATGTCCAGGTGCCTTCCTCGTCTTTTCGCAGCACGCCTTTGACGTAGAAGGGCAGCACTCCGATCAGCATCACCAGACCGGTCTGGAAGAGGACGAAGGTTGGCAGGAAGAGGAGAAAACCGACGTTGGAGAACGTCGCTTTGAACGCCGTGACAAACCCGATCCTCGCGGCGGGTCCTCCATGTTTGGCGCGATTCCAGACACCTGCCATTCCGATGTACCGTCCTGTCAGCGCAAGCGCGGCCATCACGAGTGCCATGGTACGAAAGCCGAACAGGTCGATCAGCGGCCCACTGGCGACGAGGCCGATCGCCGCCCCTGCCACACCGAAGTAGACACGCACACCGGAAATCGTCACGCGGTCCCGGCTGGTCGTTGCGATCTCTGGCAGGAGCGCTTCGTAGGGTCCACCCGAGAGCGTGCTGAAGAGCGAATACAGTTGAAACGTCACGAACAGGTAGATGGCCGTTGTCGCCGAGCCTGCATCCGAGGGTGGGGTGAAAAGCAGGAACGCGAACAATGCCCAAAACGGCGTTGCGCCGAGGATGAACGGCAAGCGGCGACCAAGTCGCGACTCGGTGCGGTCGCTCCAGTAGCCGATCAGCGCGTCGTCGAACGCCTCGATGAACTTGGCTCCCCCCAGCACGAGTCCGACCGTTCCCAGTGACAACAACGCTGCCCGGTCAGCGTCGTCGGGAGGGGCGTAGTAGTAGACGAGCCAGAGATTGCGGCTCTGGCTCAACGCTTCCCCACCGATGCTGCTCATCGAATACAGCAGTTGGGTCCGCATCGGAAGCGTTGATGTAGTTCGCAGGGTGTCGGTGCTCACAACGGCACCCTACATCTGGCCAAGCACGGTTTTTCGTCGGGACGTCGTTGTCGATGACGGGTACACGACACGGCCCCTACCAGGGTATGTGGGGTGCACTCGGCGGCTGGGCGGCGATCAATCATTCGGGATGTCGTTTTGTAAAGCCACATCAATCGCCTGCTCCAGCGACAGCAATCGACCTGTTGTAGATGCCTGTTCGATTACGTGAGAATCGAGTTTGGCGACGGCGCGGTCATAGACTTTCTCGATGTAGTGGGTTTCGTCGGGGGAGGCAGGCGCACCGATCGATTCGCGTTGTGCAGCGGCAGCGGCGAGGAGAGTAACCGCGCGACGGGCATTGTCCGTCAGCGTCGCGACTCCGGCCAGTCGTTCGAAGGCGGTGATGATCCCGTCTTTGTCACCGAGGTCACGACGCAACCGGAGACTTTCCCGGCAGAGGCGTCCAGCTTCTGAAACCTCACCTCGTGCTTCAGCGACGAGGGCGAGTTTCGTCAGAGTAATCGCGATGTGGCGGACGTCGCCGAGTTCGCGGTATAGCGCAAGCGTTTCGCTGAGGGCATTTGATGCGAGGTCGAGGTTCCCCCGTTCGAGGGCGACCTGACCGAGGTTGTTGAGCGGAATCGCAGCACCCCAGCGGTCGCCAGTTGCTCTGAACAGGTGCAGGCTCTCTTCGAACAACGCAGCCGCACGCGGATGATCGCGTTGCCGCTGGGCGATGACACCAAGGTTGTTGAGAGAGAGTGCGACACCCCAGTCGTTGCTCATCGACCGAAACTGCGCCAGGCTATCCTCGATCAGTCGGGTCGCTGCCGTGTAGTCGCTCTGGTCACGGGCAACAACACCGAGGTGATTGAGCGTCAGCGCAACCAGCGCAGAATCGCCGACTGAGGTTGCACTCTCAAGCGCGACGTTCAGGAATCGCTCGGCCTGCTGATAGTCACCCTGAGCCTGGGCGAGAACGCCAGCACCGTGGAGGACGTGTGCCTTGGTCGCTGAGTCGCCGGTGTCGATCTCCAGAATGCTCGCAATCCGCAGGCGACCCTCGCTCAGGAAACCGCGCGCGTACCAGTAGCGCCAGAGGACACCTGCCAGACGATATGCCAGCGGGGGATCGTTCGCGATCGACCAGTCGAGGGTTGCGCGCAGGTTGGCGTGTTCGGCGTCAATCTGGGCGAGTCGCGCTGCTTGTTTCGGCCCAGAGGCATCGACTGCCGCTGCTTCCGCCAGCCGCGTGAACCACACGGCGTGAGCCTGCCGAGCGGTCGATTCCTCGTGATAATGTCGCAATTGTTCGATCGCGAAGGCACGAATCGTTTCCAGCATCGTCAGCCGTGGTTCGCCGCCTCCCTCGTCCTGCCTAAGCAGGTTGCGCTCGACGAGCGACGTCGCGAGGTCGAGCGCCTGCTCCGGGTTGCCGCCGAGCGCTCGATGGAGTTCAGCGGCTGTCTCGATCGTGCATCCACCGCTGGTGACGGCGATTCTCCGCAAAAACGCCTGCTCTTCCTCGTCTAGCAGATCGTAACTCCAGCCAATTGCCGCCCGTAGGGTTTGTTGTCGCTCCGGCAGATCGCGTGCGCCGCCGGTTAGCAGCGTCAACCGGTCCGCGAGCCGGGCGAGGATGGCCTGCGGCGCCATCATACGGACTCGGGCCGCTGCCAACTCGATTGCGAGCGGCAGACCATCGATTCTGCGACACAGTTCCAGGACGACCTCGGCATCGTCATCCGTCAATCTGAAGTCGGGCCGGATCGCCTGCGCACGCTCGACAAACAACGCGACGGCGGGTGATTCGCTTGCGTCTGCATCTGATGGATGGTCGGTTTCAAGGGGCAGTAGAGCATATTCGCGCTCGCGGACGAGGCGGAGCGGTTCGCGGCTGGTTGCCAGCACCGTTACGTTTGGGCAGCGGTCCAGCAGGGTGGCGACATCTGTTGCCGCAGCCAGGACGTGCTCGAAATTGTCGAGGACGAGCAGGAGTTCAGCATGCTTCAGCCGCTCGATCACCGCTTCGAGCAGTCGCAGGCCAGCATCCTCGCGCACACCAAGTGCTCCAGCGATCGCCGTGATGACTCCGCTTGCATCCGTCGCCAGATCGAGCGGAATGTAGGCGACACCATCGCGGAAAGCGCTCGATATTGTCGCGGCAATCCTCAGTGCGAGGCGCGTTTTCCCGACCCCGCCGGGTCCGGTCAGTGTCAGCATCCGCGTCGTCGTCAGGATGTCCGTAACCTCGGTGACTTCACGATCCCGCCCAAGCAGGCTCGTCCGCTCGGTTGGCAGCGGGGAAAGGACGAATCGGCGGACGCTGACATCGATCCTGCCGGGATACCTGCCGGCTTCAATGTCATTCGCCAGTGTCGTTGACGCATCCTCGGGCGCTGCATCCAGTTCCTCGGCCAGCGCCGTCACGAGTCGGCGGTACTCGATCAATGCCTGGTGTGGCTGTCCGGAGCGAGCCAGTGATCGCATCAACCCGCGGACGCCATCTTCATGGAATGGCTCAATCGCGAGGACCGTCCGCAGGACGCTTTCGGCGGCGGCATCTTCGCCGCGTGCCTCATGGAGTCCGGCCAGTTGAACGCGCAGGCTGAGTTCGCTCGTCCGTAGCGATTCGCGCCGGTTCGCCGTCCAGTCCTCGTAGCGGTCTTCGGGGAGCAACTCGCCGGTTGCGTGTTTCAGGGCCTCGTGACAGGCAGCGATGCTCCCGGATCGTCGAGCGGCAGCAGCGGCCAACTCGAATGCTTCGACATCGATCCAGACATCGTCACCGCTGGGCATCGACAAGATTCCGTTATCGAGCCGCAGGATGGTGCTGCCACCGCCGAGCGCTGCCCGGGCCGCGTGTAGTGTCCGGTGAAAGTTGTTCTGGCCAGACTCCGGATCAACGTCCGGCCAGAGCGAATCGATGACTTCTTCCTGACCGATCCGACGACCTGATGCCAGCGCCAGAAGTTTGACGATCGAGCGTGCCTTTCGCAATCGCCATGCTGATCCAGAGATCTCCTGTCCATCGCGCTCGACGCGAAACTGCCCAAGCAGGCATATCCGAATGGTCGGAGATCCTTTGCCGTTGCAGGTTGTCGATTGTTCGGCTTTTACCATTTGCATCTACGTCACTATTCCTGCCGTCGTGTCCGTCGTCAACCTGTTTTCCTCGATTCAGGACGATCGGTGATGCAATGGTAAGTCGTTGGTAAGTCGGACGCGTCACAATGGAATCGAGTGGCAGCAATGCGGCCACGATAATTGTCGTCCCATAAGCGTTGTGTGCGTAAATTGATCGCAGGATAGTCGCAGAGCGGTTATTGAAAGAGGATCCGATGAGCGGACGTGTCCAGTGCCCCGAATGCCTGACGATGATGGCGGCGGACGCGCGCTTCTGCCCTGGTTGTGGCACCCCGCGAACATGGGTGCGTGAAGAGATTGAGACCGAATCGGCGCGAACAGGGACGCCCTATGCCACGCTGCTGGAGCAGGCACGGCGTGGGACACTGCGACTAAGTGAACCGACTGCAACGCCACCTGTGAATCAGACTCTCAACCGTCCGCTGGTTGCATTCCTGGTGGCAATTCCGGTGGTCGTCTTCGCGATCGCCGTTTCCGTTGCCGGAGCCGAGTGGCTGGCAATAGCCGGGCTGGTTGCCGCGATCGCCGTCCTCTACAGCGCACTTCAGGGCCGTATCGACCGACTCGAAACACGTCTGTCCCAATTAGAGGCGCGACCCACGTCGGCGGTCGCCGTGGCCGAGCGTGACCGTGTCGTATCGGAGACGCCGCCGACACCAGTTCGCCCGGTGCCATCCATGCCGGTCGAACAACCGGATATCGTTCCTGAGACACCTCCGCTTGTCGCAGCGTCGGTTCGACAGGACGAATCTCTCGGCACCTGGGCAACCGACGTCGCACCGCCTCCTCCGTCAGCACCCGCCAGAGAACCACGTTCGATTGGTGATATCGAAGATCTCCTTTCGGGCCGAATCCTGGCCTGGGTGGGCGGACTGGCGATCTTCGTCGGTGCTGTCTTCTTCCTGTCACTGGCGTTCAGCCGTGGTTGGATCGGGCCAGAGGGTCGAGTTGGGATTGGCGTCGGCGCGAGTCTCCTGATGCTCGCGACAGGCGGCTGGTTCTTCGAACGGCGCGAGCGAATCGTCGGGCATGTCCTTGTCGCCGTTGGCCTCGGTGTGATGAGCCTGTCGTTGCTGGCCGCGACCAGTTTCTACGATCTGATCGGTGTCGAGGTTGCGTTGCTCGGCGCGCTCGTCAGTGCAATCGCGGCGGCAGCGATCGCAATCCGGGCAAATTCGCAGGTTGTCGCGCTGTATGGGCTGGTCGCTGCGCTGGCTGCACCTCCCGTGCTCGGGGCTGATCCGAACGGGACAACGATCGCGTTCCTCTCCGTCACGTTGATTGGGACGACGGCGATCGCGCTGTTCCGCTCATGGTCCTGGTTGCCGATGGCGGCTTTTCTGCTGACCGTTCCGCAAATTGGCGTCTGGATCGATGACGATGCGACCGTCGGCGCGGGACTGCTCGTCCTGGGCGGCTTCTGGCTACTCAACGCAGTCTCGGCGGCAGGCGAGGAGATTCGCACGCGGAGCCGTGACGCCATTCTCCGTACCGTTTCAGCGACAGTTCTACTTGGTAATGCCGCCTTCGTCGTCTGGGGTGGATTCCAGTTGCTGGTTGGGCCGAACGATGGCTGGCGCGGAACATTCCTCGTCGTCGTCGGTCTTGCCCACGGACTCCTTGGGCTGTGGTTCCTCAGCGCACGCGACGAGCGGCACCCGTTTGGCCTGCTCGCCACCGGGACAGGCATCGCGGCGCTCAGCATGGCGATTCCAGTTCAACTCGGTGGACCGATCGTACCAATCGCCTGGGCTGCTGAGGCGGCTGCGCTGACGTGGGTCTATGCTCTTCGCAAGCATGGCTACAGCGCCGGTGTCTCGGTCGTGCTCCTGGCAGGGTCGCTGGCCCACCTCGGCACCATGGAGTATCCGTTCTGGGAATTTGGCAAAGATGTCGCTGCGACACCATTCCTGAATGGGTCGGGTGGGACGCTGGCCTTCATTCTGGGAGCGTTGCTGGTCGGCGGCTGGCTGGTCCGGCTGGTCGAAGTGCGGATTGGTCTGGCAGTTCTCGGCGCCGGGCTTATCCTCTACGCCCTTCCATATGAATTATCTGGCATGTGGCTGTTGGGGTCCCTGTCGCTTCTGGCGCTCGTTGTCTTCGCGCTTGATCAGTGGCTTGATCGCATCCCTGGCTTCGCTGAGGCGCCGCGATGGGAACTGCGGCACGGACTGCTGCTCCCGGCTGCCGTGGGAGCTGTCTTCGCTGGTATCCATGCGCTCGCGTTCGAGTTGCCGATAGAGGATGTCGCGACCTGGGACCACTCGGGAACACCGTTCACGAGCGATCAAACGCTTGCCGCTGGCATCCTCATCGCGTCCTCGCTGGCTGCCGCCGCTGTCTCGCGCTGGCGAATTGGGAGAACAGTCGGAATCGTTGCTGCGGCAACCGTGGCGACCTATCTGATGCCATTCGAATTGCGACCGGCTGCGATGGTCATTGCCTGGACGCTGCTGGCGGGTGGGCTGCTGATTGTGGCAACCCGGATCCGCGACGACGAGAATCTGTTGACGTTCGGTTCCGCGACGCTGGCTCTGATCGGTCTGGTGGCAACGCTCGAAGAGGTGGCCCCACCGGAGCGGCTGCTCGTCGACGCCGCGTCGCGCATCGACCATCCGGCCTTCATGAGTGGCGCGACGGCAGCATTGGGAGCGTTGGCGATCCTGCTGGCTGGGATCGGATGGCGGTATCGTGAGCGACCCGACGCCCGCTGGCTGGCCGTTGGTTCGGGGGCGCTCATCGTTTACCTGCTCTCAGTTGGGACGGTCGATATCTTCCAAGTGCGCGTTGGCGGAAACACGAGCCTCGACTCACTCCAGAAACAGGCGCAAGTGGCGCTCTCGATCCTCTGGGCTGTGCTGGGTGTCACCGCGTTCGTCACCGGCATCCTGCGAGGCCGCCAGCTCTCCGGCGCTCCGCTACGGGCAGGAGGCCTTGCGCTGTTGACTCTGTCGACCGCCAAGGTGTTTATCTACGACATGGCCTCGCTTGATGCCTCGTACCGCGTTCTCTCATTCATCGGCCTCGGCATCCTCCTGCTGGCCAGTTCCTACGTCTACCAGCGGCTCACACCGGGTCGTGGCAGGCCGCCAGCGGACGCGCCATCAGGGTGAAACAAGCACGAAGGTGAAACCGAAATCATTCGATTAAGTCAGGTTTCAGTACTGTTGCCTCGTCCCCATAGGGACACGGGTTCACAATAGAGTTGGAAGGTTCCGGCGTAGGGGCGATGGCCGCAGCCTCGCCCTCCCCGGCGCACATGCTGTGGGTAGAGGGCGACGTTGCGACGATCGCCCCTACGCGAGGCAATCGGGTCAATATCTTGCCGTGTTCATCACAAAACGGTATGGGGCGTCATCGCTGAACGCTGCTCGAAGAGGATGTTTGGCGATGAGCCGCTATCCAGCTGCCCGTCGTGCCCGCGCTACTGCAGTCAGCCGTTCCAGCATCCGCATGATCTGATCGGCGAGGAGGGCGAGGGCGGTCACGGCGAGCGTCCCGGCCCAGATCATCGACTGGTTGTTGCGGGTGATGCCGTTGAAGAGGAGGGAGCCGAGACCACCGGCGTTGATCCAGGCGGCGATCGTTGCCAGGCTGATCGTCGTGACGAGCGCGATCCGAATACCGGCGATGATGACCGGCAGTGCCAGCGGGAACTGGACGCGAAGCGCGATCTGCCAGGGAGCCATTCCCATCCCACGCGCTGCCTCAAGTACGGCTGGATCGACGCCGCGTAATCCTGTAGCGATGTTGCGGACGAGAAACAACTGGGCGTAGGATGCGAGGACGATGAGTGCCGGTTCACGGCCGATTCCGACCGCAGGAATCAGGAAGGCGAAGGCTGCCAGGCTCGGGATCGTATAGATGATGCCGAGTGTCGAAAGGACCGGCAGGCTCAGTGGCTTGAAGCGGGTGATGAGCAAGGCGAGAACGATCGCGACTGGCAACGCGAAGGCGATTGCCAGGAGTGTCAATTGGATGTGCTCGATCGTCAGTTCCCAGACGCGATCGCGGTGGTCGAGCAGATAGTCAAACATCACCACCGGGCAGCGTCCTGTTCCTGTCGCTGTTCTTCAGGTACCGGCGCGACTCCTGCTTCTTCAATCGCCCGCATGTTCAGCGATCCCGTTGGTTGCCCGGCATCGTCAACGACCGTCAGGCGATCAACTCGCTCCTCGATGAGTAGCGTCAGTGCCGATCTCAGGTCGCTGGTATCTGCAATGGTTGGGCCATCCGGTAGCGTCTGCTCAAGTGGCTGGGTTGCCGCCGAGACTGGGACGAGACTCAGGCGTCGGAGGACATCTCCCGCACCAACCAGGTCGCTGACGAACTCGTTGGCCGGTTCCATGACGATCCGCAACGGCGCGTCGTATTGGACTACGCGACCGGCGCGCATGATGACGATCCGGTCGGCCAGCCGGACGGCTTCCTCAATGTCGTGGGTGACGAAGAGAATCGTCTGGCCGAGCCGCTCGTGAATCTGACGAAGTTCCTGCTGCAACCGCGAGCGCGTAATCGCGTCGAGCGCACCGAACGGCTCGTCCATCAACATCGTCGTTGGGTTAGCGGCCAGCGCACGGGCCAGCCCGACGCGTTGTTGCTGACCGCCGGAGAGTTGGGCCGGGTATCGCCTGCGAAACTCATCTGGCGGAAGACCGACCAGCTCAAGCAGTTCATCGGCACGTTGGCTGATTTGCTCGCGCTTCCATCCCAGCAGTTTCGGGACGACAGCGATGTTGTCCTGAACACGCATGTGTGGGAAGAGGCCCGTCTGCTGGATGACATAGCCGATGCCGCGTCGCAGTTCCGTGGTTGACATGTTGGCGACCGGCTGGCCATCCAGGAGGATTCGCCCTCCAGTCGGCTCGTATAGCCGGTTGACCATCTTCATCAACGTCGTCTTCCCGCAGCCTGACGGCCCCAGGAAGACGACGAACTCACCGGGTTCAACATCAATCGATACGTCGTCAACTGCTGGAGTTGGTGCCCCTCGGAACTGCTTCGAGACGTTCTCGAAACGGATGGAGCTTGCGGACGCACCGGAATGTGGGGATCGAGATTCGGGACGTGGAGTGCCTGTGCCGTTGGAGGGACTTGCACCTCGATCGACATCAATTCCTCCGCGTTCGGAATCGCGATCCCCGTCTCTCATTCGTCCAGCAATCCGTTTTCGACCAGGAAGTCGTGCGCGACGTCTTCCGGCTCCATCGCGGCATCGCCATCGACCTGCCAGTTGAGGTCGGCCATCACCTCACTGGTCAGTAGCGGTGCCAGTGCGTTGAGGATATCGGCGATCTGCGGATACGCGTCAAGCATGTCCTGCCGGATCACCGGAGCGACATGGTACGGCGGCCAGAGCCCCTTGTCATCTTCAAGGACGACCAGGTCATAGCCAGCGATCTGGCCGTCGGTGCCGAAGGCGAGAACGACTTCGGTGTCGTCATTGACGAGCGCCTGATACTTCAGACCCGGATCGAGAATGACGATTTCCTCGAACTCGAAGTCGCCATAGACCTCTTTCAGGCCGACCAGCCCGTCCGGTCGCTCAGGGAAGTCTGGTACTGCTGCCAGCTTCAGTTCGTTGGCCATTTCGACCATCTGGCTGATCGTCGTCAGGTCGTTTTCCTCGGAGAACTCGCGCTTGACGGCCAGAGCGTTCGAGTTGTTCATCGGCGTCTGCTCAAGCCAGACTAGATCGAATTGCTCGCCATAGGCTTCCTTGACGACCTCGAACACCTCATCCGGATCGGACATCGTGTCCATCTCAAGGATCGTCAGCAGGCCGGTGCCGGTGTACTCGGGATACATGTGGATTTCACCAGCTACGAGCGCCTCATGGGCGACGGCGGTGCCGCCGAGATTCAGTACCCGCTCGACTTCGATCCCGGCATCTTCCAGCAGTTGCGCGTACATTTCACCGAGAATAAGCTGCTCGGTGAAGTTCTTCGAGCCGATCTTGACGACGCCGCCTTCGCCAGTGCTGCCGGTTCCGGTCGTTGGCGATACTTCGTCTGCCGCTGTCGTTGATGATGGCGCGGTCGTGCCGGTTGTCGCAGTCGCTGCTGCGCCGGTATCGCTATCCTCTTCGTCGTCGTCTCCGCATGCAGCCAGCAGTGGGATCGCCAGTGCCAGCAGCATCAGCAGAATCATCGAGCGAAACTTCACAGAAATGTCCTTTCAAGCAAACGTGTTTTGAATGGATCTGAACGCCCGTCGATGCCTTTCCCCGTGACGGAGCGTGTCAGCTTGATGTCGGTGGCGTCAGAACTCTCTCAGTGACGCCAAACAGCGCTTCAGCCGTCAGTGCCAGCAACGCGACCGGGATCGCCCCTACCAGCAATAACCTTTCGTCGGCCAGGGTAATTCCAGCGAGGATGAACTGACCAAGGCCACCAGCTCCTATGAATGCCGCCAGTGTCGCGCTGGCGATCACCTCGACTGCCGCCGTCCGCACGCCGGCGATGACGACTGGAAGCGCAAGCGGGAACGAGACTCGTCCAAAGAGTTGGAACGCGTTCATCCCCAAACCGCGCGCGTTTTCGATAATGGCGGCATCGATCGCCCGTAGCCCGGCATCGGTGTTGACGACGATCGGTGGACCAGCCAGCAGAATCAGCGCGACGAGCGCTGGCTTAAATCCGGTTCCAAACGTCGGCAGCAGTAGGAAGAGAACCGCCAGACTCGGGACGACCCGCGCCGCCCCAACCAGCGCGACGAGTGGTGGACCCGTCCGCTGCAGGCGTGAGGCCAACACGCCCAGTGGGACAAAGATCGCGATCGCCAGGAGGAGCGCGCTGACACTCAGCCGGACATGCACCGACAACTCATCGAAAAATCTCGACGGGTCATCAACAATGTACTGCCAAGCATCGGCCAACAGGCCCATCGGCCTCCCATTTCGCTGTCACGTGGCCGCTCGTGGACGTCGCACTTAACCTTACGTCCGCGACAGCCCTTTCGCAGCTATTCCCACGACCGCGCCGTAGACCGAATGAGCCACCAGTGCACTGACGTGTGTCGATGCTGGATAGTTGGTCGGAGCTTTTGCAACTCCGATAGCCCACAACAGCAATTCGTCACTCAGCAGCCAGAGCAAGGCACCATATGCGAGCCCACTGCGAGCGCTGGGGCGAGAATACAACGCCTGGTACAAGACGCCGAACTGAATCCCATGCATCCAGTGGACGCGCGTACCCCATGCTTTCGCTGCATCATCGTCGAGTTCGATTCCGAGCATTCCTGCACCACGTATCGCCACCTTTTCAGGTGCCGGCAGTGTTTGTTCAGACTGATCTGAATTGGAACGCTCGGGATCATTGCCCGTCCGAAGCGATTCAACCCATCTACTGATGATAGGAATAATCGTCGCCTGACTCGCGTCCATCGCCGCAGTGCCGATGGATCCAGCAATGATTCCGGTGGTGAGTCCTCGCAGCATGGTTGAGGCTTCCTTCCCAGATCGCGCGCAAATCGGCGCACAGTCGCGTGGGCGACTGTGCGCCGACTGTCAACGCACACTGCACGTGGGATGCCAGAGGCTGTTGCGTCTTGTTTCAGGATGGGAAGAACTGAACTGAGTACGCGAACGTCAGGCCGGTACGCATCATTCGGGCAACGCTGGCGCGACAACGATCAGACGGCTCCGACGGTGACGAGCGGCTTCACGCCATAGGGCATCGCTCCACGGGCGAGCAGGACAGCGTCCAGTTGAGCAAGATGTTCAGCGTCGTGATCGATGAGTTCGACGGCCAGGTCGCGAATTGAGACCGTCACGTTATCGACATCGACGCCAACACGCTTCCAGCCATCAGCGGGGAGTTCACGGAGCAGAGAGAGCGTACTCTGCCGGATGCGCCGGAACTGACTCATCACCGTGAACATCGAATCATCCGGGTCGTATTCGGTCGGACCGATTTGTTCCACCCGGCGGAGATCGGGAACCTGGGCGATTGAGATCAGGTGCATCTTTGGGAAGTAGCGGGCTTCGTTGTCGCGGAGATGAGCGATGATATCGCGCGCTGACCATTCGCCGCGCTCGGCTGGTCGGTTGACCTTCGTCATGTCACGCTGCGGCGTGACTCTCTTTGACAGCCAGTTCGGCATGTTCGTCAACGACAGAATGATCTGATCCAGCTCTTCCATCTTCCCCATCCCACGTCAGCGGCGGTCTCGTTGGGGATATTGTACTTCGGAAAACAGGAAGGGCGCGTTGTCCTACCCGTATGGACCGGTCGAGCGTTGGCGGTTGACCACGCAATACTGAGGATAGGGACGCGGCTCTAAGCCAGTAGTTCGCGAAGATGCTCTTCATGGCTGGCGTCGTGGTCCTCGGCATGGCGGGCGTACCAGACGACCGTTTGCTCACCAAGCTCGGCGTGGTGGCCACGACGAAGCCAGTCGGGCGGGTCGAGCCGCGACAGCATACGCGTGAACTGGGCACGATTCTCGGCGAATTGTTCAAGGGCGATCCGGGCGTTCTGCGTGGCGTAACTGCGCTCGATTGGCCAGAGCGTTTCATCGACGACCGGCATGAATGGCTCGTCCTCGGCCAGTATCCTGCCGATCCGAACGATGAAGAGTTCCTCGATATCGCGAAGGTGGCAAAAGACTTCGACAACACCCCATCCGCCTCCTGCGGCGGCTCTCGCGAGGTGCTCGTCGTCGGTATCAGCGATCAGCGTGCGCAGGCGATCTGGAAATTCACGCAGACGATCGAGCAACAGGTCGATGTCATCCTGATCGATCATTTGCCCGCCAGTCTCGTCGACTCGATCCCCCAGCCACCGGTCGACGTTTCCCACTGCGGTGAACCGGTTCGAGCCA
The DNA here is from genome assembly GCA_041751795.1 of Thermomicrobiales bacterium. Taxonomy (GTDB): domain Bacteria; phylum Chloroflexota; class Chloroflexia; order Thermomicrobiales; family CFX8; genus JBBECJ01. The sequence goes on from JBGSWU010000325.1 coordinate 13,535, forward strand.
ACTCGTCGAGATGCATCGCGGTCGCGACAGCGATGCGAGCCAGTGCTCCTGTCGCGTCGATCAGCGGTGTCTCTGTGTGTCGCTGCTGGAAGATGACGGGGATCTCGGTACATGCAGCCAGCAAGACATCGGCTCCACGTTCCGACAGATGCTTGGCTGCTTCCTGGAGCAACATTGTCGCAGACTTGCCAGCACGACCAGCTTTGACTTCACGGATCGCTGCCATGACGCACCGGCGCTGGAAGTCGTCGTCCGGAACGATGACATCAACGCCACGGGTCAACAGTGCGTGCTGGTATATCTCGCTGGAGATCGTGCCACTTGTTGCCAGCAACCCGACCGTTGCCGCATCGGGATACGTTTTGCGGATTTCGTCTGCTGCTGCATCGATCATGCTGACGATCGGTTTGTCCACGGCTGGTTGAACGTCGTTGAGGAATGCGTGGGCAGTGTTACACGGCATGACGATGAAATCGGCACCCATCCCGACGAGTGATCGTGCGCCGTGGACGAGCCACGGTGTTGGATCTTCGCCATCACGGAGCAGTGCTTCTGTTCGATCGGGGACACGTGGGTCGGCGTAAATGATGACGGGGATGTGCTCCTGGTCGGTGGCAGCTGGCGTGATCTCGATGATCTTTTGATACAGGTCGGCGGTTGCGAGCGGCCCCATCCCCCCGAGGATGCCGATAACGGATCGACGCTCTGCAGCGGCATCATCATCATCGTGATCTGGTACGTCGTGCGTCTCTGCTGGACTCGTTGTCCCTTCAGAACCCCGAGTCGCGGCGATTGATCCGTCGAACGCGACAGGCTGCCAGAAGATCTGTCGAGGCGATCGTTGCTGCGTCGATCGTGTCCCGCGTCCAAGCGCGTTGCGGCGGACGGTTGCCAGCCACGGTAAACGTTCCGAATACAGTTCGATCTCGACTTCGTCGTACGACAGACCACCGTGGGTGACGCGATACGCGCGCAGATCCGGCGTTTGGCTGGTAATCCGTGAGGCGATCAGCATCAGCGCATCCGGCCAGTTCGCTTCTCGCAGGTCGGTCGTCGATGGGATCGGCTGGGAGTTGGGATGGGAGTGGTAGATCGCGCCGAGCCACCAACCCTGTTGGTTCATGTCATCGACGGCTCGAAGGACTTCGATATCTGACATCCGATAGCGCGACGCGCTGCGCAGGATATTCGTACCCGGATAGATCTTCGCCGGCTCGGCTCCGGAGAACGCGATCAGGCCACACCCCTCAAGGGGATGCGCGTCACGTAAGTGCTCGATCATCTCGCGGTACAGCCGCTCTTCAAAGCGGAGGACGGAAAGATCCTTCGCAGCCTCAAGTGTCGTCGAGTCTGCTACCGGCTCGTCAGCCCCACCCTCGATTGATCTTCGGCTGAATAAGCGACGTGCGGACTGCATGGCCGATCCTGGCTCTCGCAGATTGACTGCCACGTAACACTGTCAGCACGAACAGTTCTGGTGACCTGCTCAAAAGGGTTGATACCGCGTCACCAACACGAGGAATTGCTCGTGCAGTTCGCGAAGTATAACAAGGAAACTGCAACGGCATTCCTGCCGCCGTTTCTCACCTCTTCCTGTTCAGACATTTCCGGCGACTCGGAACCGACATATTTTCGTCGTTCCGCAGCCGACGGGTTCGATGACGTGTCTTCGTTGTCACCTGTTTGAGTCGATCTGGACCTCATTCAGAACCTGTCCATATTCGGTTCGCACTTCTGCCGAGTATCGAGACCATTCCCTGAACCGATCGGGTGTGGTTCTCGACCGTGATCTGTGTTACATCCGATCGCGGATAAGTGGCAACGTGCTGCAATGAATGCCGCCACCATTCTTCCGGACCTCACTGTAGTCGATTTCAACGGTCTCGATCCCTCGTTGGTTGAGGCGTTCGACTGTCCAGGGGCAGCCCTCTGAGATCAGTACTTTCCCCGGTCGGACCGCGAGACAATTAACTGCGTGCCCTTCGTTCGGCCAGCAGTGAATCGGCTCGATTCCAAGTGCCGTGAGCTCGTCAAGGAACCAGTACGGCAGGCGCGTCACATTGATCAACGCTTTGTCGTGATCGACCATCAGGATGCAGCCGTCAAGGTGCAGAGAGTGGCCGGTCAGCGGGATGCGGATCAGCCGCGTGCCGCTGGCGCGAAGCACTTCCTCGAGTTGCCTTGCGCCTTCCTCGTTCTGCCTGAACGACATTCCAAGCGCTGCCACACCTGGTTTCAGGAAGCAGAATGAGCCACCCTCGATCAGTCCGGTGCCGTGGATCGTTCGGAGGATCGGCATGCCGAGGTTGGCGATCACCTTCGTGACGTAGGCTTCCTCACCACGTCGCCCGTAGCCGTAATCAGCACCGACCGGACCCATCCGGCAAATCACCGCTCCACCGTCAACAGCAATCGCCTGATCACGGGTGAAGACAGCCTTGACATCGCCGTCCGATCCACCGACCTCGACAATCTCAACCCCTTCGGCTTCGAGCGCAGCCCGGAGGGCATCATGCTGTCGTTGCATAAGAGCGATGTCGGGGCCAGTTGAGTCTCGCCAGTACCACTGCTCACGATCGTCGATCAGTGCCTCGATCGTGTCGTCATACTTGTCCGGATCGATCGTTCGCATCTCGTCGCCAGGCCGGTGCAGTGCGACCAGCCGCAGCCGACCGACGTCGTCACCGACACCCCATTGCCGTCCCCAGACGCGCTCCTGCATGCCAGCGTCCTCGAACGGTGGCTCTGCCCGTAGCGGGATGCGTTCAAGAACGACATGATAGTACGCCTCACTCTTCCTGATTTGTCCCTCTGGCGGTGTCGTCATCGTCGGTTCTCCGTTCGCTTCGTTCGGTCTCAGTTCGACGTGCCTATGCTCAGATCAAGCGCGTTTGGCGGGGCTGGTGACACTTCACTCGCCCGGCTGCCAGCGGAAGCTACCATCGACGGTGGCGATTCGGCCCCAGCCGGGAAACTGTGCGTGCGACCAGGTGACGAGCGCGTTTTCCGCGACGAGGCGAGGCAGGATCTGCTGGCGGGAAGCAAGCATCGCGTTGGCATCCCGGCGAGTCGGGGTCAGCCAATCCAGATGCTCGAATTCGACGGCGTAGTGGGCGATGTCGCCGAGGTGCCAGCAGATCTCACTGTTCGACTCGATCCGCACGGCTCGGTGACCAGGCGTCTCTCCCGGCGTGGGGATCGTTTTCACTCCTTGGACCACCTCGTGGTCGCCCTCGACCAGATCGAGCAACCCTGCGTTCATGATGGCCTGTAGCCGATCGCGCATGACGCGATTGACTTCCATGAACGGGCTGGTTGCCAGTGGGCGTTGCTCTCCTTCGGGGGTGAAGTGGAGGATCCAGTCGGCCTGATCGAGGAGGTATCGGGCATTCGGGAATCGTGGAACGAGTTGACCGTCGCGTTCGACCGCGACGCCGAGACAGTGGTCGAAGTGGGCATGGGTGATGATGACGTGCGTCACTTCATCATTGGAAACGCCCAGCTGTTCTAAACCAGCCTGGAACCCGGGTGTAAACGTCCAGCCTGCGAACACCTTGTCGGTCAGTTCAGCCGTTGGTGTTCCAGGATCATCCAATCCAGGGTCGATCACGATCTTCGCATCGCCGATCCGAACAAATGCGCCCCCACTACACAGCGTGACCATGCCATTCGCATCCGCTTCTGGAACCGCAGGGCGCCAGATTGCTTCTTCCACACTGAGTTCGACCGGATACGGGCCCATCCCTTCGAGGATCAGCGAGATCGCCGCATCCCCAATTTCTCGTGTCGACAGATACTCGTTGATTGGTGTTGACATCTTTGCCTCTTCCCAGGTCGTCCTGTTTCCATGTTCAGGTCATCATCAACGTGATTCAGCGTCGTGGCAAGCGGATAAGTCTCGAGCGTGTCGTCGGTTGCAGGTGATTGTGACGACACGGTCGTCGGGGTCTGGTGGTAAGGTGGCAACATCGATGCTTAGCAATGCGTCACGGCAGAAAGGGCGTATGGGATGGATGACACGACCGCGATGAATCGGTGTATCGAACTGGCGCGTGAAGCAGCCGAACGCGGCGACCAGCCCTTTGGCTCGGTGATCGTGATAGATGGACGCGTCGTCGCTGAGGGCGACAACAGCATCCATACCGACTCGGACGTGACCGCCCATGCTGAACTCGTTGCGATTCGGCGCGCGTGTCAGGCCCTGGGACGAATCGAACTCTCTGGCGGAACGATCTACGCCAGCGGCGAGCCATGCTGGATGTGCTCGGCGGCCATCCGAGGCTCCCGACTGTCGCGCGTCGTCTTCGCGATGCCGTCAGGCGCTTCGACCGGCGGTGCGACGTCTGACTACAAGATCCTGACAGTTGGAAACGTTGCCGGATATGATTCCCCGCCCGAGGTGGTCGAGAGCTTCATGAACGACAGCGTCCAGTCGCTGTACACGGATCTTGGCTGGCCAAAGAAAGCATAGCGGCTGGACGATTCGTCAAAACGAAAACGGCCCGACGGATCATCCGTCGGGCCGTTTGAACGCTGATTACCGTCCTGCGGCAATTCCGATCCCGAACGGGTCGGCACCGCCGCCGCGCAGGCCAGTTTCCGGATCGACGGTGACGCCGGTCGGGCTGGCGAAGGCGCGCGGGGAGAAGGAGACTTCGGCGTCGACGACGTCGTGGCCCATGTCACGCAGCCGATCGCGCGTCGCTTGCGGAATGCGCGTGTCGGTGAGCAGTTCGGGGCCAGAGCAGTCGACCAGTGGCGAACCGCACGCGGTCGCGATGTCCATGTCGAAGTCGAGGACATTGAGCGTCATCTGCAGGCAGGTGTCGATGATGCGACGTCCACCCGGCGCACCGACGGCGAGAACGGGCACGCCGCCCTTGGTTGCCACGACGTGTGCCATGTTCGACGCTGGTCGCTTCCACGACGCGATCGAGTTCGCGCGGCCTGGAATTGGCTCGAAGAGGTTCATGCTGTCGTTCATGATGACGCCGACTCCCGGAATCGTCACCATTGAACCGAAGATGAGCGTCAAGGTCTGAGTGACCGAGACCATGTTGCCGTCCTTGTCGACGACGGAGAGATGCGTTGTGCATCCACCGTCCATCGTAACGGCCATCTCCTGCTTGATCCCGGTACCGCGGCGGATGCCCTCGCCCGGCTTCGGCTGGGAAGCGCGGCTTGGGTCGATCTCGGCCCGGCGGGAGTCACCGTACTGCTTTGACGCAAGCATGTCCCAATCGATATCGACATAATCTGGATCGCCGATGTAGGCGAAGCGGTCGGCGAAGGCGCGCTTGCTGGCCTCATCGATGCCGTGCAGCGTCTGGGCCGTGTTGTGGCCGGTTTGCCGGATGTTGAGGCCGTCGAGGATGTTGAACGTTTCCGCGAGCGTGACGCCGCCACCCTGGAACGGCAGGAGGACCAGTTCGTAGCCCTGGTATGGGATGACGATCGGCTTCGTGACGGTCGGCTCGTAGCGCGCCAGATCGTCGGCGGTCATGATGCCGCCCATCGACTGGAGGTGACCGGCGATCTTTTCAGCGACCTCTCCCTTATAGAAGCCGTCCTTGCCATGCTGGGCGATCTTCCGCAGTGTCCCGGCCAGTTCAGGCTGTCGGATGCGTGGGTTCGGCTGGCCGAAGAGGGGAGCAGGCGGGGTGCCGTTGGCGAGGAAGATACGTGCTGTCTCAGCGTCACGCTGGATCAGTTTCTGCTGCGACGATAGCAGCATCCCGTTGTACCAGTTGACTTCGAAGCCTTCTTCGGCAAGTGCTGCTGCCGGGCTGACCACTTCGGAGATATCCTTCGTGCCGTAGTGCTCGACTGCGTAGGCGAGTCCAGCAACCATACCGGGAACTGTGCAGGAAAGCGGGCCGTAGGCGTTGGCCTGATCCTTGACACCGCCAAAGCCGACAACTGAGCGTTCCTCGGAGGTCAACTCATACATGTCGGCTGTCGCGGCACCCGGCGCGCGACCGAAGTAGTCGATGACGACAGGATCCTTGCCGGCCATCTGAATCGTCATGAAGCCGACGCCGCCGATGCCGCTCATCCACGGCTCAACGACACCAATCGCGAACGCAGCCGTTGCAGCCGCGTCGACGGCATTGCCGCCCTTATCGAGAATGTCCAACGCTGCATACACCGCTGACGGGTGCTTGGCGGCGACCATTGAGTTACGTGAAACAGCGAGATCCCGTGTGACCCGCATTGTCGTTTCATGATTCATGGATGTCTTCCCTTCCCTCTTCGTGCCGTTAGTGTGCCGCCTGTGACTGCGCTTCGAGTGCTGCCGCGATCTTCTTGTGCGCACCCGCAAGGTCGGCCAGTGATTCACCGGCGCGCAGACGCTTGCGGGTTTCCGGCTCTCGCTGGGCGATTGGTTCACAGTGCTCGACGAGTTCCGCGACCTGGTCAGGCTGCAGGACGAGGATGCCGTTGTCGTCGGCGAGGATAATGTCGCCTGGTGCAACGCTGACGCCACCGCACTGGACGACGGTGTTGATTTCTCCGTCCATCGCCAGCGATCGGGTCGTGATCGGTGAGATGCCCCGGCTGAAGACCAGGTACTCCATCTCTTCGATCTCGACGATGTCGGTTGCCGGACCATCAACGATCGTTGCCGTCGCTCCGGCCATTAGCGCGCCGAGCGAGGTCATCTCGCCCCAGCAGGCGTGCTTGTTGTCGCCGTTGCGGTCGATGACGATGACGTCGCCCGGCTTGATCATGTCGATCGCCTTATGGACGACGGTGCTGTCGATTGCCATTGCCTTGATCGTGAAGGCTGGACCGCAGATGATGAATTTGCTCCGACCAATTGGCCGGAGGCCGATGTCCATGAACCCGAAATTGAGGACATGGCCGATCGTTGCAGGCGGAATGCTGCGCAGCCGCTCCAGCAGATCCTCCGATACCGATGTCTCAACACGCTCGTTGATAATGATCATCTCTTACCCCTCCCAGATGTTGGGAATTGGGACTCGGGATTGGGGATTCGGGGACGTTCTACGACGTTCGTGCCTCAAACACTCCCGTGTCCCGAATCCCGTGTCCCGAATCCCGCCTCCGCACGCTTACGAACGTGTACGTGGATCGAGAATGTCCCGTAGCCCGTCTCCGAACATGTTGATCGAGAGGACGGTCATCGCGATCGCGACGCCGGGCATCGACGCGACCCACCAGTGGCTGCGCAGGAACTGACGTCCATCAGCTAGCATCGCACCCCACTCAGGGCGAGGGGGCTGCGCGCCAAGACCGAGGAACGACAGACCCGCTGCGGCGAGGATCGCCGAGCCGACCGATAGCGTTGCCAGTACGACGACCGGGCTGACGACGTTTGGAAGAATGTGCCGATACAGGATCGTTGGGGTGCCAACACCGACAACTTTGGCAGCCTCGACGTAGAGTAACTCGCGCGCCGAAAGCACCTGCCCGCGGATGAGGCGCGTGTAGCGCGGAATCTCGCCGATGCCAACTGCGATCATCACGTTCCGGATACTCGGCCCAAGGATCGCGACGATCACGAGCGCGAGCATGATGTTGGGGAAAGCTAGCAGAACATCGATGATCCGCATGATGATGCCGTCAGCCCACCGTCCGTAGTATCCAGCGATCAGACCGAGGATTGCGCCGACTGTCGCGGCGATCCCAACCGCGATCAGTCCGACTGGCAGTGAAACACGCGCACCGTACACAACCCTGGTGTAGATATCACGACCGAAGCCGTCGGTCCCCATCCAGTGATCCCGGCTTGGCGGTAGCGTTCGGCTAGGAGGATCGATCTTGATCGGGTCGTAGGTCGTGATTAATGGTGCGAAGATGGCCGCCAGAATGAGCAGCAACAAGATGATCAGGCCCGCCAACGCGCCTTTGTTACTGATCAGACCATCGAGAAACTCTCTTCGGCGACTCCGTGTTTGAAATGATCGAACCTGAAGAGCAGGAGCGCCGACGGCAACCTTTTGTTCCATTTCAGGCACTCCTAGCGATACTTAATACGCGGGTCGAGCCACGCATACGACAGGTCGATGATCAGATTGATCAGGACGTAGGCCAGGGCGGCGAAAAGAATCGTGCCCTGGACCATCGGGAAATCGCGACGCAAGACGGCTTCAGCCGCGAGTCGCCCGATGCCACGGCGCGCGAACACAGTCTCGATGATGACCGCTCCGGACAGGAGTCCGCCGAACTGGAGGCCAACGATCGTCACGACCGGGATTAGCGCGTTGCGTAATGCGTGGCGCAGGATGACAACCCGCTCGCTCAGCCCTTTCGATCGAGCCGTCGTCACGTATTCCTGCTGTAACACTTCGAGCATGGTCGAACGGACCAGACGCGCGACAGTTCCCGATGCGACAAGACCGAGCGTCAACGCCGGCAGGACCAGCGTCTTGATTCCTTCTGACCCGGTACTTGGAAAGATTGTCCATCGCAGGGCAAAAAATTGAATCAGGATGAACCCGAGCCAGAAGCTCGGCATCGCAAGCCCGAATAACGAAAAGACCATTGTCAGACTATCGATCCAGGTATTGCGGTTCAGCGCTGCGATAATCCCAAGGATGCCGCCGAAGAGAATCGCGAACCCGAGGCCTGCGACGGTCAATTGCAGTGTGTATGGCAAGACGTCGATGATCGAATCACGAACTTCGCGGTTGGTCTGGAATGACCGGCCAAAGTCACCTCTGACTGCATCACCCAGGTATCTCCCGTACTGGACGATATAGGGATCGTTCAGCCCGAGTTCTTCGCGGAGATTCTGATAGGCATCTTCCGACGTATCACCGGCGGCGGCACCGCCGCCCATATCGCCGAGCAGAATGCGTGCTGGGTCTCCCGGAATCAGGTGGAGGATGGAGAACGTGATGATTGAAACACCCAAGAGGACCGGGATCGTCAGCAGCAAACGCGTTCGAATGTACTGAAGCATGAACGGTTTCCCTCCGGCGTGCCCGGCTGCTCAAATGGAAAGGGCACTCGATGTGAGTGCCCTTTCGCCGGGCCGTCGATCTGACGGTCGCTTACTGCTCCATCCAGGCGTCGTAGAACCACGCGCCACCCAGCGGCTGGAAGTGCAGCCCCTTGACCTTGGAGGTCGCGCCCCAAAGGACAGTCTCTTCCCAGAGCGGCATGATCAGCGCCTGATCCATGATGTACTTCTGAATGTCCTCGTACATCTTCTTGCGAGCATCGCGGTCCATCTCAGATGTCGCCTCGTTGATCATCTCGTCGAGTTCGTCATTTGGCGTCATCGTGCGGTTGAAGTTGGTGCCCTCGATGTTGCGCGAGTGGTACAGCGTCGTCAGGACGACCGGGTCGGTGTGCGAGAAGTAGATGCGGGCGATGTTGTGCTCACCTGCGAGCATCAGCGTCGCCGTCGCGGCGTACTCAAGGATCTGCAAGTCCACTTCGAAGCCCGCCTCGATCAGGTACGCCTGAACGAGTTCACCGGCCTGGCCGTTCGGACCGGCAGTCGTGATGTAGATGACGTGAAGCTTCTCGCCATCCTTCTCACGGACACCGCCTGAACCCATCGTCCAGCCTGCCTCATCGAGCAGAGCTCCAGCGGCTTCGGGATCGTATGGATACATCGTCTCAACGACCGGGTTGTAGCTCCAGGTTGGCGACGAGAGAGGACCCTCGGCAGCCTTTCGGGTTCCGTACCACATCGTGTCGACGATCGTTACCATGTCGACTGCCTGGATGATCGCCTGGCGGACCTTGAGGTCGTCAGTCGGCGGCTTGCTGGCGTTCATCGGCAGGACTTGCGGTGAGCCAGGAACCTTCGGAAGGAGGATCTGGTAGTTGTCATCGGCTTCCAGTCGTTCGACTTCCTGTGCCTGGACAGCGTCGATGATGTCTGATTCACCATTCTCAAGCGTTCCGAGCAGGGTTGTCGGCTCCGTGATGAACGTAATCACGATTTCATCGAGATAAGCCGGGCCTTCGTGCGTGTACACGCCTGGGGGCCAGTTGTAATCTGGATTCTTCGTGAATGTCATCGACGTCTGCTGCTGCCATTCCTTAAACATGAATGGTCCTGTGCCGACCGGGTTGAAGCCAAAGTCGGCTCCGAACTTCTCGACCCCTGCCGGCGAGACCGGTGAGAGCACGCTGTGGGACAGGTTGTTCAGGAACGGAGCGTACGGCTCGGTGAAATGCACTGCTGCGGTCAGTTCGTCGACGACTTCGGTCATTTCGTATGGGCCGAGGTAGCCAATCGCGGTCAGTGACTTTAGCTCCGGCTCAAGAATGCTGTCGTACGTGAACTTGACGGCTTCTGCGTTGAACGGGGTGCCGTCGTGGAAGGTCACACCTTCCTTGAGTTCGAATGTGTAGACCAGACCATCCTCGGAAATCTCCCAGGATGTGGCGAGACCGTGGAGGAAGTCACCGGTTGCGACGTCCTGAACGACGAGTGGATCGAAGATGTTGTAGAAGAGGCGCCAGGCGAGCGTCGCACCCGACACACGTGGGTCCATGATTGGTGGCTCGGACGAGTAGCCGAGCTTCAGCGATCCACCGGACACTGCCTCACCCTGGTCGGTTGCCATCGTCGGCTGGCTGCCGGTTCCGATGGATTCCGTCGGGGTGGATGCTTCTCCTGCGGTGGTTGCAGCTGCACCACTTCCACCAGTGGTGGCTGTCGCGTCGCCGCCGGTCGTTGGGCCGTCGTCATCGCCACTTTCTTCGTCGTCGCCGCCGCATGCTGCTAGCAGGCCGGACAGAATGCCAACGCCAGCTCCCAACAGCACGGTTCGTCGCGTGACGGGTTTCTGCATTACTCCCGCCTGGATTCGCTCCAACAGATCCATGTCTTTCCCCCTCAGTCGCCGAAGTTCCCGGGCGCCATACCCGGTTGACTTCAACTGTTCCCGGTCCAAACGCTTCGGGCCGGATGCTTTGATGATCGCGTATGCAATGTGTTCGATCAGGAGAGGAAACCCGACGTGGGATGCGGCATGTGACAGCCTTGACGCTGACGCGTCACACGCAATGCGACCCCACTCACTCTCATTCCCCTGTGAACTCATCCATACTCAGGATATATTACGCTACATACTAACGCACGGCCACTGTCTGCCGTGTTAGGGTGTGGATCAATCACGATGGCTGCTCAAGTTGGGAAGCACGAGGGGCCGGCGATCGATATGGGGCAATTAGGAATAGGTCAGCATGCAGCAAAACGGTGCGTCGATGGTGACGGTGCCACCAAACATCAAACCGACGAAAGCCGACGACGCGTACGATGAATTGAAACGTCTGATTGTAAGTCTCAGAATCGCTCCTGGTGAGCCGCTCAACGAGCGAACATTGATGGCGACACTGGATGTTGGACGAACGCCGTTGCGAGAGGCGATTCAGCGGTTGTCGCTTGAGCAACTGGTGACGAGCCTGCCGCGCCGTGGCTACTTCGTCCGCGAACTATCGATTACTGAAGTGAACGAGATGATCGCTGCTCGCCATGTCGTTGAACCACCTGTTGCCCGGATGGCCGTTCCTCATATCACCCCTGAAGAAATCGCAAACCTGCGTGACATCATCGCGGTGACGAAGGTCGAACTGAACGAGCACGACCATGAAGCCAGCATGTATCACGATCTCGAGTTCCACCGGACGATCGCCAACGCCTGCGGCAATCGCTACCTCGCTGCGGCGGCAATTCAGATCAACACGAGGTTGCTGCGGTACTGGTACGTGTCTTTCAGCATGATGCCGTATGACGTGCCGACATTTGCCCACCACAGTTTGATGCTCGACCTCATCGAAGCACGGGACGAACCGGGTGTTGAAGCGGCGATGCATGAGCACATTGAAATGTTCCGCGACCGGGTCAGATACATCATCGGCAATCATGCGGGGTTCCCAGGAAGGAGAGAACTGGCAGGGATCGGATAAGGGCGTCACATTTCACGTCAATGGATCACTGATCGTCGAACCAATGAGCACGTTAAGAGAGGACGAACATGGCGGACACAATGCGAGTCGGATTGGTGCAGATCAACACCCGCGATGATAAGGAAGCGAATTTACGGCGTGCCGAGGAATTGGTTGATTCGGCAGTCGAACGCGGAGCAACCTTCGTCGTCCTGCCGGAGTATGTCAGTTTCCTAGGTCCGAAGGAGCAGCATCAAAGCATCGCCGAATCGATTCCGGGGCCAACGACCGAGCGGTTTGCCGCCAAGGCGCGTCAGCACGGTATCTTCCTGCATGGCGGCTCTATTCATGAGGAATCGAACACGCCCGGCATGTTCTACAACACATCGGTCGTGTTCGACCCGTCGGGCGAGATCATCGCGACGTATCGCAAGATCCACCTGTTCGACATCGATCTGACCGGAAACGTGACCGCCAACGAGTCATCGACGATTCTTCCGGGTGACGATATCGTGACGGCTGATGTGGATGGCCACACGGTTGGGCTCTCGATCTGCTACGACCTGCGCTTCCCGGAGTTGTATCGCCAACTTGCGCTGGAAGGTGCTGAGATCCTCCTCGTTCCGGCTGCTTTCACGATGTTCACCGGCAAGGATCACTGGCACGTACTCCTTCGCGCTCGCGCGATCGAGAACCAGACCTATGTTCTCGCGCCGGGTCAGTACGGCTCCCACGAGCCGAACAACTCCCAGTGCTACGGCCACAGCATCATCATCGACCCCTGGGGTACTGTCATCGCCGAGTCATCGGACAGCGAGGGTGTTGTCGTCGCTGACCTCGACTTCGACTACCTCCGCAAGATCCGCAAGCAACTCCCGTCGCTGGCGAATCGTCGCCCAAGTGCCTACCGCGAGCGTGTCGCAGCAGGCATCGCTGACTAACCCACGGCGTAACTGCGGAAAGCCAAACGCCGGTATCCGTTCGGATACCGGCGTCTTCGTGTCTGGTGATGTCTGGGCTACGCCGATTTCAGTCTAGGATCAAGCCGGTCTCGGAGAGCATCTCCGAGGATATTGAACGCGAGCACGGCAGCCGAGATGACGATGGCCGGCCAGACGACGCCCCACGGATGCTGGCTCATGAAGCGGCTGGACTGCTGGATCGAACGTCCCCAGGAGGGGATATTTGGTGGCGGTCCCAGGCCAAGAAAGCTCAGACCGGATTCGAGCAGAATCGCTGTACCCATCGACAGTGAAATCTGGACAAGTACCGGTGCGAGGATATTCGGCAGGACACCCGTCCGCAAAATCCGCGATGCTTTTGAGCCGATCGCTCGCGCTGCCAGAATGTAGTCGTTTTCCTGGACAGTGAGCGTCGCACTATAGGCGATACGCTGGAACCTGGGCGTGTAAAGCAGACCGATCACGAAGATGACGTTTGTGACCGACGCTCCCCAGAACGAGACGATAAAGATTGCCAGCAATATGGGCGGGAAACTTAGAACAGCGTCGGCAAGTCGCATGAGGATCGTATCTGTTGGCGATCCGAAGTAGGCCGACGACATCCCCATGATGACACCGAGAACCATCGCAATCCCGACGCTGCCGAAACTGACGATCAATGTCAGTCGTGCGCCATAGATGATCCGTGCGAACAGGTCACGTCCGAACTCATCGGTGCCAAGCAGACCGCTTTCTCCAGGCGACATTAGCCGCTGGTCGGCGCGGATTTTCGACGGATCCTGGTCGGTAATAATCGGTGCCGCAAGCGCTGCGACGCACAACAGTAGAATGAACCCTCCGCTGAGCAGCACACGCGGACTGCGGAAGAACCACCTTGTCCAGCTCCGTAATCCCTCTACACGCGGTGATGAACGTGCTTCCGCTGCAGCTAAGGGACTTGTGTTTACGCTCGATTCGTCCACTCTCATCCTCTCAATTACTTATGCTGGATTCGTGGGTCGAAGAGCGCGAACGAGAGATCGGTCAGGAAATTGATCAGAACGAAGATCGTCGCGATGACAAGCACGATTCCCTGGACAACCGGATAGTCACGAACGCCGATTGATGTCAAGAGATAGGTGTTGACGCCTGGCCAGTTGAAAATCGACTCGATCAGCACACTGCCGGCGAACATCGCTCCGAACTGCAAGGCGACGACGGTTACGACCGGCAGAAGCGCGTTGCGAAGGACATGCCGCCTGAGGACCGTCAGTTCGTGGAGCCCCTTCGCTCGGGCAGTCCTGACATAGTCGTTGCCCATCTGTTCCAGCATCGATGAGCGCGTCATTCGCATCGTGATAGCCATTGGACCAAGCGCGAGCGCCACAATCGGCATGATTGCCCGCTTGAGAAAGCCGAAGAAGTCATCGCGTGGAGCAACGAATCCATTGGCTGGCAGCCAGTCGAGCTGGATGGCGAACAAGTAGACCATCAGCAGGCCGCTGACGAAGACCGGTACTGAGAATCCTAGCAGTGCCAATGACGAGACCGCGGGATCAATCAAAGACTGGCGATATCGGGCAGCCAGGATACCGAGCGGTATACCCGTCACAATTGCCAGGATGATGGCTGGTACGATCAGCATCATTGTCCGTGGTAGTCGCGCGAACAAGTCCTTGGAAACCGATCGTCCGTTGACGAACGACTCACCCAGATCGAGCCGAACCGTCTTCCCAAGATAGGTTACGTACTGTTCGTAGAGCGGGCGATCGAGACCGAGTTCTTCACGCACACGAGCGATGTCTTCCTCAGAAGGGTCAGCGTCAATCCCACCCAAAACAGCCGTTGCCGGATCACCCGGCAACAGATGGAGCAGCAGGAAGACGACGGAAACGATCAGGTATAGCAGGACGATCGTTGCCATCGTTCGTCGAATAATGTAGGCGCCCAAAGCGTGCTGTCCCCTTCCCGTGCTGTCTGGCGTCGCGCCTCACCTGCCCCCA
>JBGSWU010000326.1:0-6357 GCA_041751795.1 Thermomicrobiales bacterium
GACGGTTGGCGCAGAAGCGAGGTCGTTTGATCCTCGATGAAGCGCTCGAGCGCGTGCGTTCAGCTGGGGTGAGCGACGTCGTCGCCCGGCAACGACAGGGCGCACTCGTCGACACGATCAGCGACCTCGAATCCGAAACCAGCTTGATCGTCATCGGGAAACGGGGTGCGTCGGCAGATACTGCGGAAGGGCACCTTGGGAGTAACCTGGAGCGCGTTGTCCGGACGGTACACAAGCCGATTCTCGTCGCGTCGTCTGAGTTCAAGCCGATCCGACGTTTCCTGATCGCCTACGACGGCGGACGCAGCATGCGCCGGGCGATCGTCCGGCTGGCCCACACTGCGCTGCTGACCGGACTCGAATGCCGCATCCTGACAGTGTCCGACAATGAAGACGCAGCGCGCCGGGAAATCGAGGAAGTGATCGGGCCGCTCGTCCGAGCCGGTTTCAATATTGAGATCAGCATCAAACCAGGTGACCCTGAAGACGTGATTCTGGCTGAGGTCGAACAGCACGGGATTGACCTGCTCGTGATGGGCGCGTACGGTCACTCGCGTATCCGCACGCTCATCATCGGCAGCACGACGACGGCGACGCTCCGTCGCTGTCCGGTTCCGGTTCTCATGTTCCGCAGTTAGCCGCATCCGGAACGGTAATTGAGATGCCGGTGGCTTACGAACCTGTGGGCGGTGTCAGGTCGCTTTTCAGATATTCAATGAGCATTCCAAGCAGGAATGTCGACGTGATCGACATGAGATTGGCGATTACTACGGTTAACGCCAAGGAGAACCACTCATTTGGGTAATCAACCAATTCGTACGTTAGTGCCTCCCCCATTGCATACGCTGGGAGCAGAATCATCGACGTCACCACGATCGTCGTGATGACTACGGACGATGACTTCCAGTGCGTCACTGCCCAGTTCGCGCCGCGTCGATCACCAGCCTCTCGGATCAGCAGGATGATCGCGATGGTCGGTGCGTAGACCGTCACTACCGCGATAAGCAGTAGAAACAGCAAGATCAACAGCAGCGCTCCGCCGGAAATGATTGGTATCAAGGTCGCTCCCTACTCTCTACATTGCAACCACCGGTTGATCGAATGCCCGGACGTTGCTTGATGACTGACGAGAGCATCGCAGCCTCGACTTACCAGTGACTTACCAGTTGAAACTCAGCGTCACGTGAATGCTGGAGTACCGTCGGCCATGCTTGGTTCGACCGAAGTGGAGCACATGTCGGAAAAACGAATCCGCCGGACGCAGTTCATGCGTCCGGCGGATTCAGATGGTTCGTCGGTTGACGTTAGTCGGCGGCGAGTGCCATCGGGGCGACGTTGTCGGCTGACCAGCGCAGGTTGAGGTTGCGGTTGGCGGCGACATCGTCGAGTCGCTTGTACTCGGTCGTGTGTGGCGCTGCCTTGACGAAGTCTGGCTGGTTCTCGGCTTCGTCAGCGATCTGGAGCATCGATGCGATGAACTCGTCGAGCGTCTCGATCGACTCGGTCTCGGTCGGCTCGATCATCAGCGCTTCTTCAACGATCAGTGGGAAGTAAGTTGTCGGCGGGTGAACGCCGAAGTCGAGCAGCCGCTTGGCGATGTCGAGCGTGCGGACGCCGTTCTTCGCCTTCTGTCGTCGCGCCGAGAGAACGAACTCGTGCATGCAGGTGCGATCGTAGGGCAAGTCGTAGCGACCCTTGAGGTTCACCATCAGGTAATTGGCTGCCAGGACGGCGTCCTCACTGATCTGGCGGAGTCCCTTCGCGCCGTGCATCCGAATGTAGCAGTAGGCTCGGACGTGCATCCCGAAGTTGCCGAAGAACGAGTGGACCTTACCGACCGAGTCCGATGGCGACTCGACGCCGTAGGTGACATTGCCACCCTCATCGCGGCGGACGATGACCGGATCGGGCAGGTACTTCGCCAGGTCAGCACGGACACCGACCGGTCCCGCACCTGGGCCACCACCGCCGTGCGGGGTCGAGAACGTCTTATGCAGGTTGTAGTGCATGATGTCGACACCGAGGTCGCCAGGGCGAGCGATGCCGAGGATCGCGTTGAAGTTCGCGCCGTCGTTGTAGACCAGACCACCGGCCTTGTGGACGACGTCGATCACTTCCATGATGTGCTCGTCCCAGAGGCCGAGCGTGTTCGGGTTGGTGATCATCAGCATCGCCGTTGTCGGTCCGGCCAGTTCGCGCAGTTTCTCGACGTCAACGTTGCCCCGTGAGTCGGACGGGACGGTGACGACCTTGAAGCCAGCCATCGCCGCAGTTGCCGGGTTGGTGCCGTGGGCAGAGTCCGGAACGAGGACAGTGTCGCGAGCGGTGTCGCCTCGCTCTGCGTGGTAGGCGCGGGCAATCAGCACGCCGGTCAATTCACCGTGTGCGCCAGCGGCTGGCTGGAGGGTAACGGCAGCGAAGCCGGAGATTTCGGCCAGGTAGCCCTGCAACTCATACATCAACTCATAGGCGCCCTGGACGGTGCTCTCATCCTGGAGCGGGTGGATGTGGGCGAATCCCGGCATCCGCGCGACGAGCTCGTTGATCTTGGAGTTGTATTTCATCGTGCAGGAGCCGAGCGGGTAGAAGTTAATGTCGATCGCGTGGTTCTTATGCGACATCCGCGTGTAGTGGCGGATGACATCGATTTCGGACACTTCGGGCAGCCCAAGTTCGTCTCGACAGAGCGCAGCCGGAATCTCGACCTGCGGAACATCGACCTCCGGCACTGTTGTCCCATGCCGGCCTGACTTGGAAAGCTCAAAGATCAACGGCTCGACTGCCATGTTCTCGTTCCCATCCCGTGTGTGAATCCCGCCGCGTTTGGTGGGCTGGATTGCGGTCTTCGTGCGCCAGAAACCATTGAAGACGCACCGCCAGTGAGGATAACACTGGCTGTTATGGGTCACAACAGCAGAGGCTGGTCGTCGAATGGCACAGGCCGAGGACTCACCGTCATCGACTTCAGTGGATGGCACGCTGGCCTACGCCTGCGCGCTCGACAACTCCGGCTGGAGTGTGGGATCGACCGCCGTTGCGCTAGGCGATGATCGGAGCAGGTGAACGCTGCTTGCCAATATCCAGACGTTGAGCAACGGGATCGCAAATGGTCCCGATTGGAGAGCCAGCATAATGGCGCAACCGAGCGAAACCGGTACACCAAGCCACCCGAGCCAACGTGGGAGTACCTGAGTTTTCAGTGCCACAGCCGAGACGACGGCAACGAATGCGCCCGAGAAGAGGATGACTGGGTCCCAGGCAGCGTAGGCGAGGGTGGTGGCGAAACGCAGTGTGTCGACGCCTGGAAGCGGCTCATCATTAAAACGCACGGAAGCGGGGAGGATGCCACGTAGGAAGGCGCACAGGCTCAGCGCTGCCGTCGCGACGATCCCGAAGGCGAATGCAACTTCGGCCCAGCCCCCAGCATCGGCTGCGCGTAGGTGCATCCGCATTCTGGCGATGAACAGCAGGAACAACGGACACGCCGCCACCAGCAGATACATCGAGACGATGAAGCCATCGCGATTGCCGCTGTCTGCCCACCAGGTCAACAGTTCCTGATCGGAGACACCGCGTTGTGGGTCCACGGTTGCGACTCCCAGGAAGATCAGAACGACGGCCACGACTCCTGCAGCAGCACCGATGATGTCAGCGAGACGGTTCGATTGTGGCATTGATCGGCTCCTTCCTCATGTTCAGCGGAACAGTTCGCCGCTGTGACCAGTCTGTGACGACTTTGGTGAGCCCGCATCGGTGGCCACACTGAGGGTAAAGTCAGGGATATCCCTGAGGCGCCCGACGGTCGGCCATGCGACAATCGACGATTATGAACACCAGCATTCGTCCTGCTCCGCTTCCGCTGGTTGCCGTCACTGCGACGTGGGTAATCGTCGTCGCCTGCATTGTGGTGATGCTGGTGCTCGACCTGCGGCTTTCCTCAGCAGGGAGGAGTGATCTCCAGCAGGTCCTTCTCGGCATCTACTTCCTGATCCCAATCGCAAGTGCGGCACTCGTCGGATCCGCGCTGGTGCTCCGCCAACCTCGCCATCCCGTCGGTTGGCTGTTTCTCATCCTCTCGGTCTTCATTACCGGGACTGGCGTGATCGACGGCTATGTTGCATATGGGGCTGTCGCGCGACCGGGTTCGTTACCAGGAGCGCAGATGGTGGCGGTCTTCGGCGGTTCAATGTTCATCGTCTGGCTGTCGCTACCGGCTTTGATCTTGTTGCTGACGCCCGGGGGCCGGATCGCAAATCGCTTCACACGATGTTGCGTCTGGACAACCGCCATTGGCGCGATTGTCGGCATCAGCGCCGGCATGGTGCGCCCATACACCGGAGACTACGAGTCGCTTGGCACGATTCGCAATCCACTTGAGTTGTCGTTCGGAGCGGATGTGTTCTACGGCCTGCGATGGGGAGGAATCATCGCTGTCCATCTCGGTGTCCTGGCCGGTGTCGGGGCGATTGTCGGTAGGTTTCACGCGGCGAAATCTGCCGAACGGTTGCAGTTGCGCTGGGTCTGGATGGCCTCCATCCCATTTGCACTGTTTGCGTTTGGAGCACTCGCTGCCGCGCTCCTTGACGCGAGGGAAGCCCTTTCGGTGCTGGCTGCCTGTTTTGTCGGGGTGATCCCACTGGCCGTTGGGCTGGCCAGTGGGCAACATCACCTCTACGACATCGACCGGCTCGTTAGCCGGGCGGTCACCTGGCTACTGCTCACAGCGGCACTGATTGGCGCCTACGTCGTGGTCGTTATCTTCGTCGGGCAGTCGATCGGCCGAGCCAGCGATTCCGCGATACCGGTGGCGATTGCGACGTTAGCGGCGGCGAGCATTGCGGGTCCGCTCCGACGGATGATTCAAGACGCGCTGGATCGCCGCTTCAACCGCCGCCGCTTCGAGACGCTCGCCATGCTGCGTGCCTTCTCGCGCGAGCCTGCGCCCAGCATGACGGTCGAGCAGGCGTTGCGGACGGCGACCGGCGATCCCTCGCTCGCTGTCGCCTACTGGATCGGCGAGCGCGAGGTCTGGGTGAATGAGGGAGGGTTGCCGATCGAGCCAAGCGCCGATGGGGTAACGGCGCAACGTCGGGCGGAGGCCGTCTGCGTCGTGGACTTCGACAGATCGGCGCTCGATCGTCAGACCGTTGAAGCGGCCACAGCCGAGGTTCTCACCGAGTTGGAAAACGCGCGACTGCGTGCTGCGATCACGCTGCAACTCGTCGAGGTGCGCGATTCGCGAGCGCGCATTGTCGAGGCGCAGCTGGCCGAACGTCACCGGATCGAGCGTGACTTGCAAGACGGAGCTCAGCAACGGCTCCTCGGGCTCGCGATGCAACTGCGAGCGGCGGAGTTGAGTGGCGACGCCGATCGTATGCAATCCACAGTTGCGACCGCTGTCGATGAGTTGCAGGCAGCGGTGCGGGAGTTACGTGAGCTGGCCAATGGGCTCCGCCCGGCAATCCTTACTGACGGTGGACTCACGGCAGCATTGGAAGATCTGGCGACACGGTCTCCGGTGCCTGTCCATCTTGAAGTGACGGAGGAACGCTTCGCCCAATCGGTCGAGGAAACGGCGTGGTTCATTGCGTGCGAGGCAGTTGCCAACGCAGCAAAGCACGCTACACCGCGTTCGGTCGTCATCAGTACCTGCCGCACAGACGGAAGGTTACGGCTCGTGATTGAGGATGATGGCGCTGGTGGTGCTAATCCAACGGGGAACGGACTACGCGGAATTGCCGACCGAGCTGAGGCAGCCGGTGGCTGGCTCAGCGTCCGACCACGCGGCGGAGGTGGCACCGTCGTGATTGCGGAACTACCATGCGAGTCGTGATTGCCGATGATGCTGTGCTGCTGCGTGAGGGACTCGTACTCCTGCTGGTTGAGGCGGGTATCACGGTTACAGGCGCCGTCGTCGATGGGCCGTCGCTGGAAATGTCCGTGGCGGCTACCCAGCCGGACGTGGCGATTATCGACATTCGGATGCCACCGACCTTCACTCATGAGGGTGCAGAGACGGCGACTCGACTACGGGCGACCTGGCCGACGCTCGGTATCCTCCTGTTGTCTCAATCGATTGAGAGTCGCTTTGCGCTTGATCTGGCCCGAACCCATCCGACTGGCTTCGGCTACCTCCTCAAGGACCGCGTCGTCAACGTTGGGACGCTCATTGACGCGCTCGAGCGCGTCGCCAGCGGAGGCACGGTCCTCGCTCCCGACATCGTCGCGCATTTCCTTGGTCGGCAAGCGGCCCGCAGCCAGTTGGCTGAGTTGACTGGACGGGAGCGCGATGTATTGGCGCTGATGGCCGAGGGGCGTTCGAATCGGGCGCTCGCGAGGCAGTTGAGCGTGACCGAA